>NZ_CP031467.1:3624800-3926866 GCF_003368325.1 Paraburkholderia caffeinilytica | reverse complement strand
CTCGCGGCGGGCTTGGCCCAGGTGCTCGACGACAAGCGCTACAACGAGATCATCGTGACGCGTGCAACGGTGCCGGTCGGTGAAGACATCGGCTTCCTGCCGGGTACGGAAGAGGAAAAAATGCAACCGTGGATGGGTGCATTTGACGACAACCTCGAAGTCCTGCAGAAAACCGACGACGCCGCCGGCGAATGGGGCCGCGCCGCGACTCAGGAACTGATCCGCTCGCGCCTGAAGGTCAAGAGCATGAACTTCATGCGTGGCCGTACGTTCGTGGACAAGTATCTGATCATCGACGAGGCGCAAAACCTGACGCCGAAGCAGATGAAGACGCTGGTCACGCGCGCCGGCCCGGGCACGAAGATCATCTGTCTGGGCAATATCGCGCAGATCGATACGCCCTACCTGACGGAAGGCAGCTCGGGTCTGACTTACGTGGTCGACCGCTTCAAGGGCTGGGCGCACAGCGGACATGTGACGCTGGCGCGCGGCGAGCGCTCGCGCCTTGCCGATTACGCGTCGGAAATTCTTTAAGTTTCAATACCTTAGCTTCAGCTATAAGCCGCATCCGGATCATCCCCGGACGCGGCTTTTTTCTTGGACACGCGTTCCCGATGGGCAACACTTAGCGCACAAACTTCAAGTAAGTTGTCAAGAATTCTTGCCTGAGCCATGTTCGACGGGCTACCATCCGGACATCGTCCGCCCTTAAACGAGCGTTTACCGCTCGCTTCGTCGTCATGTGTCGACTCGCCCTTTCGCTGCTGACCGTTTTGCTGCTCGCCGCTTGCGCCGGCGCGCCGCAAAAGACGTCGCGCGAGTCGGGTTCATCGGTCGTGGTCGCGAACGGCGCTTATCGCGCACCGCCGCCGGGCTTCCCGAATTTCGTCGACCACAGCATCGGCCGCGAGGAAATTTCGATCCAGGCGATGAGCCTGGTCGGCATTCCATACCGTTGGGGTGGTAATACGCCAGATAGCGGCTTCGATTGCAGCGGTTTGGTTCGCTACGTGGTGTCACGCGCGGCGTCCGTGAATTTGCCGAGAACGACCGCCGATATGAGCGGACGCGGCGAAGTGATCGAGCCGGACGGGATCGCGCCAGGCGATCTGATTTTCTTCAACACGACCGGACGCGCCCATTCGCACGTCGGGATTTATGTGGGCAAGCTGCGCTTCGTCAATGCACCGTCGACAGGCGGCACGGTGCGGCTCGACTATTTGACCAATCCATATTGGGCCAAACGTTTCGACGGTATTCGCCGCGTGGCGGGCCCGGCTGCGACGCCAGTGCCGTTCGATACGCCGAGCTATCAGGCCGCGGCGCCACAACCCGAACGCGGCGCGCAAACGGTGCCGGCGTATGCGGCGACGGTGACGGCAACCGCGACGGCCGCGACAGCGGGCACGGCACCCGCCACGTCCGCCGGCGTGGCAACGGCAAGTGCGACGCCGGCAACGGTCAAGTCTGCCGCGGCGCAACCGTCCTCGAACTACGCGGCGTCTCCGCTCACATCGCAACAAGCAACTCGCGTCGTTGCGACGACACGCGCGGCATCTGCCTCCAGCCTGCAGCCGGCCACGGCGACGACAACCTCGCCAGCGCCTCAAGCTGACGCGTTCGAGCCGCCGCCACCCGGCATGAGCGCGGCGCAGTTGCAGGCGCGCGCGGCGGGCGCCGTCTCGCCGACGCCGGTTCCAGGCGCCCAGACAAGCGCGTATAACGCCGCCGGCACTTCGGCCCAACAACAGGCAATGGCTACGCGCACTGTCCCGCAAACTACGACGGCCGCCGGCGCGCCTGATCCTATCGACGCGGCAGCCGACGCCTTCGAACCTCCCCCGCCCGCCTCAGTCGCCGCGCGCCAGGCCCGGCAGGCTCAGCAAGCCGACGTCAACGGCGGCGTGCAGATCATGCGGGCCTCGACAGGATCGCGCGGCGTCCCCGCCCCCACGCAAACCACCGACGATCCCATCGCCCGGTTCGCCAACGGAAGCTTTTGACGACATCGCGTGGACAGTAGCGGGAATAGGTGGCTCGCCACGGCTGCGGTCGTGGTCGGTTGCTGGCGGTTCGTGATTCGCTATTGGCCCGCGCCATCCTGGTTAGTCGCACGGACACGTCCGCGCCGTGCTCCATCCCCGCTACGCCCCTGATCTGCTATCGTCATCGATATTCTTCCGACTTCGGGTGGCGACGATGGATCTCGGGCTGAAAGACAAGGTGGTGTTGATCACGGGCGGCAGCAAGGGCATCGGGTTCGCCTGCGCCCGCGCATTCTCGCTGGAGGGCGCCAGAGTAGCAATCGTCTCGCGCGACCCCGCCAATCTCGCGCGTGCTTACGAGCAGTTAAAGCAGGAAGGACTGCACGTGCATCGGACCCGGGCCGATCTGCACGAACCGCATAGCGCCGCCGATATCGTCGAGGAAGTCAGCACCGCCGTCGGCCCAATCGACGTGCTGATCAACAGCGCCGGCGCGGCGCGCCGCTACGACCCGGAAACGCTCGATGCCGACGCTTTCCGGGCGACCATGGAAGCGAAGTATTTCCCCTACATCTACCCGCAACAGGAAGTGCTGCGCCGCATGGCCGAGCGCGTGAAGGCCGGCGACAGCGCGGCACCCGGCACAATCGTCAACATCATCGGCATGGGCGGCAAGATCGCGAGCGACATCCACATCGCCGGTGGCGCCGCGAATGCCGCGCTGATGCTGGCCACCGTCGGCCTCGCCCACTACTACGCGCGCTACGGCATCCGCATCAACGCGATCAACCCGGGTTCGACGCTGACCGAGCGAGTCGAGGAAGCGGTCAAGCTGGAAGCGTCGCAGCAAGGCATCGAAAGCGCGGACGCACTGGCGCGCGGACAGGCTAAGGTGCCGCTTGGGCGCTATGCAAATCCGGAGGAAATCGCTGACGTCGCGCTGTTTCTGGCGAGCCGCCGCGCGAGCTATGTGACGGGCGCAATCGTCCCGATGGATGGAGGCAGCACGCCGCTGATCTGAGCGGCGAGCTTTATATACCGCTTTAGGGGTGTGAGGCCGGAGGCGTGCTCTTGGCCTCGTGGCTTCGGGCTTCGGGCTTCGGGCTTCGGGCTTCGGGCTTCGGGCTTCGGGCTTCGCGGCTAAGCCTAAAAAACATGCGGACGGCAAAAGCCGTCCGCGCAACATTTACAGAAAGCGGTGGCCGAGCCACCAGGCCGCTCCGGAAAGCGCCGCCGAGGCTGGAATCGTCAGAATCCACGCCCAGACGATGTTGCCGGCCACCCCCCAACGCACCGCACTCAACTTCTGCGTCGCGCCGACACCGACGATCGCGCCGGTAATCGTATGCGTGGTGGACACCGGAATGCCGAGCCACGAAGCCGTGAACAGCGTGATCGCCCCGCCCGTCTCGGCGCAAAAACCGCCAACCGGCTTGAGCTTCGTGATCTTCTGCCCCATCGTGCGGACGATCCGCCAGCCGCCGAACAGCGTGCCAATACCCATCGACAGGTAGCAGCCGCCGATCACCCACAGCGGCGGCGCATCCGCGATCGACGACGCGTAGCCCGTCGCGATCAGCAACATCCAGATAATGCCGATGGTTTTCTGCGCGTCGTTTCCGCCGTGGCCAAGGCTATACAAGCCCGCGGAAATCAATTGCAGACGCCGGAAACGCCGGTCGACCTTACTGGGTGGCGTGCGGAAATAGATCCACGACACCGCCAGCATGAAGAACGAGCCGAGCACGAAACCGAGCAGCGGAGAGATGAAAATGAACGCCACTGTCTTCATCAGACCGTCGACATTCAACGAACCCCAGCCCGACTTGGCCAATGCCGCGCCCACCAGGCCGCCGATCAGCGCATGCGAAGAGCTGGACGGGATACCGTAATGCCACGTGATGATGTTCCAGCCGATCGCCCCAACCAGTGCGCCGAAAATGACGTAGTGGTCGACGATACCCGGGTCGATCGTGCCCTTGCCGACTGTCTGCGCCACTTTCAGGTGGAACACGAAATACGCGACAACGTTGAACGCCGCCGCGAAGGCCACGGCCTGCTGTGGCTTCAGCACGCCGGTCGACACGACCGTGGCGATCGAATTCGCCGCGTCGTGGAAGCCGTTCATGAAGTCGAAAATCAGTGCGACGGCGACCAGGCCGGCCACGACCCAGATAGCGAGTTGTATCGATTGCATTATGCGTTTTCCAGCACGATGCCTTCGATGATGTTCGCTACGTCCTCACATTTATCGGTAATCGTTTCGAGCAGTTCGTAAATGGCTTTCAGCTTGATCAGCGTCTTGACGTTGTCTTCTTCGCGGAAAAGCTTCGACATGGCCGAGCGCAGCACACGGTCGGCTTCTGATTCCAGACGGTCGATTTCCTCGCACGCCTTCAGGATCTGGCTGGCCTGCTTCATGTCCGACAGCAGGCTGACGGCGAACTGCACGCGCTCGGAGGTGGCCGTGCAGATGTGCGCCAGCTGGCTCGCTTCGGAGGTCACCGCCTGCACGTCGTACAGCGAAATAGCCGTGGCGACGTCCTCCATCAGATCGAGGATGTCGTCCATCGTGGTGATCAGCTTGTGAATCTCGTCACGGTCGAGCGGCGTGATGAAGGTCTTGTGCAGCAGATCGATGGCTTCGTGCGTGAGCTTGTCAGCGGCCTTTTCGGCCTTCTGCACGTTTTGCTTGTGGGTCTCGGCGTCCTGAAGGTTGTCGATCAGCAGCTCGAGTTCGCGGCTTGCCGAGACGATGCACGTTGCGTGCGCATTGAAAATTTCAAAGAACTTGCCCTCGGTGGGCATGAAACGACCGAACATTGGGATCCCGAAAATTGGTCACATTATGGCTGACATAAAACCGCCACATTGTACCGTTCCAGGATCGATGCCGCACTTTTGAAAGCGTCGTTACAACACGTTCAGCAGTGATCTCCGCCGTTGCATTCGCCGCTGCCTTCTTACTCGCTGTAGAAATTCTGCGCGCCGGCAAAATTGTCGAACTTCGTGAATTGGCCATGGAACGTGAGGCGAACAGGACCGATCGGACCATTCCGCTGCTTACCGATGATGATCTCAGCCGTGCCCTTGTCCGGGCTGTCCGGGTTGTACACCTCATCTCGATAGATAAACAGAATGACGTCGGCATCCTGTTCGATAGCACCGGATTCGCGCAAGTCGGACATGATCGGTCGCTTGTTCGGACGCTGCTCGAGACCCCGGTTCAGCTGCGACAACGCAATCACGGGTACGTCGAGCTCTTTGGCGAGACTCTTCAACGAACGCGAGATTTCCGAGATTTCGGTCGCACGGTTCTCGCCCGACGACGAACCGCTCATCAGCTGCAAATAGTCGATGATGATCAGCCCGAGCTTGCCGCACTGGCGCGACAGCCGACGCGCGCGCGAACGCAGTTCCATCGGGTTCAGGCCGCCGGTTTCGTCGATGAAAATCTGCGCCTCGCTCATTTTCTGCACCGCGTGCGTGAGCTTCGGCCAATCCTCATCAGTCAGACGCCCCGTACGCATGCGGTGCTGGTCGAGCCGGCCGACCGAGCCCAGCATACGCATGGTGAGCTGCGAGCCCGGCATTTCCATGGAAAACACGGCGACCGGCAAGCCGTATTCGACCGCCACATACTCGCCGATATTCATCGAGAACGCCGTCTTACCCATCGAAGGGCGCCCCGCAACGATGATCAACTCGCCGCCGTGCATACCCGACGTCATGCGATCCAGGTCGACAAAACCAGTCGGCGTGCCGGTCACGTCGCTCGGGTTGGCGGTGTGATATAGCGTGTCGATCCGCTCGACCACCTCGGTCAAAAGCGGCCCGATTTCCAGGAAGCCCTGCGTGCCACGCGCGCCGTCTTCAGCGATCGAAAATACCTTCGATTCGGCCTCGTCCAGCAACTGGCGGACTTCCTTGCCTTGCGGGTTGAAAGCGTCGGCGGAAATTTCGTCGGCCACGGACACGAGGCGGCGCAGTACCGCGCGATCGCGCACGATTTCCGCGTAGCGGCGGATATTGGCCGCGCTCGGCGTGTTCTGCGCCAGCGCGTTCAGGTAGGCGAGACCGCCGACCTCTTCCGCCTTGCCCGAGGTACCGAGCGCCTCGTACACGGTGATCACGTCGGCCGGACGCGTCGCCGCGATCAGCTTGCCGATGTGTTCGAAAATGATGCGGTGGTCGTATCGGTAAAAATCGCTCTGCGACAGGAAGTCGGCGATGCGGTCCCATGCCGCGTTGTCGAGCAGCAGGCCGCCCAGCACCGACTGCTCGGCTTCGATCGAATGCGGCGGGACTTTCAGCGACTCGATTTGGGGATCTTTGGACGGTGCGTTCATGGAGAGGAATTATCGGGTAAATCGAGCGCGCGCGGGCAGCGGAAAAACTAAAAAGCGGGCACAAAAAAAGCAGGGGCCGGTCACCCGGCCCCTGCCCTTTGCCAGCAACATCCTGGCGGATTCCAATTGATGCTTAGACGTGTTCGCCGATCACAGCCACGTTCACATCGACGAGAACGTCGGTGTGCAGCGAGATCTGAACAGCGTGGTCGCCAACCAGCTTCAGCGGGCCTTCCGGCAGACGCACTTGCGCCTTTTCCACTGCGAAGCCAAGCTTAACCAATGCGTCAGCGATGTCGGCATTCGTCACCGAGCCAAACAGACGGCCGTCGACGCCAGCCTTCTGATTGATCTGAACCGTCGAGCCTGCCAGCTTTTCGCCTTGAGCTTGAGCAGCAGCCAGCTTTTCAGCAGCGATCTTTTCGAGTTCAGCGCGGCGGACTTCGAATTCAGCCAGGGCTTCCTTCGTTGCACGGCGAGCCTGCTTGTTCGGGATCAGGAAGTTACGTGCGTAACCGTCCTTGACCTTCACGATATCGCCCAGGTTGCCCAGATTGACGACTTTTTCCAGAAGAATAATTTGCATTCGGATACTCCTTATCGCGTCGTCGGGTTAGGCCTTGTGCTGGTCGGTGTACGGCACCAGCGCGAGGAAACGTGCGCGCTTGATTGCCGTATCCAGCTGGCGTTGATAGTGCGACTTCGTACCCGTGAGACGCGCCGGCGTGATCTTGCCGTTTTCGCCGATGAAGTCCTTCAGCGTTTCGAGGTCCTTGTAGTCGATGTATTCGACGCCAGCGGCCGTGAAACGGCAGAACTTCTTGCGCTTGAAGAGCGGATTTTGTTGCTGACGACGCTTGTCGAATTTCTTACCAGTCGGGCGGGGCATGTTCAGTCCTTTCCAATGTCCTGCAATTCTGTGATGTGAAATACCAGAGTTCTTGCGTTGCGGTGTTTTTTTGCCAGAAAACCCGTGAAGAGCGTTTCCACGCCCATCTGACGACTTTCCAGCTTACCGCTCACCTCACCCGCGGCTACCGCCTGCATGGTCAGTTCGACTTGCCGGGCAATACCGGCTTCGACGACTTCCGTGCGATGGTGCAACGTGCAGCCTGCAATCGGAACGCCGGCGGGGGTATACCGCACCGGTTCGCGTTCGACGACGCTGGCCGTAAGTTGCAGCCGATTCATGTAGCCTTGGCGAGAGCGACGCTTTTGTCTGGTAGCTTAAATAGTGTGTCTTAAGCCTGCGCTTCGGACGGTTGCGTAGCAGCCGACTTCTTGGCTTCTTCGCGCTGCACTTCCTTCATCATCGGCGACGGGCCGGTTTCGGCCTTCTTCATCTTGACGATCAGGTGACGCAGAACAGCGTCGTTGAACTTGAATGCGTGTTCCAGCTCGTCGAGCGTGGTTTGGTCGCATTCGATGTTCATGCAGACGTAGTGAGCCTTCGCGAGTTTCTCGATCATGTAGGCCAGTTGGCGACGGCCCCAGTCTTCGATACGGTGGATCTGGCCACCGTGCGAGGTGATCGTGCTCTTGTAACGCTCGATCATTGCGGGCACTTGCTCGCTCTGATCCGGATGCACGATAAATACGATTTCATAATGACGCATATTCACTCCTTGTGGATTAAAGCCACCCGGGCGTCGGAACCGGTGTGGCAAGTGAGAAGCCAAAGAGTGTAACCCGAATGGGGCTGGGTTGCAAGATATCCCGTTAATGCGGCGCACGAATCGGGTGTGTTTTCAAGGGTTTAGGACGAAGCGGAGAAATATCGGAGAAGCAACCGGGAAGCAACGAACAAACAGCGAACAAACCGCCGCCACGCATTCGCGCCCGAGAACATCGCCACCGCAGCGCGCGCAACGTCCGTTCAGCCCCCCTCGGTCTGCTCGCTGCCGCCCGCCAGACGGGCTCTCAGCGCCTTTTCGAGCCCACCGAGCGCGTCCGGCGCGGCGTCGGTGACGGCCCACCAGGCCATCCCCTGCGCGTTCCAGTGCGCGAGCGAATACCCCTCGCGAGTCTGCGCCGCCGAAAGCCCGGCGGCCGCTTCTCGTGCTGCGTCGGCGGAGCGCGCTTCCGGAAACACATAGACGTCGATGACGTGTTTCTGATACCGGTACACCAGCACCGCCACCCGCTGATGCGCGATGTAATCCAGCCGGCCGCCTTCGAGCGGAAAACCGTTCGCCGCGAGGTCCTCGACCGGCGGCGAATAGTCGATCCGGCCGTTGAACCACGGCTTGACCGTGTGCCGGTCAGTCGAAATGACGTCGATATCGTGACCGGACATTTGCGCCCGCACATGGCTTTCGACCAGTTCGTCGGTGAACGGGCCCGCTTGCGCCGGATGATGCAGGTTCAGTGTCACGCCTACCGCCACCGCGCCGAGCGCGACCACCAGCCCGACGAGCCAGCCCTGCCCGATCGCTGCGCCTGTTCCTGCTCCTGTACCCGTGCCCCCGCCGGGCCGCCCCATCGTGCCTTGCGGACGCAGCCAGCCATTCAGCCAGTTACCCAGCCAGCTTCGCTTCGGCCTCGGCTGTGTGGCGGCCCGTGGGGCTTCGATGGACTCGGGGGCGGCGATGTCGCCCGCCGGGAGAGCAGCCAGAATCCGCGCCCGCAGGGCATCCGGCGCGCGGTGATAGGGCTGCGCGCGCAGTGAGGCGCTCAACGCATGCAGGTTTTCGCTTTCGCGTCGGCAAGCGTCGCAACCGTCGATGTGCTGCTGGACGCGCTGAGCATCCGGTGCGGTCAATTCGTGGTCGGCATTCGCATCGAGGAGCGGCCGCGCTTCGTTACAGTCCATCTGGCGTCTCCTGAGGTAAGCCGGTGGCGCTTGCGCCGGGGTTGCTGGATGGACGGCCGTTGGAGGCCGCCCGGAGCGGTGTTACAGAAGCTGTGGGCGTCGTGCAGGCGCCCGGCATCGTGGCGCGCGGCGAGCCGCCTCCTCCCGGATGCCCGGACGCCTGTTTCGCCGTCAATAACGCGGCCAGCTTGCGCCTGCCCCGCGCGAGCCGCGACATCACCGTGCCGATCGGCACATCGGCCACCATCGCGATCTCGCGGTAGCCCATTTCCTCGAGCTCCCGCAGGATCAGCACCTCGCGATACTCGACCGGCAACTGCGCCAGCGCCTCGTGCACGAGCTTCGTGTCTTCATCGCGGATCAGGAGCGTCTGCGGATCGGCGCCGCCCGCGGTCCAGCCGTCGAAGGTCGCGTCGTCCATGCTGTCGTCGAACTCGACCACCTCGTGCGACGACGCGCGCCGCCGCCATTCCGTGTACCAGGTGCGGCGCACGATCGCCAGCAGCCACGGCCGCGCGGAGTCGCCACGGAACGTGTCGAAGAAGCGAAACGCGCGCATGAAGGCTTCCTGCACGACGTCGTCGGCATCGTTTGGGTTGCCGCACAGCCAGCGCGCAAGGTTGTACGCCGCGTCGAGGTGCGGGAGCGCCAGTTGCTGAAAACGGCGGCTCCTCGCTGCATCGGCGTCGTCGTGCGCGCGGGCGGCATTTGAATCGGGTTGACCCACCTCGGCCCTCCGGGGCATTGCGGCTAAGCTGTTTGACTCGTCACTCAACATGACCGGTCGTACACCGAGTTTATTCCCGCGATCGCGTGGAATCTGCACAAAAGGCAGAAAAGACCATGCACCGCGGACCTCGGCGCGAAACGCTGAACGGCGCGATCACGGCGGCCTGAGCGAAAAAGCAGGCGCGGCCCCCTCTCACGTATCAGTAAGCCGGGCGATTCCAGTAATCCTCGCTGGCATACACCTCTTTCAGATAGTCGATGAAGTAGCGCACCTTGGCTGGTACGTAACGCTGCTGCGGATAGACCGCCAGAATGTCGTAGTCGGGCAGCGCGAATTCGTCCAGCACGGTTTCCAGTTCGCCGCGCGCCAGTTGCTGCTGGATTTCCCACGTGGAGCGCCAGCCGAGCCCGAGCCCTTCCGACACCCAGCGATGCAGCAACTCGCCGTCGTTGCAGTCGAGCGTGCCGCCTACCCGCACCGTCGCCAGTTTGCCGTTGCGGCGGAAATACCAGCCGCGGTTCTGCCCGCCTTGCAGATTGAACGCGAGGCAATTGTGCTGCGGCAGATCTTCGAGTGTTTTCGGCTTGCCATATTTGCGGAAATAGTCCGGCGTACCGCACACCACGCGCCGGTTCGACGCCAGCTTCACCGCGACGAAATTCGGATCGACCGCGCCACCGATCCGGATCGACAGGTCGTACCCTTCGCGCACCAGGTCCACGACCCGGTCGGTCAGGTTGAACGACACTTGCAATTCCGGCTTGTCGGCGAGAAAAGCGGGCGCGAGCGGTGCAACGTGCTTGCGCCCGAACGCGGCCGGCGCCGACACGATCAGATGGCCGTTCACCGCGCGCCGCCCGGCGCTCAGTTCGTTCTCCGCCTGGTCCCACTCGGTGAGCAGGCCGCGGCAGCGTTCGAGAAACGCCGCGCCTTCTTCGCTGACCACGAGGCGCCGCGTCGAGCGGTACATCAGCTTGACGCCGAGGCGCTTCTCGAGCGCGTCGATACGGCGCCCCAGAATCACCGGCGATACGCCCTCTTCCAGCGCGGCGGCCGCGAGACTGCCCGCGTCGGCGACGCGCACGAAAGTTTCGATCTGCTTGAAGCGGTCCATGTTTGTCTCCTGTCGACCGGAGTTCGCGCTTTAGCTGTCGGCCAGAGTTGGCGCTTTAGCGCTTACTCTGGTCCCATGCAAAGCGCTTACTCCGGACCCATGCAAGCGGGTTGCAACCGCCTTTCGCCTGGTCTCGCGCCCCGTGTCCAACGGCTCAGGGTTCACCGCTTGCAGCTTCCGGCTCGCGGTTCCCGCCTCCCCCGGCTCGCCGCTTTCTGCGGGTCACGCGCCGCGCGCACCCATCCAGCCACGCAAAGCCACGCGCCATTCCATACTTTTTGTTTCGAAATAAGCGACCCGGACTGATCTTATCAAACCTTTAGGTGAAGCCTACAGTTCGATCAACACCTTTGGTTTGCATATCCGTCAGCGAATTCGGCAGCCAACCTATTCGCCCACCCAAGACATTCAGGAGACATTCATGGCCAAGATGAGAGCCGTCGACGCAGCCGTGCTGGTGCTCGAAAAAGAAGGCATCAACACCGCATTCGGCGTTCCGGGCGCAGCAATCAACCCGTTCTACTCGGCCATGCGCAAGGCAGGCAGCATCAGCCACGTGCTGGCGCGTCACGTCGAAGGTGCGTCGCACATGGCCGAAGGCTATACGCGCGCCCAGCCGGGCAACATCGGCGTGTGTATCGGCACCTCGGGCCCCGCCGGTACCGACATGATCACCGGTTTGTACTCCGCTCAGGCCGACTCGATTCCTATTCTGGCTATCACGGGCCAGGCGCCGCGCGCGCGTCTGTACAAGGAAGATTTCCAGGCCGTCGATATCGAATCGATCGCCAAGCCCGTCACCAAGTGGGCCGTCACCGTGCGCGAGCCGGCACTGGTGCCGCGCGTGTTCCAGCAGGCCTTCCATCTGATGCGCTCGGGCCGTCCGGGTCCGGTGCTGGTCGACCTGCCGATCGACGTGCAGCTCGCCGAAATCGAATTCGACATCGACACGTACGAGCCGCTGCCGGTCTACAAGCCGAAAGCAACGCGCAAGCAGATCGAAGCCGCGCTCACGCTGCTCAACGACGCTGAAAAGCCGTTGATCGTGTCCGGCGGCGGCGTGCTCAACGCAGCCGCGGAAGACCTGCTCGTGACGTTCGCCGAAACCGTCGGCGTGCCCGTGATCCCGACGCTGATGTCGTGGGGCGCGATTCCCGACGACCATCCGCTGATGGCCGGCATGGTCGGCCTGCAGACGTCGCACCGCTACGGCAACGCCACGATGCTCGCCTCCGACTTCGTGCTCGGCATCGGCAACCGCTGGGCGAACCGTCACACGGGCAGCGTCGATGTCTATACCAAGGGCCGTAAGTTCGTGCATGTGGACATCGAACCGACGCAGATCGGCCGCGTGTTCGGACCGGACCTCGGCATCGTGTCGGACGCGAAAGCCGCGCTCGAACTGTTCGTTGAAGTAGCCAGGGAATGGAAGGCCGCCGGCAAGCTGAAAGACCGCAGCGCATGGGTTGCCGATTGCCAGCAACGCAAGAAAACGATGCTGCGCAAGACGCACTTCGACAACGTGCCGATGAAGCCGCAGCGTGTGTACGAAGAGATGAACCAGGTGTTTGGCCGCGACACGTGCTACGTGAGCACGATCGGTCTGTCGCAGATCGCCGGCGCGCAGTTCCTGCATGTCTACAAGGCGCGCAACTGGATCAACTGCGGCCAGGCAGGCCCGCTCGGCTGGACGATTCCGGCAGCGCTCGGCGTGCGCGCGGCAGACCCGCAACGTCCGATCGTCGCACTGTCGGGTGACTACGACTTCCAGTTCATGATCGAAGAGCTGGCGGCCGGCGCGCAATTCAAGCTGCCTTACGTGCACGTGGTGGTGAACAACTCGTACCTCGGTTTGATCCGCCAGGCACAGCGCGCGTTCGATATGGACTTCTGCGTGCAGCTCGGCTTCGAGAACATCAACTCGCCGGAAACGAACGGCTACGGCGTGGACCACGTCGCGGTGGCCGAAGGCCTGGGTTGCAAGGCGATCCGCGTGTTCAAGCCGGAAGAACTCAAGCCGGCCCTGCTGAAAGCGCAATCGATGCTCTCCGAGTTCAACGTGCCGGTGATCGTCGAAGTGATCCTCGAGCGTGTGACCAACATTTCGATGGGCACCGAAATCGACGCGATCAACGAGTTCGAAGAACTGGCCGAGAAGCGCGAAGACGCGCCGACCGCCATCAGCATGCTCGACTGAGCTGTCTGACGCTTTGACCCGCTCTTCGACCCGCGCGTTGACCCGCGCACTAACTCGATAAGCATCACATGAGCGCGGTCCGGCATCCCCGGGCCGCCTCGTGAAGTTATTCCACTGACCGACCAGCGAGACACCAGCACCATGCCGAAATTTGCAGCGAATCTCACCATGCTGTTCAACGAAGTCCCGTTCCTCGACCGCTTTGCGGCAGCAGCGGACGCGGGCTTCAATGCCGTCGAATTCCTGTTTCCGTATCCGTATCAGATCGCTGAATTGAGCGAACGTCTGCAGCAGAATCGTTTGAAACTCGTGTTGCACAACCTGCCCGCCGGCAACTGGGAAGCGGGTGAGCGCGGCATCGCATGCCTGCCGGATCGCGTGGGCGAGTTTCAGGAAGGTGTCGGCCGTGCGATCGAATACGCGACGGCCCTGAAGGTGCCGCAATTGAACTGCCTCGTCGGCATTCCGACTGCGGGCGTCGATGCGGACAACGCGCGTTCGACGATCGTCGACAACCTGCGCTTCGCCGCGGGCGAACTGAAGAAAGCCGGCATCAAGCTGCTGGTCGAGCCGTGCAATTCGTACGATATCCCCGGCTTCGCGCTGAACCGTTCGGGCGAAGGCCTCGACGTGATTCGCGCGGTGGGTTCGGACAATCTGTTTCTGCAATACGACATCTATCACATGCAACGGATGGAGGGCGAACTCGCGGCGACGATCAAAAAGAATCTGCCGCAGATCGCGCACATCCAGCTCGCCGACAACCCCGGCCGCAACGAACCGGGCACCGGCGAAATCAACTACCCGTTCCTGTTCGACCTGCTCGATTCGCTCGGCTACGAAGGCTACGTCGGTTGCGAATACAAGCCGCGCACGACCACCGCCGCCGGCCTCGGCTGGGTGCAGAGCGTGGCCGGGCAAACCCGCGGCGCAGCCCACGCCGCTGCGTGACGGGCGTAGTGCGCAACGTACTGCACAACGTACTGCGCGACACACCGCGCGACTCCTTGATCACATCACGCGCATCACGCCTCAAAGGAAGTTCCCCTGTGGGACGCCAAACAACACTGGAGATTTAGACACATGGCAAAGATCGGTTTCATCGGCCTCGGCATCATGGGCGCGCACATGGCGCGCAACCTCATCAAGGGCGGCCACACGCTGTTCGTGAATGGCGCGTACCCGGTGCCGGAAGACCTGAGCAAAACGACCGCCGTGGTCGCCAATTCGACCGCTGTCGCGCAGGCTGCCGACATCGTCATCATCATGGTGCCGGACACGCCTGACGTCGCCAACGTGCTGTTCGCCGACGACGGCGTCGCCGCCGGCCTCACGCAGGGCAAGCTGGTGATCGACATGAGCTCGATCTCGCCGCTCGACACGCAAGCCTTCGCGAAGAAAATCAACGCCCTCGGCGCCGACTACCTCGACGCGCCGGTGTCCGGCGGTGAAGTCGGCGCGCGTGAAGCGTCGCTGACGATCATGGTGGGCGGCCCGGAAAAGGCTTTCGCCCTGGCCAAGCCGCTGTTCGAACTGATGGGCAAGAACATCTCGCTGATCGGCGACAACGGCGCGGGTCAGACCTGCAAGGTCGCGAACCAGATCATCGTCGCGCTGAACATCGAAGCAGTGGCCGAAGCCCTGCTGTTCGCATCGCGCTCGGGCGCCGATCCGGAACGTGTGCGCAAGGCCTTGATGGGCGGCTTCGCTTCGTCGCGCATTCTCGAAGTGCATGGCGAGCGCATGACCAAGCGCACCTTCAACCCGGGCTTCCGCATCGAACTGCACCAGAAGGATCTGAACCTCGCACTCGATGGCGCACGCAAGCTGGGCATCGCCCTGCCGCATACCGCGAGCGCGCAACAGCTGTTCAGCGTGTGTGCGGCGAACGGCGGCAAGGCATGGGATCACTCGGCCATGGTGCGCGCACTCGAAATCATGGCGAACTACGAAGTCGCGCAAGCGCCGGATAGCGAAGCCAAGGCTGCCTGAAGCATTTAACTGAAGGCCGGTTGCACGAACCTGCGCAGCACTTGAGCAAACCACAGCGACAGGCCCATCAGGGAGCGTGCAGTGCGCGTCATACGCAACACATAAAAATACATCGAGCAGCAACATAGGTTGCCATGATGGCTGCATCTTCAACGTCATGGCAATTGCAGGTGGGGCGCCCGGTTCGTCGTGCAACACGGACGGCGGAACGGGCAAATCGTGCCGCTCTGGGCTGAGAGCGGCAAGTGGGGTCCGCAGCGGCACCCGGCGGCGCCGGGGAAGCCTTGGTCGGTCAGACGTCGTCGTCGGGTGTCCGGCTGTCGGATTTCAAATTTATGCTTTTTCCGCCAATCTCTCGCAGCGGCTGCGCGATGCGCGCAGCCTGCCTGCCTCTCTCTTTGCAGATCGCCTCGCACGTATGCTCGCAAGTCCACTTGCATTTGCTTGCAACTCCGCGCCGACGGCACGACCTTTTTTGACACATCGGTCCGCGCTTTTCTCCTACACTCGTTGAGTCTGGTTGCGAACGTATCGGCGTTCAAGCGCGGCTTGCCGATCGTGGCAAAGCATGCCCTCTGCCTCGCGCGCCCGGCTCCCAACCAGTGTTCAACCCGTAAGCGGAATGTGCTTGCGCCAGTAACCCATCTGCAAAGGATTCAGAATGAGCATCTTTGGTGACATCGTAAACAAGCTCTTCGGCAAAGCGAAGCCCGACCAGCCCGCGCCCGCGGTTGAGCCGACTCCGGATCCGGCAGCGGCGCAAGCCGCCGCACCGGCAGATACACCGGCGCCCGCGCCGCTGGCCGACGTCGACGTCGCTGCCGTCATGGACCAGTTCGTGAGTGAGAGCGGGCAAACCTTGAACTGGCGCACATCGATCGTCGACACGCTGAAAGCGCTCGGCGTCGACAGCAGCCTCGAGCATCGCAAGCAGCTCGCACAGGAGCTGAAGTACAGCGGCGACACGAACGATTCGGCGAGCATGAACATCTGGCTGCACAAACAGGTGATGCAAGCGCTGGCGGCGAACGGTGGAAAATTGCCGCCGGATCTGGCGGCCTGACGGTTTGCCGGCGTCGCCCGTTTCCGGCGATAGCGGGAAACCTTAAGCTGAAACGACAACGCGGCGCTCAGGTCATTGACCTGAGCGCCGCGTTGTCATTCAAGCTTCACGTGCGGGACACCGTTTTGACTTTGAACGGGCCGTCCGCGCTCAATCAGTCAGTACTTGTCGAAAGTCTTCTGCAACGCAACCGGCCCCGTGCCGCCCGCGGCCAATGCCAGCATCAGCAGCACTCGTGCCTTGTACGGATTCAGCGAGCCCGCGCTAACGAAACCGAGTGCGTCGTCGGCAGCCGCGCCGTTGCGCATCACATGCCCCGAACCCACACGCGACGCACGCACCACCGCCACGCCTTGCGAGGCGGCATCGGCCAAGGCCTGCTGCATCGAGGCGTGAATCGAGCCGTTGCCCGTCCCCGCCACGACGATACCGCGGACACCGGCGGCAACCAACGCGTCCACCGCAATTCTCGATACGCCTGCGTAACTCACGACGATCCCCACATGCGGCCACTTCGCGCCGATCACGAACTCGGTTGCGAGCGTGTGCGGACGCACCACGCCGCGCTGGAATTCGACGCGGCCGTCCTGCACCCAACCGAGCGCGCCGATCTCGGGCGAGTGAAACGCATCGACCGCGTAGGTGCTCGTCTTGACCACGTCGCGCGCGCTGTGAATCCGGTTGTTGAACGCCACCAGAACGCCCTGCCCGCGCGAACTCGCGTGCGCCGCGACCGTCACTGCGTTCAGCAGATTCAACGGACCGTCGGCGGACAGCGCCGATGCCGGGCGCATTGCAGCGGTCAGCACGACCGGCTTGTCCGACTTGACCGTCAGATGCAGCAAGTAGGCGGTTTCTTCGAGCGTGTCGGTGCCATGCGTGATCACCACGCCGTCCACGTCGTCTTCAGCCAGCAGCGTGTTGATGCGTTGCGCGAGCGTGGTCCACAGCGACATTTCCATGTCTTTACTGTCGACGCTGGCAATCTGTTCGGGCGCGATCCGCGCGACCGTGGACAAAGCCGGCACCACAGCCAGCAATTGATCGACGCCGACCACGCCCGCCTGGTAGCCGGACGTGTTGGTGGCGTCCGCGGCCGCCCCGGCAATCGTGCCGCCGGTGGCCAGCACGGCGATGCGGGGCAGTTGGGGGGTTGCGCCTTCGTCGGAAGGCGTACCGGAAGAGGAAGGGGAAGTCAAAGTATTCATGGCGGCGATTGTAAGCGATGCGCCGCGCGCCGCCATGCGTGAAAAAACGGATACCCGTTCGTTAAACCGCCTCGCGCAACTGCGCGGCGATTTCCGCTTCATTCAACTGCGGCGCGAACATCTCGATCAACCGGTACGCATACGCACGCAGGAACGCGCCCTTGCGCAGGCCGACCCGCGTCGTGCTCGCTTCGAACAGATGCTGCGTGTCCAGCGCGACCAGTTCCGTGTCGCGCTTCGGATCGTAGGCCATCGCGGCCACCACGCCGATGCCCATGCCGAGTTCGACGTAGGTCTTGATCACGTCGGCATCGATCGCGGTCAACACGACGTCAGGCAATGCGCCCGCTTTCGCGAACGCCTGGTCGATGTGCGAGCGGCCCGTGAAGTCCTGGTCGTAGGTGACGATCGGAAATTCAGCGATCTCGTCGAGCGTCAGGTTCTCGCGCCCAACCAGCGGATGATCCTTCGGCACCACCACGATGTGATGCCACGAATAGCACGGGAACGTGACGATATCCGGGAAGCGGTCGAGCGCTTCCGTCGAAATGCCGATGTCCGCTTCGCCGTTGATGATCATCTGCGCAATCTGTTGCGGGCTGCCCTGGCGCAGCGCCAGATGCACCTTCGGGAACACCTCGGTGAATTGACGGATCACCTTCGGCAACGCGTAGCGCGCCTGCGTGTGAGTCGTCGCCACGACGAGGTGGCCGCTGTCCTGATCCGCGTATTGACGCGCGACACGGCGCAGATTCTCCGCGTCGAGCAGCATCCGTTCGATCAGTTGATGCACCGCCTTGCCCGGCTCGGTGAGGCCCGTCAGACGCTTGCCGCGGCGGATGAAAATATCGACGCCGAGTTCGTCTTCCAGATCCTTGATCTGTTTCGATACGCCCGACTGCGACGTGTACAACACGTTCGCCACCTCGGTCAGATTCATGTTCTGACGCACGGCCTCGCGCACAAAGCGCAATTGCTGAAAGTTCATCTGTATGTCTCCGGTTGAGCCAGAGTTGAGTTATTAGAGTTTGATTGAAACGCCGAGTGTTGTTGCGCTGCTCATGTTGCTGGTGTTGCTTGCGCTGCTGCTCGTCGCGCCGCTTATTGCGCCGGAAATACGCGCAACGCGCGCGGCACGGCCGTCACGCCGTCGCCAATCGTCAGTTGCAGATCGCGCCACGATTCGCGATCGAGCTCCGCCTCGAGCACATTGCCTTCACGGCCCGCCAGTTCCACGCGCACCGAGCCGCCGAGCGTCACCACGCGCCGCACGTCGACCACGATGCCTTCGCGGTGGCCGGACGCTTGAGGATACAACTGCAGATCGTGCGGACGGACATACGCGAACGCCGGCCCCTTGAAGTCAGCCTTGATCGCGACCGGCAGCGCCGCGCCGTCGACCACGAAGCCGCTCGCATCCACGTTGCCATGCAGACGGTTCGCCGCGCCGAGAAACTCGTAGACGAACGAGGTCTGCGGATGGTCGTACACGTCTTGCGGACTGCCCACCTGCTCCACATGCCCGCGATTCAACACGACGATCCGGTCGGCCACTTCGAGCGCTTCTTCCTGATCGTGCGTGACAAAGATCGTCGAGATATGCAGGTCGTCATGCAAACGACGCAACCAGCTGCGCAACTCCTTGCGCACCTTTGCATCCAGCGCGCCGAACGGTTCGTCGAGCAACAGGACTTTCGGTTCGACAGCCAGCGCGCGCGCCAACGCAATCCGCTGGCGCTGACCACCCGACAATTCCGACGGGTAGCGTTGCGCGAGCCAGTCGAGTTGCACGAGCTTCAGCAGTTCATGCACCTTCTCGCGAATCACCGCTTCCGAGGGCCGCTCCTTGCGAGGTTTCACACGCAAGCCGAACGCAACGTTCTCGAACACCGTCATATGACGAAACAGCGCGTAATGCTGGAACACGAAGCCGACCTCACGCTCGCGCGCACCGACCGTCGCGACGTCCTGGCCTTGCAGCTCGACCTGGCCGGCATCCGCGTATTCGAGGCCGGCGATCACACGCAGCAAGGTGGTCTTGCCACAACCCGACGGCCCGAGCAGCGCAACCAGTTCACCCGGCGGAAAGTCGAGCGAAACGTTATCGAGCGCGACGAAATCGCCGAAGCGCTTTTGCAGGTTACGAACGGTGATACCCATTACAGCTCTCCTTGCTTGAGCGCGTGTTGATGCGGTGCATGCGATGCATTGACGGACTGCGGAGCGGACGGCGGCGTGACCGGTCCTGCATACGCCGGCACATCGCGCGCGGCCGACAGTTCCGCCGACATATGGCGCTCGGCGAGCAGCTTCAGGCCGAGCGTCACGAGTGCGAGCAAGGCCAGCACCGACGCCACGGCGAACGCCGCCGAGAAGTTGTATTCGTTATAGAGAATTTCGACGTGCAGCGGCATCGTGTCGGTCTGGCCGCGAATGTGGCCGGACACCACCGACACCGCGCCGAACTCGCCCATCGCCCGCGCATTGCACAGGATCACGCCGTACAGCAGACCCCATTTCACGTTCGGCAGCGTGACGCGCCGGAAGATTTGCCAGCCCGAGGCGCCGAGCACGTGCGCGGCTTCTTCTTCGTCGTTGCCTTGCGCCTGCATCAGCGGAATCAGTTCACGCGCGACGAACGGGAACGTGACGAAGATCGTCGCCAGCACGATGCCCGGCACCGCGAAGATGATCTGCACGTTGTGATTCTGCAGCCACGGACCGAACCAGCCCTGTGCGCCGAACATCAGCACGTAGATCAAACCGGAGATCACCGGCGAAACCGAGAACGGCAGATCGATCAAGGTGGTCAGCAACGCCTTGCCGCGGAACTCGAACTTCGCGATACACCACGAAGCAGCGAGGCCGAACACGAGATTCAGCGGCACCGCGATCGCGGCCGTGATAACGGTCAGCTTGATGGCCGACAACGCATCCGGATCGACCAGCGATTCCAGATAGAAGCCGATGCCCTTGCTCAAAGCCTGATAGAACACGGCGACGAGCGGCACAACGAGAAACAGCGCGAGAAACAGCAACGCGATGCCGGTCAGAATCCAGCGCACGACGGGCGGCTCGGTAACCGGATCGGGCCGGCGCGCGACATTGAGCGGCGCGCGCGGCGCCACGGCGACAACCGCGGCATCCGTACCATTCAGGGAGCGGCGGCTCATTGCACACCTCCGCCCACGCCGATTGCCGCCGCACTCGCGGCGGCAGGCGCCGGGCCTGCGCCGCCACGGCTCGTGCGGCGCTGCAGATACCACTGCAGCGTATTGATGAACAACAGCATCAGGAACGACACCACCAGCATCACGACCGCCAGCGCCGTGGCGCCGGCGTAATCGTACTGTTCGAGCTTGGTGATGATCAGCAGCGACGTGATCTCCGATTTCATCGGCACGTTACCGGCGATGAAGATCACCGAGCCGTACTCGCCGAGCGCCCGTGCGAACGCCAGCGCGAAACCCGTGAGCAAAGCCGGGAACACCGCGGGCAACACCACGCGCCGGAACGTCAGCCAACGGGACGCGCCGAGGCACGCAGCCGCCTCTTCCTGTTCGCGCTCGAACTCCTCGAGCACCGGCTGCACGGTCCTCACGACGAACGGCAAACCGATAAAGGTCAGCGCGATCAGCACACCGGCCGGCGTGAAGGCAACCTTGATGCCGAGCGGTTCGAGAAACTGGCCGATCCAGCCATTGCCCGCATACACCGCCGCGAGCGAAATGCCGGCCACGGAGGTCGGCAAAGCGAACGGCAGATCGACCACCGCGTCGACGATACGCTTGAACGGGAAGGTGTAGCGCACCAGCACCCACGCGACCAGAAAGCCGAACACCGCGTTGATCAGCGCGCCGCCGAGGGCCGAGAAAAACGTCAGGCGATACGACGCGAGCACGCGCGGCGAGCTCACGGCGCGCACGAACTGGGCCCAGTCGAGCGTCGCGGTCTTGAGGAAGGTCGCCGCGAGCGGAATCAGCACCACGAGGCTCAGATAAGCCACCGTGATGCCGAGTGTCAGGCCAAAACCGGGCAACGCGCTCGGTTTGCGGAAGGTGAACGTCGTCATGCTCAGTACTCTTTCAGGGTTGAGGCCGGCGGCTCTTTTTTCGGCTGCCTGGCTGACCAGAAAGCGCGCCGGACGGCGCGCTTTCTGGCGAGGTGCGACTAATGCGGTCATCGGCTGCGCTCAACTGCAGCGTTCAACCGCGACCTTCAACTGCGGTGCCGACCGCGGCGTCCAGGCGCGCATCTCGTTCGACTGAGTGCCCGTTACTGTGGCGAGTAGATCGAATCGAACACGCCGCCGTCGGCAAAGTGCGTCTTCTGCGCGTTCGCCCAGCCGCCGAACGAATCGTCTACCGTGTACAGCTTCAGCTTCGGAAACTTCGAAATCAGCTCGGTCGGCACCTTGTTCGAACGCGGCCGATAGAAATTCTTCGCGGCGATTTCCTGGCCTTCCTCGCTGTACAGGAAGTTCAGATAGGCTTCGGCCAGCTTGCGCGTGCCGTGCTTGTCGACCACCTTGTCCACCACAGCAACCGGCGGCTCGGCCAGAATGCTCACCGACGGCACGACGATTTCAAATTTTTCCGGTCCGAATTCCTTCAGCGAGAGGAACGCTTCGTTTTCCCACGCAATCAGCACATCGCCGATACCGCGTTGCACGAAGCTGGTGGTCGCGCCACGTGCGCCCGAATCCAGCACGCCGGCATTCTTATAAAGCTTGCCGACAAATTCCTTGGCCTTCTGGTCGTTGCCGCCCGGCTGATGTTCCGCATAGGCCCAAGCGGCCAGGTAGTTCCAGCGCGCGCCGCCCGAGGTCTTCGGATTCGGCGTGACGATCGACACACCCGGCTTGATCAGATCGTCCCAATCCTTGATGTGCTTCGGGTTGCCCTTGCGCACCAGAAACACGATCGTCGACGTGTACGGCGAGGCGTTGTCCGGCAAACGCTTTTGCCAGCCCTTGTCGAGCAGACCCTTGTTAGCCAGCGCGTCGATGTCGTAGGCAAGAGCCAGCGTCACCACGTCCGCCTGCAAACCGTCCAGCACCGAGCGTGCTTGCGCACCCGAGCCGCCGTGCGACTGCTTGAAGGTGATCGTCTCGCCCGTTTTCGCCTTCCATTCCTTGCCGAATGCCTGGTTGACGTCCTGGTAAAGCTCGCGTGTCGGGTCGTACGACACGTTCAGCAACGTGGCGTCGGCTGCATGTGCCTGCGCCGTGACGCCAACCGCGGCGATCGTGCCGGCTGCGCCGAATGCGAGCGCCGCGATAAGTTTTCTGGTCCTGCCAGCCAGCCCCGTGCCTTGGTGATTCATGCCAACTTTCTCCGCGTTGTGGTCCGCTGAAACAGCGTGTGGTGTTGTCTTGCGTCGCGGTCACGTGCACATGAGCGCCAACTCGAAGGGCAGTCTATCGAAGAGCTTTCATCATTAAAAATAATGTTTCTTCATTTTTTAATACGCAAAAGTGGTAATGACGGCCGGATAAGGCGTTGCGGCACGAAAACGGGTGTTATGGCGTCCTTGGACGACGCTGGAGCGCCACCCAAAGTCACGAACTTAAAGTAAAGCTTGAATTGCGCGGAATACTGTATAAAAATACAGTCACCTGTTCATACATACAGTGGCGCTATGACCAAACTCACCGCACGACAGCAGCAGGTTTTCGATCTGATCCGCCGGGCCATCGAACGCACCGGCTTTCCGCCTACCCGCGCGGAGATCGCCGCCGAACTGGGGTTCAGCTCGGCCAACTCGGCAGAAGAGCATTTGCGGGCGCTGGCTCGCAAGGGCGTGATCGAACTCGCGGCCGGCGCATCGCGCGGCATTCGCCTGCTGGGCGGGGCGGAAGATTCGCCGTACCAGTTCACGCTGCCGCACGCCAGCATCATGCAACTGTCGTTGCCGCTGATCGGCCGGGTTGCCGCGGGTAGCCCGATCCTCGCGCAGGAACATATCTCGCAGCACTACGCGTGCGACCCGGCGCTGTTCTCGAGCAAGCCGGACTACCTGCTGAAGGTACGCGGGCTGTCCATGCGCGACGCGGGCATCTTCGACGGCGACCTGCTCGCGGTGCAGAAGAGAAGCGAGGCCAAAGACGGCCAGATCATCATCGCGCGCCTCGGCGACGACGTGACGGTCAAGCGCTTGAAGCGGCGGCCGAACGGTATCGAGCTGATCGCCGAGAACCCCGATTACGAGAACATCTTCGTTGAAACCGGCAGCGCGGAATTTGCGCTCGAGGGTATCGCCGTCGGGCTGATCCGCCCTGGCGAGTTCTAACCCCTGCTCGCTTCTGGCTCGCCAGCCAACCCAAAGCTGCCCCAACGTTGAATCGCCTGGAGAGACTCATGGAACGCCTTGCCCGCCTGCTGCCTTTTCGCCAGTTCGGTCGTCTGCGTCATCTGCGCAAGCTGGTGCCTTGCTCACTGATCGAGGCGTCCTCCGCCGTTACTCCGTCACTGTTCGACGCGCCCGCCGGCGTATCGAGCCTGCCGTCCTCGCTGCCGGCTTTTGCTCGCGTATCGTTGAATTCCGGGCTGAATACGGCTGAACCCGCGCGTCGCGCGCCGGTGCGCGTATATCACGGTCCGTCGCGGCTGATCATGGTGGGCACGGTAGACGCCGTGTGCCGCATGATCGACCGTTGCATCGCAGATGAAGCCAACGTGCACGGCGCGGTGTTCGAGTCATAAACTGTCCTCGCCCGTGCGCGGCATTCCACTGCGGCTGTGCGGCTGTGCGACGCCGGGCGTAAAGTGTTTCAGTCGTGTTTCACTCGCTCGCGCCTTCTCGAATATCGCATCGCGTGGGATCGTTTTCGCGTGACAGCGGTCCACGTTAGATCCCCTCTGATGGAGAGCCCCACTCGATGGCAGTTTCAACACGTACGAGGCGCAACGCCACCCGGCCACTGATCGTCACCTTGATTGTGATTGCGGTGATCGTCGCGTTGGGGTTCGGTTACGCGTCGCCTTACATGGCGCTGAATAACCTCAAACGCGCGGCGGATGCGCGCGATGCGCAAACCGTCAATGAATACGTCGACTTTCCCGCATTGCGCGAGAGCCTGAAGCAGCAGGTCACCGGCCTGTTGACACGCCGGCTCGACACCCAGGGCACCGGCAATCCGTTCGCGGCGATTGGCGCGATGATCGGTGTGGCGTTGATCGGCCCCCTGGTCGACGCTTATGCGACACCCGACGGCGTCGCGGCATTGCTGAACGGCATGCCGCCGCGCGGCAACCCGGGAGAACGACCACCTGTTCCAGCGGGCGCCGGCAATCCGCCGGCCACAACGGCGCCTGCACAAGAACCGACACCCCCTGTTCCCGGCAATACTGCCAACGGCGCAGCTAACAAGGGGAACAGCGCCGCGCCACCGCAGCCGCCGCAAACCACGGCGGGCTACCGCGGCCTCAACGAGTTCGTCGTCAACTACCAGCATGGCGCTGGCGACGCGCGCTACTCGGCGATCTTGCGGCGCGAAGGTTTGTTCACGTGGAAACTGGCCGCGGTCGATTTGAACAAGTGATCGCCCGGCAGGCGCAATCGACGGGGGCGTAGGTGCGAATCATAGTTTGGCCGAACGATCGCCGTGAACGCGCGACCGTTCGGTCGCGTGCCACATTCAGCTGATTCAGTTCAGCCGATTCAGTTCGGCTTATTCAGCCCAGCCCGCGCCCTCCTCTCGCCGTGCGTCAAGCCGCCGCCGCTTGCTGCTCCTGCGCAGAGGAGCACGCCACCAGAATGCTGCACGAGACCCGGTCGAGCAGTTGTGTATTCCCCGCGCCCATCCACCATCGTGACAGACCGGTGCGGCAACGGTGGCCGACCACCACGAGGTCGACATGCAATTCGCTGGCGAGATTGGCGATCTCGTCGATCGGATGGCCAAACGCAAAATGCCCTTGTGCGGTCACGCCGCGTTCGGTGAGCCAGTCCACCCCTTCCTGCAGGATGTCGCGGGCTGTTTTCTCGAAACTGCCGCAGGCCACATCGGTCAGCAGGCCTGCGCTTTGCGCGATGCTCGAGCGCATGTCAACCACGGACAACAAGTGTGTTTCCGCCTTCAGGTCCAACGCCAGGTCGGCGCCGCAACGTAACGCTTTGCGGCCTTCGCGCGAGCCGTCGTAGCACAGCAGGATTTTTTGGTAGCTCGCCATGATTTTTCTCCCATTCCGCGAGGAACGCGGTCTGAATGAATCATGGTGCGCCGCAATTCAGGTTGCAAGGGATGGAAAACGCTAAGTGCGCCCTAAACCGGTGCGTGCTGGATTCGTGGCGGGTTTCGGCCGGATTGGGGTCGCCCCCGGACCTTTGCCGCAACGCAAGAAACGCCGGCCGGCATGGTCGGCGGCGATCAACACCTCGCTGCCAATGCCATAGAATGAGCGGCCTTACCGGCCATTTACGTCTTTTCCCGGAGCCTCGATCGATTCATGTCTGAAGCCGCCATTGAATTCCACCAGGTTAAAAAGAGCTACGGCGAGAAAACGGTCGTCGACGGACTGTCGTTTCATGTAAACGCTGGCGAGTGTTTCGGCCTGCTCGGCCCGAACGGCGCCGGCAAGACCACGACGTTGCGCATGCTGCTCGGCATCGCCGCACCGGATGCCGGCGCGATCCGCCTGTGCGGCGAGCCGATTCCCGGCCGCGCGCGCGTGGCACGGGCGCGTGTCGGCGTCGTGCCGCAATTCGACAATCTCGATCCCGATTTCACCGTCCGCGAAAACCTGCTGGTGTTCGGCCGCTACTTCGGCCTGAGCGCCGCTCAATGCCGCGCAATGGTGCCGTCGCTGCTCGAATTCGCGCGCCTCGAGAGCAAGGCGGATGCGCGTGTGAGCGAACTGTCGGGCGGCATGAAGCGACGCCTGACGCTGGCTCGCGCGCTCGTCAACGACCCCGACGTGCTGATCATGGACGAGCCGACCACCGGCCTCGATCCGCAAGCGCGCCACCTGATCTGGGAGCGGTTGCGCTCGCTACTTGCACGCGGCAAGACAATCCTGCTCACCACGCACTTCATGGAAGAAGCCGAACGGCTGTGTCACCGCCTCTGCGTGATCGAGGAAGGACGCAAGATCGCCGAAGGCGCACCGCGTGCATTGATCTCATCCGAGATCGGTTGCGACGTGATCGAAATCTTCGGGCCCGATCCGGTCGCGTTGCGCGATGAATTGGCGCCGCTTGTCGAGCGTACCGAGATCAGCGGCGAGACGCTCTTCTGCTATGTGAACGACGCACAGCCCGTGCATGCCCGGCTCAAGCAACGCGCCGATCTGCGCTATCTGCATCGCCCGGCGAATCTGGAAGACGTGTTCCTGCGTCTGACCGGGCGCGAGATGCAGGATTGACGCGAATCGACAGCCGCTCTGCTCACAACCTTCTACCGCTATAACGACACGGCAACAGACACGCAATGGACGCACGCACTTACGAACCCCACGGCGAGGCACCGCCGAAGCAGGAAACCTTCGCCGCTTTCCCTGCCAACGCCGTGAACTGGATTGCGGTGTGGCGCCGCAACTATCTGGTGTGGCGAAAGCTCGCGATCGCTTCGATGTTCGGCAATCTTGCCGATCCGATGATCTATCTGTTCGGCCTGGGTTTCGGGCTTGGGCTGATGGTCGGGCACGTCGACGGCGTGTCGTATATCGCGTTTCTCGCTGCGGGCACGGTGGCATCGAGCGTGATGATGTCGGCGAGTTTCGAGTCGATGTATTCGGGCTTTTCGCGCATGCACGTTCAGCGCACGTGGGAGGCGATCATGCATACGCCGCTGACGCTCGGCGATATCGTGCTTGGCGAGGTGATCTGGGCGGGCAGCAAGTCGATGCTTTCAGGCGCGGCGATCATGCTGGTCGCGGGCGCGCTGGGCTACGCGAGTTTCCCGTCGATGCTGCTGGCGTTGCCGGTGATCGTGCTAACGGGGCTCGCGTTCGCGAGTGTCGCGATGGTGGTGACGGCGCTCGCCCCGTCGTATGACTTCTTTATGTTTTACCAGACGTTGGTGTTGACGCCGATGTTGCTGCTGTCCGGGGTGTTCTTTCCGGTTTCACAGTTGCCTGCCGCGGCGCGGATCGTGACTGAGTTTTTGCCTTTGGCGCATGCGGTCGATCTGATTCGGCCGGCTATGCTTGCGCGGCCTGTCGATGGTGCTGTTTTGCATGTTGCCGTGCTGGCGGTTTATGCGGTGGGTGGGTTTGTTGTTTCGGCGGTTTTGTTTCGGCGCAGGATGATGAAATAAGGTTTTTTGGGGCCCTGCGGGCTGGGTTTTTTCGCGAAGCGGGTGGAGGTTTTTTTGCCGTTGCGGCGCTTTCTGGCTGTTTGCCTGCGGCAGTGGTCTTTCCTTGAGTTGCTTGCCTGTTTTGTGGTTTTTGGCTGTGTTTCTTGGTTTGGTGCGCTTCCTTGAATTGTTAGTGCTTCTTGGTTTGGTGCCTTTCCTTGAATTGTTAGTGGTCTATTAGCGTTCGCCCCTGTGCGGGGCAGGCACCTACTTTCTTTGCCGCCGCAAAGAAAGTAGGCAAAGAAAGCGGCTCACACCGATCATGCTAAGCGGGCACCGTGGTTTGCAACGGGTAGTGGTGCATCTGGAATCTGTGTTCGTGCACCTGCATAGCCTAGTGACACGGGCGTCATTCTTCCGGCGGCGCTGCGCGCGCCGAAGAGCACTTCATAAAATCACCGGCTACGTTTGACGCTCGCGTCTTACCACCGGGCCGTGACTCATCATTGCTTCGCCTTCGCCTTCGCCACTGCAATCGCAATCGTCACTGCCACCGTCACCGCGATTGTGAGTGGAACGGTAGTTGTGGTTGTAGTCGCGACTTTGATTGCGGCGGTGATTGTGACCGGGGTTGGGACGGTGATTGCAGCACACCGACAGATCATTAGAAGTGGGGGCTAGGTGAATGCGGAGGCGCCTCGCCGAGGCGAAGCCGATGGTTCCCACCGCACTCAAACGAAGCCACTGGTTTCCCATGCAGACCCGTCCGCGACGCACGCAGTGCGGAGTGGGGGCTGATGAGCCCTTTGTCACAAGCGCACGCAGGGGCGCGGGCACGGATTCCAGATGCACCACTACCCGTTGCAAGCTACGGCGCCCACTTAGCATGAGCGGTGTGAGCCGCTTTCTTTGCCTACTTTCTTTGCGGCGGCAAAGAAAGTAGGTGCCTGCCCCGCACAGGGGCGAACGCTAACAGACCACTAGCAACTCAAGGAAAGGCAACACCGTAAGCACACCGACAAGAACGCGCCGCAAAGACAAAAAAAACCTCAATCCTCATCATCCGTCCAGGGAATCTCCACATCGGAAATAAAAGCCACCGTTGCAAACGGCCCCCCATCCTGACGCCCGATCTTCCCGTCGGCCCGCTGCCATTCAACCCTGAACACCGTGCCCGGATCATCGGCAATCAACCGGACCGTGCGAACCTCGTCCGGATCCGCTTCCTCGACAGGGCCGTCGAGCGAAACCTGCAATTCCTGCGGCCATAGTCCGTCGGTCGGATCGTAAATCTTGTCGCCGTCCGGAATCAGCGTGAATGCCTCCACGCCGATCGTCGCCGACGCCTCGACGATCATCTTGCCCAGCGCGCGCAGCAACGCCGTCGCCCGGGCCGAGTTGGCCTGACGAATTGCAAGATCCCCGCGCGTCAGCGCCTGCTCAAGTTTTGGGTTTGTTTTTTGTTGCGCCATTCGATGTCCTGAGTCCTATCGCTCTGTTGTGGACGGCACGCCGCATGCATTGCGCACCGCGCTCCATTTTTCGGGCTGAATCCTACCACTGGTATAGGCCGCAGCACCGCCAGCCGCGCAGTAGAAGCCGACCGGCCCGCTCCGTCCCCACAGTTTAGGTCGTGATTCGGCGTCCGGCAGGGAGATTTGCCTTTCAACGCGCCTCGCCTCGCTTTCGTGCCGGCTTCCGCGTCGCAGCATCCGCAGGCTTCGCACCGCCGATTTCTGCGATCAGATGGTCGCGGAACGCCTTCACCGACGGCGGCAACTGCCGTCCGGCCATCGTCTGCACCTGAATGCTGCGCTGGCGCATCTGCGGATGCGTCAGCGGCATCGCGACAAAGCCGTCGTCGGCGTAACGGTCGCGCACCGATAGCAGACCCGTGAACATGATCGCCCCGGACTTCTGCGCGTAGCGGTACATCGCGGCACTGTTGTTGCAGGTGAGATCGGGCTCGAGCAGCACGCCTTCGAGCGCACAGGTGATGTCGATCAACTGCCGGATCGTCGTGCCCGCCTCCGGCAGCACCAGCGGATAGCGCTGCAAATCGGCGAGCGACACCTTCGCGCGCGAGGCCAGCGGATGATCGGCGCGCAGCAGCGCCAGCACCGGTGCCCGCTCCGTGTGTTCGACCTTGACGCCCTTCTCCGACGCGAGACTGAACGTCAGCGCGAGATCGGCGTCGCCGTCGCGCACCCGGCGAGTGGCCTCGCCCGGCGCCATCACGGACAGCGTGAAGTCGATCCCCGGATAGTGGCGGCGGAACGCCGCCATCGCGCTGGGCAGGAAGTCCGCGGCGAATCCCTCCGAACTGGCGAGCTTGATCATGCTGCCGTGCAATGCTTCGAGGCCGCCGATCTCCTTCATCACGTGCTCCGCCTCGAGCAGGCTGCGCTGCGCGTAGACGAGCAGACGCCCGCCGGCCTCGGAGAGCGACATGCCGCGCGGCCGCCGCTCGAACAGGGCAACGCCGAGATCGCTTTCGAGCCGCGCGATCTGCCGGCTGATCGCCGACACGGCCACATGCAGCCGCGCGGACGCGTCGCTGATCGAGCCGGTGCGCGCCACTTCGACAAAGTAGCGCAATGCAATGCCGTGTAATGAAAGTGCCATGAGCGATGCCTTATGCAAGCGGATGCAGCCGTGCGCCGGGGTGCCGAGCTTTGCCTTTCCGGCAACGCAAGCTTCGAAAGACGATCATTGTGACAAAAATAACGGCCTCCTAGAATCGTTTCGAAATGATGGCAGCAAGCCGGACGTGCTACGCACGGCGGCGCGGCGGCGCCATCCCCGCACCCCGCATCGGAGACAAACATGAGCCGCAATCAGGCCATCGAACACGCCACGCAGCATTTCGAATCAGGCGCCTTCCTTGAGAACCTCAACCGGCGCGTCGGATTTCGCACCGAGAGCCAGGAAAGCGACCGCGCCGCCACGCTGCTGTCGTATCTGACCGACGAAATCGCGCCCGAAGTCGAAGGACTCGGCTTCAGCACGCGCATCGTCGATAACCCGGCGCAAGGATTCGGGTCATTCCTGATCGCCCATCGTCACGAAGACGACCGGTTGCCCACCGTGCTGATCTACGGCCACGGCGACGTCGTGCGCGGCTACGACAGTCAATGGCGCGCGCCGCTGACGCCGTGGGCCGTGACCGTCGAAGGCGAACGCTGGTATGGCCGCGGCACCGCCGACAACAAGGGCCAGCACACCATCAACCTCGCCGCGCTCGCGAGCGTGCTGGCCGCGCGCGGCGGCAAGCTCGGCTTCAACGCGAAACTGCTGATCGAGATGGGCGAGGAAACCGGCTCGCCAGGGCTCGACACGATCTGCCGCACACACAGACAGGAACTGGCCGCGGACGTGCTGATCGCCTCCGATGGTCCGCGTCTCGCCGCGCGCCGCCCCACGGTGTTTCTCGGCTCGCGCGGCTCGGTGAACTTCAAGCTCTCGTTGAACCTGCGCGATGGCGCACACCACTCGGGCAATTGGGGCGGTCTGCTGCGCAACCCGGCCATCGTGCTGGCGAATGCGCTCGCCAGTCTGGTCGATGCACGCGGCGTGATCGCTGTCGACGGCTTGCGTCCGCCGCCGATTCCCGAGGCGGTGCGTCGTGCCCTGGCGGATATCACGGTCGGCGGCGGCCCGGGCGATCCGGCCGTCGACGATAACTGGGGCGAGCCCGGTCTCACGGCGCCGGAACGTGTGTTCGGCTGGAACAGCTTCGAAGTGCTGGCCTTCAAGGCAGGCAATCCCGAGAACCCGGTCAATGCGATTCCGGCGTCGGCGTTCGCGCATTGCCAGTTGCGCTTCGTGGTCGGCACCGACTGGGAAAACCTCGAACGGCACCTGCGCGCCCATCTGGACGCACATGGCTTTTCGCTGGTCGAGATCGGCGTCGAGCGCGGCGCGCCGGCGACACGTCTGAATCCCGACGATCCGTGGGTCACCTGGGCCATCGCCTCGCTCGAACAGACCACCGGCAAGAAGACGGCCGTGCTGCCGAATCTCGGCGGCACGCTGCCCAACGAGGTGTTCGCCGACACGCTCGGCCTGCCGACCATCTGGGTGCCGCATTCGTATCCGGCCTGCTCGCAGCACGCGCCGAATGAGCATCTGCTCGGACCGGTGGTCCGCGAGGGCCTGCAGATCATGGCGGGGCTCTTCTGGGATCTCGGCGAGAACGCCCCGCACGCAAGCGCAACGACCACGGAAGCCGCGGCCTGAGCGATCAAGGCAGTACGCCGGCCGCACGCTTCCATCACGCCCGCAGTTCACTGTTAGCCGCATCCGTCACGAGACACGCCACGATGAGCACATCCACCTTGCAAGCCAGCGCCGCGCGGCCGTCCGCCGCGAAGGTCCATCGCATCATTCTCGCGGCATCTATCGGCAATGCGCTCGAGTGGTTCGACCTCATCGTCTATGGGTTTTTCGCGGTGACGATCGCGAAGCTGTTTTTCCCGGCGCGCACCGAAGCGATTTCGTTGATGCTCACGCTCGGCACCTTCGGCATTTCGTACATGATCCGGCCGCTCGGCGGACTCGTGCTCGGCTCGCTCGCGGATCGTGCGGGACGCAAGGTGTCGCTGTTGCTGTCGATCGGTTTGATGATGATCGGCACGCTGACGATCGCGGTGATGCCGCCGTATGCGGCGATCGGTTTGTGGGCCCCGGCCGGCATCATGCTGTCGCGGCTCGTTCAGGGATTTTCGGCGGGCGGCGAGTTCGGTGCGTCGACCGCGTTTCTGGTCGAGCATGCCCCCGAGCGGCGCGGCTTCATGGGCAGCTGGCAGTTCGCCAGCCAGGGCCTCTCGACGCTGCTCGCCTCCGGTTTCGGCGCGTTGCTGACGAGCCAGCTCACGGCGGCGCAACTCGAATCGTGGGGCTGGCGTATTCCGTTTCTGTTCGGCCTCGCGATCGGCCCGGTCGGCTTCTATATTCGCCGTTACGTGGACGAAGGCGCGGAGTTCGACACGGAGCCGAAAACCCGCACGCCATTGCGCGATCTGTTCGGCACGCAGAAAGTCCGCATGCTGCTCGCGGTCGGTTCGCTGGTCATTTCGACCGCGGCCAACTACATGATCCTGTACATGCCGACCTACGCGATCAAGCAACTTCACCTGCCCGCGTCGACCGGCTTCTCGGCGACGCTCGCAACGGGAATCGTGCTGACGGTGCTGACGCCGTTCGCCGGCCACCTGTCCGATAGCCTGGGACGCATCCGCATCATGGCAATCGCCGCGGCGTTGATGCTGCTGACGGTCTATCCGGCCTTCGTGTTTATGAATGCGCATCCCTCGTTCGCCACGATGCTGCTGGCGCTGATCTGGATCGGCGTATTGAAGGCGACATACTTCGGCGCGCTGCCCGCGCTGATGTCGGAGATTTTTCCGACGCAGACACGCGCGACCGGTCTCGCGGTCAGCTACAACATCGGCGTGACGATATTCGGCGGCTTTGCGCCCTTCGTGATCACCTGGCTGATCGATGCGAGCGACAATAAACTCGCGCCCGGTTTCTATCTGATGTTCTGCGCGGTGGTGAGCTTACTGGCGCTCAATGCGGTGCGCTCGACGCTGAAGATTCGCTGAAGCGGGGCTTGGGCTTGGGCTGAGGCTGAGGCTGAGGCTGGTAAAACGCATCAACTCACACCTCAACCCAACCCACACCTCAACAGCATCAAGGCGCCGGATTCGGCTGCAATTCATGCAGCCTGTCGATCTCCGCGAGGACCTCCGGCGAGAGTTTCACCTCGGCGCTGGCGATGTTTTCCTTCAGTTGATCGAGCGACGTGGCGCCAATCAGATTGCTCGTCAAAAACGGCCGGCTGTTGACGAAAGCCAGTGCGAACTGCGCGGGCGACAAACCGTGACGCTTCGCCAGCTCCACATAGCGCGTGGTTGCCAGAATCGCTTGCGGCTTGCTGTAGCGTTGAAAGCGCTCGAACAGCGTGATACGGGCGCCCGCCGGACGCGCGCCGCCCTCATACTTGCCCGACAACCAGCCGAAGGCCAGCGGCGAATACGCAAGCAGGCCGATGTTGTCGCGATGCGCGTACTCGGACAAACCCGCTTCGTATGTGCGGTTCAACAGGCTATACGGATTCTGGATGCTGACGATGCGCGGCAAGCCGAGCTTTTCGGCCGCGCGCAGAAACTGCGCGACGCCCCAGGGTGTTTCGTTCGACACGCCGATATGGCGAATCTTGCCTGCCTTGACGAATTCGGCGAGCACCGACAGCGTTTCTTCGATCGGCACCGTGTACGCGTCGTCGACCCACGGATAGGCGGGGCGGCCGAACGTCATCGTGCTGCGATCCGGCCAGTGCAACTGATACAGGTCGACGTAGTCCGTTTGCAAACGCTTCAGGCTGTCGTTGAGCGCTTCGGTCAGGTTCTTGCGGTCGAACTGGTTGCCCTCGCCACGAATATGACGCGGATTGTGCGGTTGGCGCGCCGGGCCGGCGATCTTGGTGGCCAGCACGATCTTCTCGCGCGCGCCGCGGTGCTGCGCGATCCACGTGCCGATATAGCGCTCGGTCGATCCCTGCGTCTCGGGACGCGGCGGCACCGGGTACATTTCCGCGGCGTCGATCAGATTGACGCCGTGGTCGAGCGCGTAATCGATCTGTGCGTGCGCTTCCTGCTCGGTATTCTGCTCGCCCCACGTCATGGTGCCGAGACCGATCAGGCTAACCTTCACATCCGAGTCGCCGAGTCTGCGGTATTCCATCGAACCTGTCCTGTTGTGTGTAAAGGGAAAGCGCTGACGTTACCATGCCGGCGCAATGCCTGCAGCGCAGCTAGAATGCCGCGTCAGCAGGCGCTCGCACCGCCGCGCTCAATAAACTTTCCGTCGACCCATCTGCGATGAATCCCGAACACCTCGAACTGCTGGTTACGCGTGTGATGCCTTACGGAAAATACAAAGGCCGGCTGATCGCGGACCTGCCCGGCCACTATCTGAACTGGTTTGCGAGCCAGGGCTTTCCGCCGGGCGAAATAGGCCGTCTGCTGGCTTTGATGCATGAGATCGATCACAACGGCTTGTCGTCGCTGATCGAGCCTTTACGCAAGCGCTGAAAGCGATACCTTGGGCAGATGCCAGCCATAGGTGACGGCGAGCACGCGCAAGATGAAGCACACCGCGCCGCCCGCGAGGGCCGCGACACCCGGCGGCAAACCGGCGCGTCGCGCCACCACCACGCTGAATGCGCCCGCGAAAGCCGCGGTCGCATAGATGTCGGCATGCAGCACCAGCGGCACGCGCGCCATCAGCACATCGCGGATCACGCCGCCACCCACGCCGGTGATGGTGCCCATCAGCATCGCGATAAACGGACGGATCCCGAACAGCAGCGCTTTTTCCACGCCCGCGACAGCAAACAGCGCGAGACCGGCAGCATCGAGCACCGTAATCAGCGCGACAGGAAACTGCTGCGCTGCCGAGTGGAAAACAAACGTGAGCAAACCGGTAACGAACGTCAACGCCGGATAACGCCAGTCGCGGATCGCGTTAGGCGGTGAATCGCCGATCAACAGATCGCGGATCACGCCGCCGCCGAGCGCCGCGACAAACGAGATCACCATCACACCCAGCAGATCGAGACCGCCGCGCATCGCGCTGAGCGCGCCCTCGACCGCGAAAACAACCGTGCCGGTCAGATCGGCCGCCAGAACGAGCGTTTCGACGTTCGGCCTGATTTTTCGTATCGACAATGTCGGCATCGACGCATCACCCCTTCTGTCCACGACCAGGCGAAAAGGTATAGCGAAATGCGCCGCGCCGGGTGGAAAATTTGCGCGATCGGATTCAGGCTCACGCCTCGTGCCGATTATTTCGCGAGACGAGGCCTGCTGAGCCCGCTTTCCCTCGGCAGGCAACCCATGGCGCTCAGATGCATAAGCAGGCAGCCTACCGCCTCTCCAATCGACGCCCGATCGGTTTCGATCATGACATCGGGATCGAGCGGCACATCGAACGGCCCGGAAACACCGGTGAAATCGGGTATCTCGCCGCGCCGGGCACGCGCGTAGAGGCCTTTGACGTCGCGCGCCTCGCACACCGTCAGCGGCGCATTCACGAACACTTCGACGAAACCCTCGCCCACGATTTCGCGAGCCATGCGCCGATGCTCATGCTCCGGCGAGATCACCGCGGCAATCGCGATGAAGCCCTGTTGCATGAATAACGCCGCGACGTGCGCGATGCGCCGCAGATTTTCGGCGCGGTCTTCAGGCGTAAAGCCGAGGCCGGCGGTCAGGCCGCGCCGCAGCACGTCGCCGTCGAGCACGATCGAGGCATGCCCCGCTTCTTTCAGACGCTGATGCAACGCCTCGGCCACGGTCGATTTGCCGGCGCCGGACAAACCGGTCATCCATATGACGGCACCACGCGTTGCACTCACGATTTCCGCTCCGTTGCGTTGTCATCCGTTCCCGCATCCGCAAGCGGCTCGCGCTCGGGCGCGCCGACGCTACCCACTGGCGCCAATTCCGGTCCCAAACCGTCGAACAAGGGTTGCAGCAATGCCTGCCCCGGTTGCCAGCGCCGCAGCGACGTCTTGTAGAGCGGACGGCGCACCTGTGCCGCGCTTGCCGTATTCACCTGCCGCGTGGTCTGGTGAAACGCCAGACAGCGCTCGTCCCAGTCGAGTCCGCAATGCGCGAGCAAGCGCCGGACATTGCCCTCGAAATCTTCAACCAGTTCTTCGTATTTGACTTCGATCATCGTGCCCTCGGGTAACACGCGTTGCCAATGAGCCATCAACGTGTCGTACGCACGATAGTAGCGGCCCAGTTCGCCAAGATCGTAGCTGAACGGCACGTCATGGAAAATTCGAGAAAAAATCGACAGGCAACTTTGCAACGGCGAACGGCGGCTATGAATGAAACGCGCATTCGGCAAGGCCAGATGAATCAGCCCGACGTTGATGAAATTGAACGGATATTTGTCGGTGAAACGCGAGTAGCCCGGCGTTGCGGTTTGCATTTCCGGTAGCGACGCGTGCATGCGGCGCAAATAATCGGCGCCGAGCGTGCGCAATTGCGCGGGGCCGACGCCCTGCAAGGCTTCGATATCGATACGCAAGGGGTCGTCGGGATCGCGGCCGATGCAGTTCACCAGCGCCTCGCCGAACTCCGTGCGTTCCCCTGCGCCGAAAACCTGCGGATGGCTCGCGAGAATCTGTTCGATCAGCGTCGAACCGGAGCGCGGCATGCCGACGATAAAGATCGGTGCGTCCGACGCATCGCCCTGACCGCGCCTCGCCGCCAGCACCTCTGAAGTCAGAAGCTCCGGCAAATGTCCGAACAGACCGAGCGATGCGGCTTCGTCATAACGCACGCCGGCGCGGTACAGTGCGTTGCCCTTCAGGAAGTGATCGAACGACGCATCGTTGCGGCCCGCGTCGGACAGCGCCTGACCATACGCGAAGTGAATCTCTGCCTGATTGGCGGGCGTGAGCGAGGCGGCATCGCCGACGAGCTGCTCCAGCGCGACGAACATCGGATCGTCGGCGGTAAGGCGTTTGGACTGCACGAAGTTGCGGTAATAGATCGGCACCTGCGGGGCAGCCTCGATCGCGCGGCGATAGGCTTCGTGCGATTCGTCGAAACGACCGAGCGCCTGCAGGCAATTGCCCATGTTGTTGTACGAGCCGTCGGCTTTCGGATTCAGCCGGACGGCTTCGCGATAGGCGTCTATCGCCTGCTCGAGCCGGTGCATCTGTTCGAGCGACCAGCCGAGGCCGTGACGCAAATCGGTGTTGCGCGGATCGAGTCCAATCGCTTCGTGATAGCGGACGACGGCTTCGGGGAAACGATTCAGCGCGGCAAGCGTCGCGGCGAGACGCTCGCGGACAATGGCGTCAGCGGGATCCAGCAAACGCGCCGCCTCGAAACAGCGGAGTGCGGCTTCGTGTTCGCCGCGAGCGGCGCAGGCGTCGCCTTCGGCGCGCCATTCCGATGCGGTCGCAGGCTGTGGATCGTGCTTCATTGACGGCCGGGTTCTTGCCGGCTTCGCATCTGGCGGCCGCGGCAATGTGGGGTGCGTTCTTCTTCGTCCAGCGTCAGCGCCAGCATGGGTCTGGATTCAAAGGAAAATTGTCTGACGGAAAAAGTATCAGGCGCGCCCTACAGTTACGTTGCAATAATTTAACCAACTGTTACAGCGCGATGAATCCGTCATAGTTCGAAAGGTGCGCGCAACGGGCAGCCGCTATGGCGTCAGGTTGGCGTGCAGGCATCACGGAAGCCGGTTGGCAAATCAGGGCCGTAATTTGCGGACACAAATCCTGCTGAACTCCCCGGCACGCCGTTTTTCTCATTCTCATACGAGGGAGAAAATCGTGAGCAGGCTCATTGCATCAGTCGCGATGTTGGCCGTGGCGGCAGGTCTCGCCGGATGCGTGGTCGCGCCGGCATACCCGGGATACGACTATGCCTACGCGCAGCCCTATTACCCCGGCTACGGCTATGCCTACGGTCCGGTGTATGGACCGGCTTACGGCACGGTGGACATCTGGGGCGGCTGGGGTGGCCCCTGCTGTTACTACCACGGACATGGCGGGTCCTGGCGCGGCGGCGGATGGCATGGCGGAGGGTGGCACGGAGGCGGCGGCTGGCACGGCGGCGCTGGCGGCTCCCACGGCGGCGGCAGTTCGTGGACCAGTGGCGGCAATGGGGGGCATGGGCACTAATACGCCGGAGACCCGCTGAGCGGCCCTTCGGCGCTGCCAGGTCTCCCGCCCGCACGGGAGGTTTCATGCCTTGCGGTAAAATCGGGTTTTGATCGATGCCGTTCGGCCGCCCCATGTCTTCAGTTCAAACTCCCAGTCCACGCCGCGTTTCCGTCGCGCCCATGATGGACTGGACCGATCGCCACTGCCGCTCGCTGCATCGTGTGATATCGCGTCATGCGTGGCTTTACACCGAAATGGTCACCACCGGCGCGTTGCTGCACGGCGACGTGCCGCGCCATCTGGCGTTTACGCCCGAAGAAGCGCCGGTCGCGTTGCAACTCGGCGGCAGTGAGCCCGACGACCTCGCGCGCTCGGCCAGGCTCGGTGAGCAATGGGGCTATGACGAGATCAATCTGAACTGCGGTTGTCCGTCCGAGCGCGTGCAGCGCGGCGCGTTCGGCGCGTGCCTGATGAACGAACCGCAACTCGTCGCTGACTGCGTGAAGGCAATGCGCGACGCGGTCTCCGTGCCGGTCACGGTCAAGCATCGAATTGGCGTCGATGCGGTCGAAGACTATGGCTTTGTGCGCGACTTCGTCGGCACGATCGCGGACGCCGGTTGCAACGTGTTCGTCGTGCACGCGCGCAATGCGATTCTCAAAGGTTTGAGCCCGAAAGAGAACCGCGAGATTCCTCCGCTCAAGTACGACTACGCGTATCAGTTGAAGCGCGACTTCCCGCATCTGGAGATCATCATCAATGGCGGCATCAAGACGCTCGATGAGGTGGAAACGCATCTTCAGCACGTCGATGGCGTGATGCTCGGGCGCGAGGCGTATCACAACCCCTATGTGCTCGCCGAAGTCGATGCGCGCTTCTATGGCTCAACTGATGCACCGCTCACACGCGAGCAGGTCGAGGCGAAGCTGATCGAATATTGCGCGGCTGAAATGGCGCGCGGCACGTACCTCGGTGCAATCACGCGCCATGCGCTCGGCCTCTATCGCGGTGAGGCCGGTGCACGGGGATGGCGTCGCGTGTTGTCCGATAGCAAGCGCCTGGCGGCGCGCGATCTGACCATCTTCGACGAGGCAAGACAGCATCTGCGTGAGCCTGTCGAAATTTTTGAATAAAGGACTAGGCAAACGGGATTCTTGTTCGTATAATCTCGTTTCTTCATCGACGAGCCAAGTTTCTCAGCAACGAGTTGCTTAGCAAGTCAAGCAGATGTCAGTGGTGGCTGTAGCTCAGTTGGTAGAGTCCAGGATTGTGATTCCTGTTGTCGTGGGTTCGAGCCCCATCAGCCACCCCAAAGAATTCAGGCAGTAAAAAGTTTGGCGAAAGTTTTACGAAGCGGCGTTGTGAGAAATCACAACGCCGTTTTTTGTTTTTGCATCGCGATCCACCGCACTGCGACGCGCACTCTGTTGCGCAAACTTCCCAATTGAAAACCTCGCCGAAGCGAGGTTTTCAATTGGGAAAGAACAAGCGGATCAAACCAGCCGCACCTCCAGACGCCTGCCAAGAACGGCAAACGCCGACTCGACCATCTCGATCCTCGATGAATGGCGGAAATTCAAAAGCCGATCGACCTGCACCTGGTTGACCTTCAGTCGACGCGCCAATTCCGCCTTACGCACGTTCTGCTGCAGCATTTCGTTTGCAAGCAGGACTTTCGAGGTGACGAGAGCAGGAAGCGTGACGACACGCTGGCCGCGCTTTGCCTTCGACGGCAAAGGAATGAGCCGCTTCTCCGAAAAGTAGATCTCAAGTGCGGCCTCCAGTGCGTCGAGGGCTTGCACCTCTGCATCATCTTCGTTCTCTCCAACGGTGATCGCTTCGGGCACGTCCGGGAACGTGACGAGGAGCGTGCCGTTAGAATCCGGCGTCAGCTCGATGGGGTACGACAACATTACGGTTCTCCAGTGGGACTGCTTCAAGAAAAACACAAAGCCCGCGAGTATCGGGAGAGGCTGTTAGCCGCCCTCCCACCTAGCTCTTTCAGCGCCAAAACCGCTTGGCCGACGGGGTCGGACCACCGCTGACGCCCGTCGCATAACCCTCCGGCCGATTATTTCAGTGGCGAGAATAGTAATTTCAGATTATCGGTACAAATTCTTGATAGTAGGGGTATACACTGCCTTCCATCGACGTTGCAGACACACCTCACCGGCTCCTGCGACGCCTTCCTGAAATGAAATCGAAACGTTATCGGAGTCACACCATGAAGACCAAGCTTATCGCCGCCCTGCTGGTTGCTGTTTCTGCCTCGATCGCTGCCCCCGCATTCGCTAGCGGCTACGGCCCGGCACCGTTCTACCGTCCGTCGGTCGGCGCACCGGCTTCGCAACAAGGCCAGAACGCGCAAACCGTCGCGGCTGAACGCGCCAATGCCGAGTCGAACGCATACGGCGGCGTGAACAACGTGTCGTCGCAATCGGGTACGCGTGCACCGGCTGCGTCGGGCCCGCAATCGGTTTTCTTCGGCCACTAATCTGTCGTCGTTGAAGGCTGCCGTCCACAAGACGGCAGCCGAACTGGGCGCCGCGCACGCAACAATGCATGCCGGCGCCCAGTTCCGTTTACGCGGTGGCCACGCTCGCGGCATCAAGCTTCTGCCACCGCCACATCACGCCCCGCGCATCTCCTCTTTCGGCGATACGGATGATCGGAATCCAGCCAGCGGATACGCAGCGGTCTCCTGCAAGGCAAAAGTTCGTCAGCTTATCGAATGCGCCTGGCGGCTCACGCGCTTGTGGCTAAGCGGCGGAGTCGGCATCGATCGTTTCGCGCGCCGCCCTGAAGCCCGCCTCTGCTGCGGCATGCTCGGTGGACCATAGCGTGTCGATGTGCACGAGTCGCCAGTCGAGCACCACCGCATCGTTGCGCAACACCCGAAAATGCGCCTTGACGCCGGTGAGCACCTGCTCGACCGCGACTTCAATGTCGTAGTCCTGATAGCGCTCCTGGTAGTCGCCCATGTCGAGGCCTTTCGGCTCCATGATCGCCTCCTTGGTGTCTTGTGCGTCCTTGATGTGTCATTGACGTGCCCTTGATTAGCCCTTGACATGCCCTTGACGAGATTGTCGGCGGCCGTACCTATCCACCGGGCCGTCGTTGCGGCTCGGAGCATGCCCTGGCCCGCCCTCGCCAGACGATCAGTCGCAATCGCCAGAAAGGTACTGCCGGCCGCTGCAGGTGATCTCGACGTCGCCGCCGCTCGCTTCGGCGGCGAGCCCACTCGCCAGCAACTCCGCCGTGACGGATTGCTCAAACTTCGGCATGGGCTGTCCGACGCCGGCATCGTTCAGGCGCCGTAATGCTTCAACCGCTTCCGGACTCAATGACTTCGACATGGCCGTCTCCGTCGTGGTGCTGAGTTCATCGTAGCAAGTTTCGCGGCCTTACGCAGGGGCGCGTCGAGGCATGCGCGTTGCGCACCGTACGTTGTGTGACGGCAGCAAATCCACCGAGCGGCTTCGGAAGGAGGACGAGATGGCGCAGAACAGAATGGCCGCGCTGACAGCGAGCGTCGTGTTCGCGATGTGCGGCACAGTCGGCACGATGACGTTCGCACAAACGTCGCAGCCGACGCTCAAGACGCAAGCGGCGCCGCGCGATAGCGGCGCATCGATGGTAAAGCCGCCCGAGGCGGCTCCCGGTTCCAATGGTTCGAGCAACCCCGACACTATGCCGATCAAGCGTCCGCGCGAGCCGGCCAACGACAGGATAATGCACGAGCCGCCCGCCAGCGGCGCCAACGCGAAATAGCGTCGACACGCGCGACGGTGCGAACCGTGCGAACCCGCGCGAACCGTGCAACCGCGCGCTTACAGACGCGCGATCGACACCTCCGTCGACTTCACCAGCGCGACCACTTCCGAGCCGACCTTCAGGTCGAGTTCGTCGACCGAACGCGTGGTGATCACCGAGGTAACAATGCCGAACGGCGTCTCCACATCGACTTCGGATACCACGGAGCCGCGGATGATTTCCTTGACCTTGCCTTTGAACTGATTGCGTACGTTGATTGCGGAAATGCTCATGTCGAGTGACTCCAGAAAAGCGATTGAAAACGATCAGTCAAGGGATGTCAGACGGCCCAGCGGACGTCTGTCGGCCGCGTGAGGCGGCCCTCGTCACGTGCGTCGTAAGCGCGATGGGACTGCGCGTCGTCGTTCGGCGCGGTCTTCAGTACGCGTTGCAACACATGTTCTTCCAGCGCGGCAAAACCGGCCGAGGCACGCGCCCGCGGGCGCGCAAGCGGCACTGGCTGATCGAGCGCAATGCGCCCTTCTTCGATCAGCAGAATGCGGTCGCCGAGCGCGACGGCTTCATGAACGTCGTGCGTGACCAGCAGCGCGGTAAATTGATGTTCGCGCCACAGGCGTTCGATCAGCGCGTGCATTTCGATGCGGGTCAAGGCATCGAGCGCACCGAGCGGCTCGTCCAGCAGCAGCAATTGCGGCCGATGCACCAGCGCGCGCGCCAGCGCCACACGCTGACGCTGACCGCCGGAGAGCTGCGCGGGCCAGTCGTTGGCGCGTTCCAGCAAGCCGACTTCGGCAAGCACGGCGCGTGCATCATCACGGGCGCTGCGGCCGAGGCCGAGCATCACGTTTTGCAGCACGCTCTTCCAGGGCAGGAGCCGCGCGTCCTGGAACATGATGCGGGTATCGAGCGGCTGGCCGTCTTCGGCGCGCTTGTCGAGCACCCCCGACGTGGCCTTCTCCAGACCCGCGATCAGGCGCAGCAACGTCGATTTCCCGCAGCCGCTGCGGCCGACGATCGCCACAAAACTGCCGCGCTCGATCGACAGATCGAAGTCGGACAGCACCTTGCGCTCGCCATACTGTTTGCCGATGCCGCGCAACTCGACCGAAAAATCCGCGGAGCGGCGTGCGTCGTTGCGCGCCGATGTACCGGCCGCTGCAGGCGCAACGCCCACGCGCGGGTGAGCGTGCGCCGAATCCGCACGGCCCAGGCCGGCAGTCTCGTCCGCGTCGTGATCGACGGTGCGCGGTTGGGTCAATTCGGCTTCGAGATCGCTGCCCGCGATGCCGCCGAACGACGCCGACAATGTCGTTGCGCTCATGGTTTCGCTCCTCGTTGATAGGCGGGATGCCAGCGCAGCGACACGCGCTCGAGACTCTTGGCCAGCACGTCGGCGAGTTTGCCGAGCGCCGCGTACAACAGAATGCCGACCACCACCACATCGGTTTGCAGGAATTCGCGTGCGTTCATCGTCATGTAGCCGATGCCCGACTGCGCGGAAATGGTTTCGGCGACGATCAGCGTGACCCACATCAGCCCGAACGCGAAACGCACGCCGACCAGAATCGACGGCAACGCCCCCGGCAAAATCACATGCCGATACAGCGCGAAACCCTTCACGCCGTAACTGCGCGCCATCTCGATCAGATTGGCATCCACCGAGCGGATGCCGTGAAACGTGTTTACGTAGACCGGGAAAAACACGCCCAGCGCGACGAGAAAGACCTTCGCTTCTTCCTCGATGCCGAACCACAGAATCACGAGCGGAATCATCGCCAGCGCGGGAATGTTGCGGATCATCTGCACCGTCGAATCGAGCGCGATTTCGGCGGGTTTGAAGAGCCCCGTCGCAAGGCCGAGCACGAGTCCGATGCCGCCGCCGATCGCAAAGCCCGACACCGCGCGCCACGTGCTGACCTTGACGTCCGCCCACATTTCACCGGACTGGATCAGCGACCACGCGGCCTTCACGACCGCGAGCGGTTCGGGCAGCACGCGCGTCGAGAGAATGCCGCTGCGCGCCGCGAATTCCCACGCCAGCAGGATCGCGAGCGGCGCGAGCCACGGCGCAAGATGCACGCCGCCGCGGCGCAAGACGGCAAGACTCACGCTTGAACGCGCACCGGCTTTCAGGTCCGCATTCGCGCCTGCATTGGCGCTTGCACGCACATCCGCGTTCACGTCGATGCGCGCGCCGGCGTGAGTGTCAGTGTGAGTCCCGGCGTGAGTACTTTGTCCCGCACTCACAGTAGATTGAGCCATGATGATTTCCTCATTGCTGAACCGGTAGGCGTTCTTACCGAACCGAGCGATACGCTCAGCTCGAACTCGCCGCCTTCGGCAGATAGTTATTGCCGACGATCTCGCCGAACGGCCCCGACAGCGGACCGCCCGCGACCTTGCTCCTATGGCCCGGCAGCAGCGGGAACACCAGTTCGGCGAAGCGATACGATTCTTCGAGATGCGGATAGCCGGACAGGATGAACGTGTCGATACCGAGCGCCGCGTACTCGTTCATCAGCGCTGCCACCTGCTCGGGATTGCCGACCAGCGCCGTCCCCGCGCCGCCGCGCACGAGACCGACGCCGGCCCACAGATGCGGATACACCTCGAGTTCCGCGCGTGTGCCGCGCTTGCCGCCGTGCAATGCGGCCATACGGCGCTGTCCTTCGGAATCCATCTTCGAGAACGAAGCCTGCGCACGGGAAATGGTGTCGTCGTCGAGCTTGCTGATCAGCTTGTCGGCGGCGGCCCATGCCTCCTCTTCGGTCTCGCGCACGATGACGTGCAGGCGAATGCCGAACTTGATCTTGCGGCCACGCGCTTCGGCGCGGGCGCGAATGTCGGCGATCTTCTTCGCGACCGCCGCGGGCGGCTCACCCCATGTCAGATACGTGTCGATGTGATCGCCCGCGATGTCGTGCGCCGCCGCCGACGAACCGCCGAACCACAGCGGCGGATGCGGGTTCTGCACCGGCGGATATAGCGCCTTGCCGCCCTTCGAGGTCAGATGCTTGCCCTCGAAGTCGATCGCGTCGTTGGTATGCGCGGCGGTGAGCAGCTTGCGCCAGATATGCAGGAATTCGTCGGTGATTTCATAGCGCGTGTCGTGATCGACGAACACGCCGTCGCCTTCCAGTTCAGCCGAATCGCCGCCGGTCACGACATTGATCAGCAGGCGCCCATTCGACAACCGGTCGAAGGTTGCCGCCATGCGCGCCGCCAGACCCGGCGACGAAATGCCCGGCCGGATCGCCACCAGGAACTTCAGACGTTGGGTCGCGGCAATCAGGCTCGACGCGACGACCCATGCGTCTTCGCATGAACGGCCGGTCGGCAGCAGCACGCCCTCGTAGCCGAGCGTATCGGCGGCGACGGCAATCTGCTGGAAGTAGTCGTAATCCGCTGCGCGTGCGCCTTGGGACGTACCGAGATAGCGGCTGTCGCCGTGAGTCGGAATGAACCAGAACACATTCATTTGCTGCTCCTGCTTGTTCGAAACTGGATTGATTGGAAACGTGCGTAACGACGATGCGTCGAGTGAATGCGCACACGCTGGTCGCGCACCGCCAGCCGCGCGCCGCTAGCCGCGCACATCCATCCGGCATGCAAGCCGGAGATGCAGGTGCAAAAAAGGACGGAAATACTGCTGCGACCGGAAACTCGTTGCGGGACTAGTTCCGACAGCGCATCCGCGAACGCGTGTGCGCCATGGAGCGGTTGAAGATCGGCATCAGGCAGGACATCGCGACGGCTTCCCTCGACCAAACGTGCGCGTGACGCGCTCGATTAAATGGGCGACGGCGGCAAACACCGTCTGCATGGAGAAACAGTCTATGGATCGGGACCCGGCTTTTGAACGATTTTTTTGAGCTTAGGTTTTCCACTTTCGTGATTAGCCCGACGCTAAAGCATACGGATATTGCGCGGGTGTTGCACCTTATCGACGCTGAAAGCCGGGCACCCCTCTATATAATGGCGCCACGTTTCCAATAATCCGCTGCAGGCCGCGTGAACCGCGCCGCCTGAGCTCTCGCGGTGCAATACATGCAAAAACTCATCCTGCCGTTCGTCGCCGGTTTTCTGGCGTCCCTGTTCTTTCATGAATCGACGCTGGCATTGCTGCACGCAGCCGGTCTGATCGACCCAACCGGTTTTTCGACCGCGCCGTTTTTGCCGCTCGGACTGCCGGAGTTTATTGCGAATGCAATCTGGAGCGCATTCTGGGCGGTGCTGATGGCATGGCTGTTGCGCGTCGCACCGGGGCGCCGCGCGCCGTGGGTGCCCGCATTCGTGTTCGGCGGCCTTGCGTTGACAGCGGCGAGCGTGTTTGTGGTCGATCCGTTGCGCGGCATCTGGCCGAGCGGCAACATGCTGCCGCGCCTCGCGGTGGGTTTCGCGGCGAATGCAATGTGGGGCTGGGGCGCGCTGGTGTTCATGCGCGCCTTCATGGCAAGCGAGGACGAGGACTGAGCGAGCTCCCGGTGTGTGTCCGTTTGACTATGCCGGGCTTTGCCCTGGCATAGCCCTGCCGCCTCGATTGCCTTGACGTCGCAACCCGAACGCGCTTAACCGCGCAGGTCGCGCAATGGGTGTTCGTTCGCCGGCCACGGGCTTTCGAACATCTTCTCCACATCGGCGGCGCTCACGTCTTCAATGCGCGCAAAACGCCAGCGCGGCGCGTTGTCCTTGTCGATGATGCGCGCGCGAATCCCTTCGATCGTGTCGCCCTGCTCGACGCACGTGCGCGTCAGGTCGAGATCGCCGCGCAGCACGTCCGCCATCGACCCCTCCGCGCGCGTCACCACTTCCAGCGACACGGCCATCGACAACGGCGAACGTTCCCGCAACACGGCAATCGTCTGCTCGGCCCAATCGCCGGTTTCCCCGCCACGCTCCCGTTCCTGCGCAAGCGACGCGAGAATCTGCTTCACGTCCGGCAACGCGAAATGCCGGTCGATCAACGCACGCGTGCTCGCGAGCGGCGAAGCATCGGGTTCCGGCACGACCCGATGGGTGGCGGTCTCACGCTCGATGCACGCCACCACGTCCGCGCCACGTTCGAACAGTTCGGAGCGCAAGGTGTCGACCAGCGCGGGCAATGCCGCATCGTCGATATAGGCGTCGGCGAGACCTGCGTAGAGCGCGTCTGCCGCGCCGATCGTCTCGCCCGTGACCGCCAGATAGCGGCCGAGCGCGCCCGGCGTGCGCGCCAGAAACCAGCTCGCGCCGACATCGGGAAAGAGTCCGATGCGGGTCTCGGGCATCGCCATCCTGGTCGAGTGGGTCACCACCCGCAGACCGCCGGTACGATGCGCCCCCTGCGAAATCCCCATGCCGCCCCCCATCACGACACCGTTCATCAAGGCGATATACGGCTTCGGGTAGGTGAAGATCGCATCGTTGAGCCGGTATTCCTCGGTGAAGAAGGTATCGCGCGCATCCTGATCGCCGCGCTGCGCCGACTCGTACAGAAAGCGGATATCGCCGCCCGCGCAGAACGCGCGCGGATGCTGGCTGCGCACCACCACCGCGAGCACGTCCGGGTCTTCGCGCCATTGATCGAGCGCGGCGTGCATCGCGCGAATCATGCCGGTCGACAGCGCGTTGAGCGCCTTCGGCCTTTCCAGTTCGATGAAACCGATGCGGTTGGCTACGTAGGTCGCGACTTCGTCGCTGATGGCGGGCGAGGCGGAAATGGACATGGGGGGCTAGGCACGATGCCGCGAATTGAACCGGAACTGAACGTTATCACGCACTCGCGGCTTTGGGCTTGGTCGCAGGTTCGTTGGCCGAAGCTCCGGCCGGCTTGGTGGCCTTTTTACCGGCCCGTGCCGCTGGCTGGGACGGCTGGGACGGTTGCGCAGCCGGTTCGCCACCCGCCTCGGCGTGCAATTCCGCCGGCGCTTCCGCGGACTTTTTCTTGCCGCCGGCGCGCGCGGATCTTGCCGCGCGTTGCGGCTGCCCGGCGGATTGCGTACCCAGCCAGGTATCGAGCGCGACGCCCACCACCGTGTCCAGCGGAGCGCCCGGAAATACGGGGCATGTGAGGTTGAGCGCGACGATGCCGTGCAGGGTCGCCCAGAACGCTTCCGCCCACACGGCCAGGTCCATCGATGCGGACAAACGCCCCGCCGCTTTCAATTCTTCGAGCGCGGTGAGCATGATGTGCAAGGCAGCGTCACCGGGATCGTCGTCCGCTTTCGCTGGCGCGAGGTTCGTTTTGCCCGACGCGGTGGCCGCACCGCCCAGCGCCGCGCCGGTGTAGCTCGGGTCTTCCATGAAGATCAGCCGGTAGGTCTCCGGATGCGCGACGCCGAATGCCACATACGCACGCCCAAGCGCCTTCAGCCGCTCTGCCGGATCGGCGATCTGCGCAAGCGGCACGAACGTCTCCAGCAATTGCGCATAACCTTCCGCACACAAGGTCTGCGCAATCTCATCGCGGCTCGCGAAGTGAAGGTACAGCGTGGCGGGCGAATACTCGATGGCGTCCGCAATCTTGCGCATTGACAGCGCGGCGAAGCCTTCGCGCATGACGATGCGCCGCGCTGCATCGAGGATGCGCTCACGCAGCGCCTGTTTCTGACGGCTTTTTCGTTCGACGATTCCCATGACGAACATTTTCGGGTTGACAAACTGAAAAGTCAAATTAAACTGAACACTGTTTACTGAACGGTGTTCACTAAATTCTCATCGATCAGACAACTTCCATCAGGCGCGACGCGGCGCCGTTTTCAGGAGTCGTTCATGCAAGCCATTGGGAAAGTGGGTTTATTCGGTGCCGCGGGCGCGGCCGGCCAGATCATCGGGGCGGCGCTGAGCGCGGCGGGCCGCGACTACCGGGTGGTCGGCCGTTCGCGCGCGCCGCTCGAGGCGGCCTTCGGCCACGACCCGCATGCGGAAATCGTCACGTGGAATCCGGACGATCCGGATTCGATCAGCGCCGCGGCGGCCGGGTTGCAGACGGTGATCTATCTGGTGGGCGTGCCCTACGACCAGTTCGCCGCGCATCCGCCGCTCATGGCAAGAACCCTCGACGGCGTGACGGCGGCGGGCGTCGAACGCTTCATTCTGATCGGCACCGTGTATCCGTACGGCCGCGCGCGCGGCAATCCGATCAGCGAAAATCATCCGCGCGAGCCCCATACGTTCAAAGGCAAGATGCGGCTCGAACAGGAAAAACGGGTGCTCGCGGCGCACGGGCGCGCGAGCGGGTCGACCCGCCTGTCGACACTCGTGCTGCGCCTGCCGGATTTCTACGGTCACTGTATCGAACGCAGTCTGATCAACGGCATATTCGAGGCCGCGGCGCACGGCAAGCGCGCGCAGGTGATCGGGCCGATCGACGTGCCGCATGAATTCATCTACCTGCCCGATATCGGACCGGTGGTCGAGAAACTCACGCGCACGCCCGACGCGTACGGTCGCTGGTGGCATCTGGCCGGCACGGGCACGATCACGCAGCGCGAGGTGGCAAGACAGGCCTTTGCGCTGGCGGGCCGCGAGCCGAAGCTGATGGTGGCCGGCAAGACGCTGCTGCGCCTGCTAGGCCTTTTCAATCCGCTGATGCGGGAACTGGTGGAGATGAACTACCTGATGACCGAGCCGGTTGTGCTTGACGACTCCGCGCTGACACGGCTGATCGGCCCGATCGCCAAGACCTCGTATGAAGACGGTATCCGGCATGCGTTCGACGCCGCGCGCGCGGCGGTAGCGGCGAATACGGACACGCGCCGGGACGCCGCGAAAACCGCCTGATTGCGGACGGCTTTCAAAAGCCAGCGGGTTTGACGCAGGCTGCTCGTGCATGCGCGAGTGAACCGGCTGAGACGCGCTGTTCGTACACGTGCGAGTGAACCCGTTGAGCCGAGTTATTCGTGCATCAGCGAGTGAACCGGATCAGCCCGCCACGTTGCCAGGCGGAAAGTGGCCGCTCTTGAGCAGGACAGGCGTGCCGTTGCTGATCTGCAAATGCTCGCGCGCCACCGCCTCGATGTGCGGACGCCCGGCGTCGAACGCTCGCATCCAGCCTTCGAGATCCTCGGTGTACGCGCCGAAGTGATCCTCGAGCGCTTCGACCGAAATCGCGCACGGCACCGGTTCGCCGTCGACTAGCGCGGGAAAGACAACCGTCAGATTGGAGTCGCGGTAAGCGGGCGCGTCCGCGGGAAACCGAATTTCCATGGTCGCCTCATCAGAAGTATCCGGCGGAAAACGGGCACCGGGGAGAACCGGCCGCCCCCGGACATGCCCGCTATGGTACTCGCGCGGCCGGACCGCGGTCCAGCCTCCCTCAGCCGCCCGATCAAGGTCGCGCGCCCCGCACCGGTAAGCGCCGCATGCCGGTCGATACACCGGATTGCACTTGCGCCGGCTGCTTCTGTCGAACGGGTTCACCAGGAAGATCCGTACTGACGCAGGGACGCCTTTTCGAGGACAGCGAGCGCAATATGGGAAAATATTTTCTGCAGAACCACGAACTGCCTGAACCGGATGCGGCAAACACCTGGTTTGCTTACGCCGAAAGTCACGGGATCGACATTCCGAAGGCCATCAGCATCTGGGAAGACGCTGCGACCGAAAGCGGCGCGGAAAGCCGTCAACTGGTCAGCGCGGCAGGCATCACGATCGAAACGTCCTAGCCTTGTGGGCACACGTGCGGTGTGCGTGGCGAGAAGTCTCGATATCTATTTGAAAGGAACCATCACGATGCATTTCATGACGCAACTGCGCCGCTCCGGCCGCTTCCAACCCAGCGGCGCCGCGCTTGCTCTGGTCCGCAGGGCGTCCCTGTCTGTCGCCCTGCCCGCCGCCGTGCTGCTCGGCGCGGGTCTCGGCGGCTGCGCATCGTCGAACACCACCTCGCTGATCAATCTGCCGAACGGCCAGACCGGCTTCGCGGTGAACTGCAGCGGCGCCGACGCCGCGTCCAGTTGGGCCTCCTGCTACGTGCAGGCCGGCAAGGCATGTGGCGCAACCGGCTACGACATCGTGTCGAAAGACAACGACGAAGGCGGCGCCGCGGGCGGCAGCGTCACAAACGTCGTCTCGGCCAACGTGAAAAACCGTTCGATGATCGTGCGCTGCAAGTAACGCTCGGCGTACGTTCAGTGCGCCTGCATCTTCGAGAACATGTTCAGCACGGCGACGCCGGCAATGATCAGCCCGAGCCCGATGACGGCCGGCACGTCAGGCACCTGCCGGTACATGACGACCGCGACCAGCGTGATCAGCACGATGCCGGCGCCGGACCACACCGCGTAGACGATGCCCACCGGAATAGTCTTCAGCGTGAGCGACAGGCAGTAGAACGCGATGCCGTAGCCGATCACCACGACCGCTGCGGGCAATAGCCGCGAAAAACCTTCCGAGGCTCGCATGGCGGAGGTCGCGATGACTTCGGCAACGATCGCAATGGCGAGCAGCGCATAGGGAGGCATCCGCATCGCCTCAGGCCTTTGCAAGCGCGAGCTTGCTGTAGTCGTGGCCGAGGTGAGCGCACAGCGCTTCCACCACCAGTTCATGATCGGCGCGTTGCGGCAAACCGGACACCGTGATCGTGCCGATCACGCCGGCGCCCGCCACCGTCAGCGGAAACGCGCCGCCATGGGACGCATATTCCGTGACCGGCAAGCCGTGCTTGTCGGCGAGCGTGCTGCCCGCCTGCTGCATCTTCAAACCGATCGCGTACGAACTGCGCCGGAAATGCGCGACCGTGTTGCCCTTGCGGCGCGCCCAGTCGACGTTGTCCGGCGTCGCTCCCTCGAGCAAGCTGAAGAACAGTGGTTGACCGAAGGTGCGCACGTCGATGGCCGCGGCAATGCCGCGCGCCTTGGCGACCTCGTGCAGATAGGCGCCGATCTGCCATGCGCGGTCGGTATCGAATTGCGGGAACACCAGCGCTTGTTCCTGAGCGGCAATCACCTGTAGATCGTGAGCGATATCCATGGAGTTCAGAGCAAGGTAAGAGGTGAAGCGCAGGCCGTTGACCATGCATGCCGGCGCGCGAAGAGAACCTGGATTCTAGCGCAGCACGCCAAGCGGGCATTCCGGCATGCGACGCCGGCAATTCACACCGCGACTTCGGAGGCCGGTGCGCTTCGGAGTTCGCATCGCATCGGCGCGCGCGTATTGGAACCCGTATTGGAGAACCCGCATTGCAACCTATCGGATCCTATTGAAACCGTTCCTTAACTAGCTATTGCTTTGGCCTCGGCTTTGTTCTATAATCTTTTCTTCGACGGACGCGGGGTGGAGCAGTCTGGCAGCTCGTCGGGCTCATAACCCGAAGGTCGTAGGTTCAAATCCTACCCCCGCAACCAAGTAGCGCTTAAGTGGCTAAAGCGGTTCGAAACGTCGAAAAACTTGAAGGCTTGCCCAACCGGCAGGCCTTTTTTGTTTTCTGTCTCCCGTTCCCCGCCTCGCGGTTGAGCGCGTTCTGCGTGCCCGATTGCACGCATCTTTCCCGCACCTCTGTTCGTTGCCGGACTAGCCTCCGAATCGTTGGCAAGCGTGAACCACGCTCAGCACCGTCGCGGCCCGAGCGCGCCCTCACTCGCGCCCGTTGATCCGGACTCCAAACAGATCCACATCCTTCTTGAACCATAGTGACAGGCACGCGCGGCAGTGCGGCCTGGCCCGCCGAACATCCCCACCCTGCGCCGACTGGCGCCACCGCCATGCTCCGATCCCGACAAGACGCGCCCCAGTGATAAACTCCTATCACCCTTTCTCGTCCCCTTCCTATGAAATTCTGTTCTGTCTGCGGCCACGGCGTCAGCCTGAGCATTCCGCCGGGTGACAACCGCGAGCGCTTCGTATGTGGAAGTTGCGGCACGGTGCATTATCAGAATCCGCGCAACGTGGTCGGCACCGTCCCGGTCTGGGACGACAAAGTGCTGTTGTGCCGTCGCGCGATCGAACCGCGCTACGGTTACTGGACGCTGCCGGCAGGCTTCATGGAAATGGGCGAAACCACCGCCGAAGCGGCTTCGCGCGAAACGCTGGAAGAAGCCGGCGCGCGCGTCGAGGTGCAGAACCTGTTCTCGCTGCTGAACGTGCCGCACGTGCATCAGGTGCATCTTTTCTATATGGCGCGGCTGCTCGACCTCGACATCGCCGCCGGCGAGGAAAGCCTCGAAGTGAAACTCTTCGAGGAACACGACATTCCGTGGGACGAGATCGCCTTTCCGACGGTCGGCCAGACCCTGCGTTTCTTTTTCGCCGACCGCGCCGCCGGCAGCTTCGGGCTGCACACGGGCGACATCTTCCGCTCGCTGCGCGAAGGTTGAGCGGCGCGCATGGTTCCCTGGCTCGGACCTGACGATCCGTTTCCCTCCGTCGAGCGCGCGCTCGGCGCGGCAAGCGGCGCACCCGGCCTGCTCGCCGCCAGTGCGGACCTGCTGCCGTCGCGGCTGATCGACGCCTATCGGCGCGGCATCTTCCCGTGGTACTCGGACGGCCAGCCGGTGCTGTGGTGGAGTCCCGACCCGCGTATGATCCTGCGCCCCGCCGAATTCAAGCTGTCGCCGTCGCTGCGCAAGACGCTCAGGCGCGTGTTGCGCGAGGACGCGTGGGAAGTCCGCGTCGACCATGATTTCGCCGCCGTGATGCGTGCCTGCGCGCAGGCGCCGCGGCGTGGCCAGCGTGGCACGTGGATCACCGCGGACGTGGTCGAAGCTTATTCGTCGCTGCACCGCGTGGGCGACGCGCACAGCATCGAAACCTGGTTCGAAGGCAGGCGCGTGGGCGGTTTGTACGGGGTGTCGTTCGGCCGGATGTTCTTCGGCGAATCGATGTTCGCGGAGGTCACCGATGCTTCGAAAGTGGCGCTGGCCGCGCTTGTCGGACACTTGCGCTGTCACGAAATAGAAATGATAGACTGCCAGCAGAACACGTCGCATCTGGCGTCGCTGGGCGGTCGCGAGATCGCGCGCAAAGCGTTCATCGCGCACGTTCGCGCGTCTGTCGATGCGCCGCCGATTCCCTGGCGTTTCGACAAGACCGTCTTGCGCAATGTTGTCGCGCCGGCGGCGTAGGAAGAATCAGGCCGAATCCGGATCCGCCGCCTACCGAGCCGCGGATCACGAGCCGCGGGTTTCAAACCGCAAGGCGCCGGGTTTGCAATACCAGAGACGCATCGAGAGCTGCCAACGTGACTCATCCCAACGAGCTGCCTCTTTCTCCGCTTTCCGCGCTGCAATTTTATGCAACGGCGCCCTATCCCTGCAGTTATCTGGATGGACGCATCGCGCGTTCGCAAGTCGCCACGCCCAGTCACCTGATCAACTCCGACGTCTACACCGACCTCGTCAAAGCCGGCTTCCGTCGTTCCGGCGTCTTCACCTACCGCCCGTATTGCGATGGCTGCCGCGCCTGCGTGCCGGTGCGCGTGCCGGTCGATCGTTTCGAGGCGAACCGCACGCAACGCCGGGTGTGGAAGAAGCATGGCGAGCTGATCGCAACAGTCGCCCCACTGCACTACGACGAAGAGCACTACGCGCTCTATATGCGCTATCAATCGGCACGGCATGCCGGCGGCGGCATGGACCGCGACAGCCGCGACCAGTACGAACAGTTCCTGCTGCAGAGCCGGATCAACTCGCGGCTGGTCGAGTTCCGCGAGCCGCTGCCGGACCATCCGGCGGCGCCCGGCATTCTGCGCATGATCAGCATGATCGACATCCTCGGCGACGGGCTCTCGTCGGTGTACACGTTCTTCGAGCCGGGCCTGCCGCACACCAGCTTCGGCACCTACAACATCTACTGGCAGATCGAACAGGCGAAGAGCCTCAAGCTGCCGTACGTGTACCTCGGCTACTGGATTCGCGAGAGTCCGAAGATGGCGTACAAGGCGAATTTCCGGCCGCTCGAAGGTTTGATCGACGGCGCCTGGAAAGTGCTCGATCCCGCCAGCATCGATTTACCGCCGGTCGATCTCGCGATTCAGGGCAGGCGCGGGCCGCTGCGGCCGTAACGGTTTGAGGCCAGCGCCAGGTCGGCCACACCGGCACGCGAGGCCACACCCGATAAGCCCTGCCCGCATCGGCGCACTTCTGCGGCGCACCGGCCCTGTTCGATATGGCTGGCCTACACGTCCCACGCCTTCACGTCTCTACCCGTTAGTCTCATTCATGCCCCAAAGCCGGTAAAATGGCGGGTTCCCATTTTCCGGCCGCCCGGCTTCGCCCCGTGTTCAGTTCCCTCTACCCGCTCGTACGCGCCCAACTCTTTCGCATGGACGCGGAAGATGCTCACCACCTGACTTTGCGCCTCCTCGGCGCGGCCGGCCGCACCGGCCTCGCCGGCGCGCTCGCGCCACGCGTGCCGGATGCGCCGCGCACCGTGATGGGGCTGACGTTCCGCAACCCGGTCGGGCTCGCCGCGGGGCTCGACAAGGACGGCGCCTGCATCGACGGTCTGGCGGCGCTCGGCTTCGGCTTCATCGAAGTGGGCACGGTCACGCCGCGCGCGCAGCCGGGCAATCCGCGCCCGCGCATGTTCCGCCTGCCGCAGGCGAATGCCGTGATCAACCGGATGGGCTTCAACAATGCCGGCGTCGACCAGTTCGTCAAGAACGTGCAGGCCGCGCGCTATCGCGGCATTCTCGGACTCAACATCGGCAAGAACGCCGACACGCCGATCGAGCGCGCCGCCGAAGACTATCTCTACTGCCTCGAACGCGTGTACCCGTTCGCGAGCTACGTGACGGTCAACATCTCGTCGCCGAACACGAAGAACCTGCGCCAGCTGCAAGGCGCGGGCGAACTCGACGCGCTGCTCGCGGCGCTCAAGGACAAGCAGCAGCGTCTGGCCGACATGCACGGCAAGCTGGTGCCGCTCGCCCTGAAGATCGCCCCGGATCTCGACGACGAACAGATCAAATCGATCGCCGATACGCTGTTGCGCCACAAGTTCGAAGGCGTGATCGCCACCAACACCACGCTGTCGCGCACCGCCGTCGCCGGCATGCAATACGGCGACGAAGCCGGCGGCCTGTCGGGCAAGCCGGTATTCGACGCGTCGAACGAAGTGATCCGCAAGCTGCGCGCCGAGGTCGGCGAGACGGTGCCGATCATCGGCGTCGGTGGAATTTTCTCGGGCGAGGATGCGCGCGCCAAGCTCGCGGCCGGCGCCTCGCTGGTGCAGCTCTATACCGGCTTCATCTATCGCGGACCGGCGCTGGTGGCCGAATGCGCGCAGGCGCTGCGCTAGGCGGCAGTCTTCCGGAAAGCCGGCGGCTTGCGTCGGCGCCAGCGTCGGGTTCATGCCCAATCCGCGCCTGGTCCGAGCCGGCCGCACCCCCGGCTAACGCACCGCCACGCTCGCTCCGCCCCCGTAATATAGACATAAACAAACGGTATTTAGGTTTCGATAGTCTGTTTTGTTATGCTTTCGTCTGCTAAAACGCCAGACGAACAAAAAGGAACTCGATGAAATTTGGCTTGCTGAAAAAGATGCTCGTCGCCGGCCTGATCGGCGCGTCGTTTACTGCTGTCACCGCCCACGCGGACGATCTGCTCGACCAGGTCAAGCAACGCGGCACGTTGCGTGTCGGCCTGGAAGGCACCTTCCCGCCGTTCAATTCGAAGGCGCCGTCGGGCGAACTGGTCGGCTACGACGTGGACATCGCCAAGGCTGTCGCCGCCAGGCTCGGCGTGAAGCCGGAATTCGTCACGACCGAATGGAGTGGCATCATCGCCGGTCTGCAAGCGGGCAAGTTCGACGTGATCGTCAACCAGGTCGGCATTACCGACGCACGCAAGCAGGCGCTGGATTTCTCACCGGCCTACACGTACTCGGCCGCGCAACTGATCCAGCGTAAGGACGACACGCGCCAGTTCAAATCGCTCGACGACCTGAAGGGCAAGAAGCTCGGCGTCGGTCTGGGCACGAACTACATGGACATGGCGAAGTCGGTGCCGGGCATCGACGTGAAGACGTACCCGGGCGCGCCGGAATACCTGCGCGACCTCGCCGCCGGCCGTCTGGACGCGGCGCTGAACGACCGCCTGATGCTCGCGTATCTGATGAAGAACTCGCAGTTGCCGTTGCGCACGGGCGCGACGGTCGGTGCGGGCAACCCGTCGGGCATTCCGTTCAGGAAGGGCAATCCGAAGTTCGCCAAGGCGATCGACGACGCGATGACCCAGCTCGAAGCAGACGGCACGTTCTCGAAGATCTCGGACCAGTGGTTCGGCATCGACGTCAGCAAGCCGGTCAAGTAACGCGCGCCGGATGAAGCGAAGGGCGGCATCGTCGGCGATGCCGCCCTTCGCTTTTGTCCATGATGCGCGCCCATGTGCACTTTGTGCGCCAACCCTGCCCACCGCTCATGTCCACCACTTCCCTGCTCGTCCAATCGCTTCCCGTGCTCGCACAGGGCGCCGTCCTGACGGTCAAGTTCGCGGTTCTGTCGATGATCTTCGGCCTGATTGCCGGCGCCGTGCTCGCGGTGATGGGCGTCAGCCACAACCGCGCGCTGAACTGGATCGCGCGCGTCTATGTGAGCGTGTTCCGCGGCACGCCGCTGCTGGTGCAGATCTTCGTGATCTACTACGGCTTGCCGAGTCTCGGCATTTCGCTCGACCCCACGCCCGCCGGTGTGATCGCGTTGTCGGCGAACGTGGCGGCGTATCTGTCGGAAAGCATGCGCGGCGCGATTCTCGGCATTCCCAACGGCCAGTGGCTGGCCGCCTATAGCCTGGGGCTCTCGCGGCGTCAGACGCTGCGCTACGTGATCGCGCCGCAGGCCTTGCGCATCGCCGTGCCGAGCCTGTCGAACAGCTTGATCAGCCTGATCAAGGATACGTCGCTGGTGTCGGTGATTACCGTGACCGAGCTGCTGCGCAGCGCGCAGGAGATCATCGCGTCGACCTATCAGCCGCTGCCGCTGTACCTCGCGGCCGCCGCGGTCTACTGGGTGCTGTGCCAGGTGCTCGAGTGGGTGCAGCACTGGTACGAAAAGCGCCTTGCGCTGCCGGCGCGTCATTGACACACCTCACTGGGCGCGCCGCATCCAGCGGCGCCCCCAATCGCTCGCAATCGATCGCAATCGCCCTCAGCGAACCCTCACTCTCCCGCGAACTTAAGTCCCAACGCAGCGCGTGCGGCATCGGCCATCTCGATCATCTGCAGCGACTTGCCATGCGTCATCAGCGGGCTCTCGATCTGTCCCGCCCGAATCAGCTCGCAGAAATGCGCGGTCTCGTAGTTCAGGCCGCCGCCTTCGAACGGCTCGTCGAGCTCGACCACACGACCGTCGGCGTACCGGATCGTCGCGCGCACCGGATTCCACCAGGGCTCGTGAAGCGTGACATGGCCGCCCGTGGCCATCAGCAATGCGTCGCCCTTGCCGTGCAGGTCGAGTCCGCAAAACAGCTGGGCAATGCCGCGCTCATGCCGGCTGTTCAGGCTCGCGAACGTATCGACGCCGGTCGAGCCGAGCCGCCCGAGCGTCTGTACCTCACGCGGCGCACCGAGCCAGTCGACCGCGAGAAACATTTCGTAGACACCGATATCGAGCAGCGCGCCGCCCGCGTGCTCGAACGACAGCGACGGATGATCGTCCGGCACGCCCGGCACCGAACAGCCGGCGCGCACGAGACCCACCTCGCCGATCGGCTCGGCATCCAGATGCGCGCGCAACTTTCTGTAGAGCGGATAAAACGGCGGCTTCATGGCTTCCATGAAAAGCCGTTGCCCGGCGCGCGCGGCCTCGAGTACACGCTCGAGTTGCGGCTTGTTGATGGTGGCGGGTTTTTCGCACAGCACGTGCAGACCGGCTTTGAGCGCGGCGATCGTGTAGTCGGCGTGGCTATCCTGGACGGTGGCGACATAAAGCGCGTCGATCCCGCTCGCGAGCAGCGCGTCGAAACTCGCGCACACCTCGCCGCCGAACTCGTCGGCGAAGGCCATGGCCGGTTCGGCGCGGCGTGACCACAGCGCGGTCAGTTGCGCCTGCGGCACATGAGCGAGTCCAAGAGCGAAGCGACGGGCAATGCGGCCCGTCCCGACGATCCCCCAGCGAATCACGCCGCCCGCCGGGGCTTGTTGCATGGCAATTGTCATCGTTCCTTCGAGTCCGTGCAGTTCAGAACAGGCCGCTATTGTGACGCAAGCCGCGTGCGCATGCGCAGGCATGCTGTCGCGCCGTTCGTTATGCAAGGTCCCTGCGGGAAGGCATTTTCAGCGGCCGCCGCCGCGGCCGCATTCAGCCCCGCACGGGCGGTTCCGACGTGTAGTTGCTGGCGACCTCTTCCGCGGTGTAGTCGATCATCGCCAGCGAGGCGATTTCGGCTTCCTTCGGATCGCGCCGTTCGATCGCGTCGACCACGCGCTGATGCGTGCTCACCGCCTTCTCCCACGCGCCATCCTTCTGATTGACGATCGGGTTGACCGTCGAGAGCGCGCCGCGAATGATCGCCGCCATCTGCTTGAAGAACTGATTGCCGCTCGCCACCACGATGCGCGCATGGAACAGTTCGTCGGCGGCCTGATAACCGGACTCGCCCGGCCGGATCACGCGAAACGCGTCGAACGCCTCGCGAATCGCCGCGACGTCGGCCGCACTACCCCGCGCGGCCGCCTGCGCCGAGGCGCGCGGTTCGATCAGGATGCGAAACTCGATCACGTCGCGCAGAAACAGCGGATCGGGTTTCGCGCGAAAACGCCAGTTCACGACGTCCTCGTCGATCATGCGCCAATCGCTCATCGGCCGGATGCGCGTGCCGATCTTGGGCCGCACGTCCAGCATGTCGCGCGCGAGCAGCATCGACAGCGCCTCGCGCATGACGGTGCGGCTGACGTCGAACTCCTTCGACAGCACATCCTGTGGCGGCAGGATGGCGCCGTACTTCTCTTCGACAATGCCGGTCACGAGTCCGTCCATGACTTTGCTGACCAGCGATCGATCCTTGTTTGCCTGTTCCATGTTGACACTCTCCCCGAAGCGGTGTTTGCCCCCGCGTAGCCTGTTGATCAAGCAGCCCTGATGTGTCGTTTTATATAGGTGTCGTTGTTCTTTTACGATACGTTGCTAGCTTCGAAACGGTTGCGCCAGTTGGGAAACGTCCTGAGAGGGTTATCCCTCTGAAGAATTGTTTCGTCCGTGTAACGCCGCATGTTTTGACGGGCCATAAGCTTGCGTCACAAGCGTGCCTGCGTTGCGAAATTTGCATAGTGCGAAGACGCACGTAGGGAATCGAATTGTCTGATCCTCACCCCCTGCTCACTCCCTGGGCGGCTCTGGACAGGTGCAAAAACACCGGCGCAACGACGCGGCGCTTCAGACGCCGGTTGTCGGTGGTGGTTGAAGGCGGGAAACGCGGGCAAATTGAAAGGAAAAGCGGCGCTCACCGCTTCAGTGGCGGGCTGATCGTGACCGGCGTTCCGGCCGGTGTTGTCACCGGCGCCTCGAGCGGCCCGGCTACCGACGCATAGCGCCCCCCGAAGAAGATCAGCGGCGCGTGTTCGTCGAGCGAGAACACCAGCACTTCGCCGACAAAGAGCGTGTGGTCGCCGCACGGATGCCGGTCCACCATGCGCGCCGCGAACCGGGCCGCGGCGTGCTCGAGCAGCACCACGTCCGGCAAGCCGTCCACCGGCGCGAAGCGCGGCGCGAGCCGGCCCTGCGGCTCGCCGGCGAAATGGCGGCTATGGGGTTCCTGGGCGTCGGACAACACGCTCACGCCGAACCTCGCGCTGTTCATCAGACGCTCGTGCATGCGCGCGCGGTGCCCGACCGACACGACGATCAGCGGCGGCTTGAGCGACCCCGACATGAAGGCATTCGCGGTCATCGCATGCATCCCGTCGCCACTGCCGGTCGAAATCACCACGACGCCGGTGGCGAAACGGCCCAGCGCATGGCGGAAACGGCGCTCGTCGAAGCTCGACACGTTCGGGTCCGCTGCGCTTGAGCCGGCCGCGTTCACGGCGGCCGTGTCCGGGCAGGCTGTGCCTGAACCGGGCGCGCCGCCCGCGCTGCGGGCCACGGGGTCCTGCAAGCTCGCGGCACGCGCCGCCTGCGGTGCGTCAGTGTGAAGTACCCGTGCCTGCATGGCCGCTCTCCTGATCACGGCCGTATTGATCGTCGAAGCGCACGATGTCGTCTTCGCCGAGATAGCCGCCTGATTGCACCTCGATCATTTCAAGCGGCGTCTTGCCCGGATTTTCGAGCCGGTGCGTGACGCCGAGCGGGATATACGTCGACTGATTCTCCGAGAGCAGGAAGCACTCGTCGCCGCGCGTGACGCGTGCGGTGCCGCGCACCACGATCCAGTGTTCCGCGCGATGGTGATGCATCTGCAGCGACAGACGCCCGCCCGGCTTGACGACGATGCGCTTCACCTGGAAGCGCTCCCCGCGCTCGAGCGAGTCGTAAAAGCCCCACGGCCGGCCGACCTTGCGATGCTCCTGCGCCTCCGCGCCCTGCTCCGCCTTCAGGCGGCTGACGATCGCCTTGACGTCCTGTACGCGATCTTTCGAGGCGACCAGCACCGCGTCGGCGGTCTCGACCACCACCACGCCGCTCACGCCGACACACGCGACGAGGCGCCCCTCGGAATGCGCGAAACTGTCGGCCGAGCCCTCGAACATCACGCGGCCACGCGCGACGTTGCCGCAAGCGTCCTTATCGGACGCTGCCCATACCGAATCCCATGCGCCCACGTCCGACCAGCCCGCGACCAGCGGCACCGCGACGCCGATCAGGCGCGCGTCGGTGGCGACACGCTCCATCACGGCGTAGTCGATCGAGTCGGAAGGACACGCCGCGAATGCTTCACGCGCGAGCCGCAGCGTGCCGTCGCCATCCACGGCGGCATGCTCGAAAGCCGCCGCGCAAGCCGCCGCGATCGCGGGCCCGCATAGCTCGATGGCCGCAAGCCAGACCGACGCGCGCACCACGAACATACCGCTGTTCCACCAGTACTCGCCGGAGGCGACATAGCGTTCGGCGAGATCCGCATCGGGTTTCTCGACGAAGCGTTCGATCGCACGCGCCCCGTGCTCGCCGAGCGCCATACCCGTGCGGATATAACCGTAGCCGGTTTCCGCGCGCTGCGGCGGCACGCCCAGTGTCACGATCGCCCCACGCCCGGCGTGACAGACCGCTTCCACAAGCGCCGCGCCGAGAGCCGCATGATCGGCAATCAGATGGTCCGCCGGCAATGCGACGATGACCGGATCGTCGCCGTCCGCGGCTGCCGCGCGCGCGGCCAATGCCGCGACGGTCAGCGCCGGCGCGGTATTGCGCGGCACCGGCTCGAGCACCATTCGCACCGGCCGGCGGCACTGTTCGAGGCGCTCGAGCGTTTGCAGACGCAGGTCCTCGCAGCAGACCACGAGCGGCGTGGCCATGCTCAGCGGCGTGACTGTGGGCATCTCAGCCGTGATCTCGCTACCCGCGGCATGGGCGAACGCAAGGTCAAGCCGGCGCAGCGTTGCTTCGAGCAGCGATTCGTCGCCCATCAGCCCGATCAGCTGTTTCGGATTGCGCGCGCGCGACAACGGCCAGAGCCGCGTGCCGGAACCGCCCGCGAGAATCACCGGCTGGACGGACAAACGTGTGGCCTCTCCGGTGACGCCCGCAATCGACGCGAGCGGATTGCCTGGTTCAACGATGCGATTCATGTCCGCTTCCCGTTCGTGTTCAACCTGATTTCTTTATGTTCCGATCGACCCTTTCGGCTCTCGCCGGCAGTCAGTCGAAACGTCGTTCGGCAAACGGTTTGTGCGCGATGAAGTGAAACCACCACGCGTTGCTCGTTTCCACGTCGTCGGCGATCAGGTCGCCATCGCAACTGCCGAACACCACATCGCGCTGAAAGCCGACCTCGGCGAGCTGCCGGCGCTGTTCGGCGAGCGTCGTATAGACGATCACAATGCCGAAGTTGTGCGCCGCCGCTGTCTTCAGTGCGTAGCTGCCGTAGTCGCGATTCAGCCGTATGTTGCGCATATAGTTCAGCGTGCCGAGCTGAAAGCGCCGCAACGAGCGCAGCGTGCGCCAGCCGAGCTTGAGCGGGTTGAGGGTGAATTCCGGCAGCAGTTGCCAGATGTTCTCGCCATAGCCAGGACCGCCCCGGTTATGCGATGAGAACAGCACGTAGCCGCCGGGACGCAACACGCGGTACATCTCGCTGAGAATCTTCACGCGGTCGTCGTAGTCGACGCAATCGATGCCGTTCCAGCTGAACTCGACCAGCCCGTAATGCCCGGACGGCAGCGCGGACATGTCGCGCGCATCCATATGCCGCAAGTCCAGATCGGGATAGCGCGACTTCGCCATGTCCAGCAGCTTGGGCGTGTAGTCGACGCCGGTGTAGTCGTTCGAAAGCGACGTCATCAGCGGAATCGTGCGGCCCGCGCCGATGCCGATATCGAGCAACGGCAGACCCGCGCAACGCGGCCTCAGCCATTCGAGCGCTGCCTGCTCGCCTCTATCGGAGAAAGTCTTTTCGGTAGTGAATTCGCGCGTCGCATCCGGCGAATTCCACGCCGTGCGGTTGATGCGGTCCAACTCGGACAGTGACTGTGTATTCACGGACGTACTCCGTCGAGGTATGAGTGTGCCGGGGGGCGGGAACTCGTTGTTCCGCCAGCCGGCGAGCTGGCGGACTGACTCGGGAAAAGCACCGGCGTCGTTGCGCCGGTGGTATCGATTTCGGCGCCTGCGGGAACTGCCGCCTGGATCACCTCTGAAAACAGCCATCGTTCGGCATCGGCCATCGCCGCTTCGCGCGCAGGGCGCGTGAAGAGCGCGTGATCGAGCTTCGGCAACGTGACAGCGCGCACGCGCGAATAGCGCAGCAATGCGCCTAGCCGTGCGCCGAACTGCACGCGCGCCTCGTCGAGCCCGACGTCGAACTCGCCGTAAACGAGCCGCAGATGCACCCCTTTGGCGTGAAGCGTGCGCACGATATCGCGCACTTCGTTGGTGGTAAGCGGCCAGCCGGTAAGGTGTTCGATCCAGCCGGTCGCGGCTAGCCAGCAGGATCGCGCGACCCGTTTTCCGAGCACGCCCGCAATGCGCAACGGATGGCTTTGACCGCGCAGCGCGCGCAACCATTTTTCGCGCGTCAGCGCTGAACGCCAATAGACTTTCGACGACGCGAACTGATGGGCGCCCGGCTCGCGCGCTGCACCGTCCCAGATGAATTTCTGCAGATTCACGCCAAAACCGCCGACGATGTCTGGATGACGCGCGCACGCATGCAACCCGACAAACGCGCCCCCGCACACGCCGAACGTGACGACGCGCGCGTGACCGTGCGCGACGAGCCAGTCGGCGCCGGCGCACGCGTCATTGCACGACATGTCGGAATAGATCGTGTCGAGCGTGACGGCCGCGGCAGCCGGCACGGCGTCGCCGAGACCGCTCAGGTCCATGCGCAGCGACGCGATGCCGAGTGCTGCCAGACGCCTCGCGAACAGCACGAAGATGCGGCCGTCGCCGATGTGATGACTCGCGCCGGTGTTGAAAAACAGCATCGCGGGTGTGTCGGCGCGCGGCACCTCGGTGCGCGGCGCAATGGGTTCGCAATAGATGCCAAAACACTTTCCGAACACCACCGGCCGCTCGACGGCGTGATAAGGCGCGAGCGCGAGTTCGGGTGATTCGGGGTTGCCTGGTTCCGGCGTGTCGATGTCCGCACGGGCGCTTGCATGGTCAACCGGCAGCTCTTCAGCCAGCCACGCAGTGGCACGCGAAAACGCCTCGACCGGTTCTTCGCTATACAACGCTTCGATCACAAAGCGGTCGCACTCGTCGAAGCTGTGACGTTCCACCGTCACGCCATTGGCCACATAGTGTTCTGCCAACGCCTGCGCGCGGTTGCGGTCGCTCGAATCGAGCAGTAGTACTCGGCGAGCGGGCCTCGCCGTATCGCGTCGCAGATCGAGCGCGCCGATTCGGGCAATGTCGTCGCCGTATAGCCCGAAGCCGAACGCCTCGACATAGGTATCGGGGTCGGCGATCGCGTCGCCGTTCATGCCTGCGGGCGTGCTGAGCCAGCTTTGCCGATGCGCGCGCAGCTCACGCAGATAGTTGCGTCCCATGATCGGCGGCGCCAGCAAGACGAGGTTATCGATGCCGCCCATCCGCTCGGCCGCCAGCGCCGCCAGCGTCGCGCCGAACCGCAGACCGACCAGCGACACGCGCGTCACGCCAGTCCATTCGCGCAGCCGTCCGATGGCGGCGACGATGCTGTCGAGCCACGCGCTCACGCGCTGCGGATCCTCTTCCACGCCAGCCGAATCGCCCGCGCCCGGATAGTCGAAACGTAGCACCGGCATGCCCGCCGCGGCAATTCGCTCGGCGAGCTTGCGCCAGCCACGATGCGTACACAGCGCATCGTATCCAAACGGATTGCACAGCACGACGCCGCTCTCGCCCGGCGCAGGATGCAGCCAGCCAAAGCAGTCGTCAAAGACGACAGGTTTCATTGCCTACCCTCGCAGATGGCCAGGCCTGACACCCGCACTCGCCTGAGCGCGGACCGGCTTCTTTTTTTGCTTTGCCTGCGATCACGCAACCCGTGTCGCCGTGCACGATGCTCATTAAACCCCCGTGGGCCACGCTCATCTGTACGCACGCGCACACATTCAAAGCCTGTCTTGGCGCACCATCTGGGGCAACGTCCACCGTGCCGCGAGCCGTGGCCCAGTCACCGAGTGCGAGTCGAACATGCTCTTCAACAGCTTCGAATTTCTGTTCGCCTTCCTGCCCATCGTCCTGGTCGTTTTCTTTGCGATCGGGCGTTACAGCCGCTTACTCGCCGCCGGCTGGCTTGCGCTCGCGTCGCTGTTCTTCTATGGCTGGTGGAATCCGCATTTCGTCCTGCTATTGATGCTTTCGGTCAGCGGCAACTATCTGGCCGGCCGCGAACTGTCGCGATGCCACCATACTCAGGGCGGCAAGCGGCTGCTCGCGCTGGCGATCGCGTGCAATCTCAGCGTGCTGGCGCTCTACAAGTACAGCAACTTCTTCATCGCCACCGTCGACCAGACCGTGGGCGTGCATCTCAGCGCACTGGATATCGTGCTGCCGCTAGGCATTTCGTTCTTCACGTTCACGCAGATTGCGTTTCTCGTCGATGCATACCGCGGCATCGCGACCGAATTCAACTTCGTCCACTACACACTATTCGTCACGTATTTTCCGCATCTGATCGCGGGACCGGTGCTGCATCACAAGGAAATGATGCCGCAGTTCGCAAATCGCGACTGCTACCGGATCGTACCCGCCAACGTCGCCACCGGCGTGCTGTTTCTGACGATCGGCCTCGCGAAAAAAATCCTGCTCGCCGATAACCTGAGCCCCTACGTATCGCCGGTTTTCGATGCGGCCCACCATGGTGTCCCGCTGAATCTGTTCGCCGCCTGGACCGGCGCGCTCGCCTACACGTTTCAGCTTTACTTCGATTTTTCCGGCTACACGGACATGGCGATCGGCATCTCGCGAATGTTTAATATCGTCTTGCCGCTCAATTTCAATTCGCCCTACAAATCGGCCAATATCGTCGAATTCTGGCGGCGCTGGCATATGACGCTATCGCGTTTCCTGCGCGACTACCTGTACATTCCGCTCGGCGGCAACCGCGACGGCGCCGCGTACCGCTATCTGAACCTGATGATCACGATGCTGCTCGGCGGTCTGTGGCACGGCGCGAACTGGACCTTCGTGATCTGGGGCGGTCTGCACGGGTTGTTTCTGTGCATCAACCACGCATGGCGCTTCGCCATGGGCGAGAGGCGGGTTCAGTGGGAAACGCGCACACGCTATCGCGTGCTGAGCACGGTCCTGACGTCTCTCGCCGTCATGCTTGCGTGGGTGTTCTTCCGTGCACCGTCGTTTCATGCGGCCTTCGATGTGCTCGCCGGCATGACCGGTTTGCACGGCATCGTGTTGCCCGCGCAACTGCAGCCCTTCGTCGCGAAGCTGAGCGGACACTATGCGTCGCTCCTGCAATTCGATGAACCGTGGCGCGCGCTGAAGCCCTACGGCATCGCCGAAGCAAAGAAATGTGTGCTGTTGCTGGTCGCGAGCGCGGCCATTGTCTGGGGCTGTCCGAACTCGCAGCAGATCGTCGCGCGTCTCGCGCAACCCGGCGGCACGCTGCCGGCTCGTCCGGCGCGTTCGCTCGCGTTGGCAAGCGGGCTCGGTTGCGGGGTGACGTTCATCTTCTGCCTGCTGTTTCTTGCCCGCAAAGCCGAATTTCTCTACTTCCAATTCTGAATCATGAACGCCCGCACCTTCTTCACCGGCTTCTGCATTCCGATCGTGCTGTTCGTGGCAGCGATCGCCGCGTCGTTTGCGGCAGGCGTGCGCATTCCCGCCCCACGCCTCTCCTCAAGCGAAGCGTTCAACGAAAAGAGCGCATGGCTGCGCGAACGGCTCATGCCGACGAATTGCGATGTGCTGGTGATCGGTTCGTCGGTTGCCCTGAACGACATGGACGACCAGCAATTGGCGCACGGCCTGAAGGCCTCGAACATCATCAACGCCGCGTCGTGGGGCTTGAACATCGAAGACCTGCCGACGTTCTACGCGCATCTGTCGCAACGCTGCAAATTCCGCACGGTGATTCTCGCGACGACCTATGTCGATTTTGAAGATCACTGGGAAAAAGACATCGACTGGCAAGCATTCGAACGCTATCTGTCCGGTGCGCAGCTCGAACCCTATATCCAGTCGCCGGATCTGTACTACTACACGCGCCGCGTCACGGCGGGATGGCACGACCGGGACCATCCCGGCAATGTCGATTCACTCGACTTCGATCACGGCGGATCCGTGCTGCTGTCGTGCGCCAAACACGATCTCACCGACGAACGCGTCTATGGGTACCGCACCCATCCGATCTCCAGCCTGCGTCCGGCCGCGTATGCCGCCCTTGCCCAGCTCGCCGGGCAGATCAGGCAGGACGGCGCGCGCTTCATCATCGTCTCGACACCGGTAGAGGCGGTCGCACGCGCGCAATTCGGCACGACACTGAAGGCGTTCTGGCAGCCGATCGAAAAATTCGCGCAGACGCGCAACATTGAATTCGTCTACGGACAGACGGAACTGGCGCTCGCCGACACCTCGTTCGTCGACTACCTGCATCTGAACCGCTGCGGCGCGGAAGCTTTTACGCGCTGGTTCGTCCATTCGCTGTCGGTGACAGCGGCCTGAAGCGCCCCTTGAGGACTTGCGATGAACCCACGCAATCTGGTCATGCCGCCCGGCGCATTCCGTCTCGCGCTCGCGTGCACTGTCTTTGTCAGTCACGTGTTGCCACTCGCGCTCGGCGCAGCCGCCGTCTACCTGTTCTTCGCGCTGAGCGGCTACTGGATCTATCAGATGTGGCATAGCGAGTACGCGTCGCTCGACCGTCCCTACACGACGTTCCTCGTGTCGCGCGTCTGGCGACTGTTCCCGGCGTTCTACGCAACACTGGCGGTGCTTGCGCTGTGCGTGCATCCGCTCGGCTGGCTGGCGTTCCAGTTGCCCAACGACTGGTCGCCGGCTTCGCTCAATTTCTACGTATCGCATCTGGTTCTGCTCGGCTATGCCCAGCTCAGCGCGCCTGCCAATGTGGTGCCGACGGTGTGGTCGCTCGATATCGAGTTGCAGTTCTATCTGTTCGCCCCGCTCGCCATCTGGCTGCTCGATCGCACGACGCATCGCTCGACAGGCCGTCTCGCGCTATACGGCTTCGCGGCTGCGGGCCTCGCGGTGCTCTTCACGATCTACGGTCTGCGTCCGACAACCGGCACGCTGCCGCTTTATCTCGGGTTCTTCCTGTGCGGTCTGCTGACGGCCCGTCATGGCTGGCGCCCGGCCCGCGGTCAGGCGCGGGCCAGCCTGCTGGGCGCCGCGCTGCTGCTGTCCGGCTGCATCGCGCTGCCGCACGCACGCGAATTCTTCCTGTGGGGCAGCTTTTCCGGTCCGCTTAGCCAGTACAACGCGCAGGCTAACGGCCTGCTCGCGCTACTACTCGTTCCCTATGCGATGGCGACCGTGCGGCGAGCGGGCACACGCTCCGACCGGACGCTCGGCAATCTGTCCTATGAGGTCTATCTCGTCCATGGCGCGGCCCTGCCGATCTTCCTGCAACATTGCCTGCATCTGTCGCGCGCCGCGCGGATGCCGTGGATTGTGCTGATGATCGCCGCCGTAGCCGCGCTATCCTGGCTCATCTATCGCTACGTCGACGAGCCGTCCGAACGACTCAGGCGCGCGTTCGTCAAGGCGCAGCCGAGGCGTGCCGCGTCCGCGCCACCCGCAGCGCCCAGCACGGCCTGACTGCAAAGCAAAGCCATGGAAAAAAACATTCTGAAGAACATCGCGATCAACTTCGCGGGCTCGATCGTTCCGACCTTCATCTCGCTCGCGACCGTACCGGCTTACCTGCATCTGATGGGCGTCGAGCGGTATGGCGTCATCAACCTGGTGTGGGCGCTGATCGGCTACTTCAGCGTGCTCGATCTGGGCATCAGTCTCGCGACCGAAAATCAGATTGCCAAAGTGCGCGATGCCGACGACGGGTCAGTCGAGCGGATTTTCTGGAGCGCGTGCGCGCTGAATCTCGCCACCGGGATAGTCGGCGGCCTGATCGTGTACTTCGGCGCGTTTCTGTATATCGCACACGGCGTGAAGATCGAGCCGGCGTTCCAGCGCGAAGTGATGGCGAGCCTGCCATGGATCGCGATCTCGGTGCCGCTCGCGAATGTGTCGTGGGTCTTCGCCGGCGCGATCACGGCGGTCGAGCGCTTCGCCAGCTACAACACCAACCAGACGATCGGCACGATCCTTTTCCAGGTATTGCCGCTGGTGGCGATCTACTGTTTTTCGCCCTCGCTGGCGGTGGTGATTCCGGCTGCGGTAGGCGCGCGGCTGATCGCCGCCGTCCTGCTCGGCATCGCGACCTGGCGGGCGTTGAAGCTCAGGCGGGTGGGCAAGCCGGAATGGCGGGCGGTTGCCGACCTGTTTCGCTATGGCCGCTGGCTGCTGCTGTTTTCCGGCGCCGGCATCGTTTCGCAGACGCTGGATCGCGTACTGGTCGGCTCGCTGCTAGGCGCGCGCTTCGTCGCGTACTATGCCACGCCGCAAAATCTGGTGAGCCGCCTGAACATCTTGCCGGGCGCGATGCTGCGCACACTGTTTCCGCGTCTGTCGGCGTCGTCGCGAGAAAACGCCGATCAGCTGGCGCGCGGCGCTCTGGCGTTTCTGAACGGTGCGTTCACGCCGTGCGTGATCGTCGCGCTGTTCGCGCTGGAACCATTCCTGACGATCTGGCTCGGCGCGTCGATGGCGACAGCCTGTGCGCCGGTCGGCCGCATTCTCATCGTCGGCGTGTGGCTTGCGGGTCAATCGAGCATTCTCGGCATTCTGATTCAGGCGCAGGGGAATCCCGCCGACGTCGCGCGCGTGAGCTGGATTCAGTTGCCGGTGTTCGTCGGTGCGTTATGGCTGGCGATTCACACGTTCGGCATCGTGGGCGCCGCTACCGTCGTCGTGATCAAAGCGCTGTTCGACTATGCGGCGTTTCTGTATTTCTCGCGGCTGCATGCGTTGGCGATCGTCGCCAATATGCTGGCTCATCTGTCGTTTCTTGTTGTGGCGGGCGTGCTCGCCGCGTCGATCGTCGCACTGCCGGTGCTGATTGCGGCCGCCATCGTGCTGGCAGCCGCGAACCTCGGCTGGTCGTTGCATGTGTCGAGTGAACTGCGCGCGATGGTGCGCAAGGTGTGGACGCGGTTGTCGGTGTTCGCCGGTTAAGCGACGCCGCGACGGTCAGCCGCGCGGCCGACGCTGCAACGTCGGCGCAGCGCGCGGATAGCCGTTATGCCGGTTATGCCGCAACCGGCGCGGCACGCCGTCGTAGACGCGACGCGTAGAGCAACTCGAAGCGATCCGCGACGTTCGCCCATGAATAGTCGAGCGCGGTTTCCCGCGCGCGCCGCTGCAGCACGGCCCAGTACGCGGGGTCGTCGAGGAGCGACTGGATGGCGGCGCCGAGCGCCGTTGCGTCGCCGGGTGGCACGATCACGCCGTTGTCGCCATTGCGCACATAAGCACGCAGGCCGCCAATATTCGACACCACCGGTACGAGCCCGCACGCCATCGCTTCGAGCGGCGAGAGCGGAAATCCTTCGTAGATCGACGGAAACGCGAGAATGTGACACGGTGCAAGCAGTTCGGGCAGCTTTGCGTTGTCGAAAGCCGGCACCACCGTGATCCGCTCGCGCGCGCTTTCTGGAAAGCGCGCGAGCGTCTGCTCGGCGGACTCGCCGGTGCCGAGCAATGTGAGTGTGACGCCGCCGTTGCGCTCGAACAGCGCGGCAACGGCCGTCGCCAGCGTATCGATGCCTTTCCAGTAGTTGGCGCGGCCGATAAATGCAAGATTCAGCGGGACCACCGCTTCTGTCCTCGCTTCATTCAGCGCCGTCCGCGCGATCGACGTGAACGTCTCGTCGATCCCGTTGTCGATCCTGACCACCCGCGTTTCGCCAAAGCGCAGTTTCGATACGGCGAACGTGCACTCGGTATCGTTGAGCAGCATCGCAACGTCTGCCCACTCGAACGACTTCGTGCATTCCCATAGCCGCAGTCCACCATAGTAGAAGCGGTATTTCCATGATTTTTCCACATTGCCGGTGCGCCAGGCTTCGAGAAACGCCTCGTGCACCACAGGCTCCATGCCATGGCTGCGGGTCACCGACAACTGCAGCCGCCGCCATCCGCACGCGCGCCTTGCGAGGTTGATCAGCCAGCCGTCTCCCGACGACATGTCGAGCACGTCGTACTCGGAATGCGCAAGCACATGACCCAGCACGATCCACGGAAACAGCATCGTGCGCCCGAGGCCGCCGATGACTTTCACGTCGTCATGCGAAAAAATCCGTACGGTATGGCCGCGCGCGCGCAACGCCTCGGCGAGTTTGACGGTCACACCGGGCGCGCCCGCGTTGCGGCTCAGATTGTGGTGAATCGTGAACAGGATATTCATCGCCTGGCAGAATAGAAAAGTTAGTTTTATTGGGCCGTGGTCGCCCGCCGTACATTCGACAGTCTGACAATCGGCAGCAGCGACGAAAGCGCGCGGCGCTTCGCGAGATAAAGCGTCAGGTGGACGAAATACAGCGTGATGAACACGAGGTACTTCGGCAGACTCGGATCGATCACGCGGTAGCGCTTCACCCCCACGTAGAGCCGCGCCGCTTCGCAATACAGCTGATAGCGCGACATGCCATACCGGCGAGGCGTGCACTCGATCACGCCGCCGCCAGGCAGCGTGTCGCGGGTGCGCAGCGTGGGCAACAGCTCGATCGAGTAGCCGTTCTTGAGCGCGCGCAGCGACAGTTCGGCATCTTCGATGCCGAAGAAAATGTTCTCGTCCCAGCCGTTGCGCTCGAAGAGCGCTAACGGGAACACGGCCGCATGAATGTTGACGCACTGCGGCTCGTCGGCGGCGGTGAAATAGCCCGCAAACGACAGTTTCAGCGGATAACATTCGGGATGTTCCTCACCACTCGACGAACCGCCCGTCAGCATCACCTTGTGACGACGCTCAGGCGGCAACGCGGCGAGATGGGCCCGCGCGACGGCAAAGAAATCAGCGGCGATCTGCACGTCATCGTCGACGAACGACACATACTCGCATTGCGGCGCGTGGGCGAGGCAATGGCGCACCGCGTTGTTGCGATTCGCGCATACGCCGCGCCGCGGGCCCTCCAGCCAGATAGCGCCCGGATGCTGCGCGACAACGGCCGCATTGGCCGCGCGCATCGCAAGCTCCGGCGAGTCGTCGCTGACGACAATGCACGCGGCAGCCGGCACGCAATGCGAGAGGCTGTCGAGGCACGCCGCGAGCGTTTCGGTGCGATTCATCGTCGTCACGCAGACGGCGAAAGCGGCGAAGATGGGTTCCGCGCTTCGGGCGCCGTCTTGCACGTTGCCGTCTTGCACGCTGCTGGCATCGGCAGCCGGCGTTGCGGGTTGCACGATCGCGCTCATCGTATAACTCCGTCAGGCGACGCGACGCGCCGCGCTTCTGTCAGCACGTGGCATTGCGGGCGGCATGCGTCGAGCGTCTGTTCGTAGATCGACAGATACGCATCGCATACGTGCTCCACATGGAAGGTCTCAAGGTTGCGCCGCGCCCGTGCGGCCAACGTGGCGTGGGCGATCTGGTCTGTCAGTAGCAGCTCGATCGCGTCGGCCAGCGCGTGCGGGGTCGATGGCGGCACAAGCAGGCCGGCCTCGCCGTCGTCGAGCATTTCCGGATTGCCGTCAACACGGGTGGCCACGATCGCGCAGCCCGCCTCGCGTGCCTCGCACAGCACGAGACCGCCGGGTTCCTTATGCGAGGCCAGCACGAACACATCCGCCTCGGCCAGATGCGCGCGCGGATTCGCAACGAAGCCCGTGAAATGCGCGCGATGCGCAATGCCCAGTTCCTGCGCCAGCGCCTCCATGCCGGCGCGATCCGGCCCCTCGCCGACGAGATACAACGCCGCCGACGGAACCCGTTCGCACAACTGCGCGAACGCGCGCAGCAAATCCTGAATCCCCTTGCGTTCGTACATGCCGGCCACGGTCACGATGCTCGGGCGAGTCAGCCGCGGGGAAGCAGGTATCGGCACGCCGGCGAAGCGCGGCGTGCCGATGGTGCCGTTGCGCACCACCGACAGACGTTCCTGCGGCACTCCGCGCACCGCCATCGACGCCGCCACCGACTTGCTGACCGCCACGACGCGATCGCCGAAGCGCATCAGCGAGGCGCTCTTCTGGAATTCGTTATGCACAGTCGTGACCAGCACATAGCGCCGCCGCACGGCGCCGAAGCGCGCGATCAACGCTCCCGTCATCATGTGCGCGTGCACCACATCCGGATCGCACTGCGCGAGCAAGCGGTTGAAGCCCGCCAGCATCGACGGCACCCGCCACGGCTGGCGCGATTGCGGCAGCAACACATGACGCACGCCGTGCTGTTCGAGCAAGGCCTCAAAACCGCCGCCCGACGAAGCGACCGTCACCTCATGACCGGCCTTCGCCTGCATGCAGGCGAGGTCGACCATCATGTTGACGATGCCGTTGCCGACGTTCTGCGCGTGATTGGCAAGGTGGACGATTTTCATATCGATGCGAGCTCAGTTGTGATTGATCGAGGTGCTCGTCAGCGCGCGGGCCGCAGGCTTGAAGCGGTACATCAGCGCCTTGCCATGCGCGTCTTCTTCGACGAACACGAGGTATTCGCCGCTCGCAAGCCGGTGCGCGGTAATCGGCATCGCCGAATCGATCCAGCCGCTGGCCGCGCCGACTTCGGGACCCGGTTTCAGGCGCCCCGCTTCGCGCCCGGTGTCGCGCTCGTAGACGCGCACGACGGCGGTCTCGGTTTCGACGCCGAAGAGATAGTCGCCGGCGACGGCAAAGCCGTTCAACGATAGGGCCGTGGGCGGCCCTTCGTCGGGCAGCTCGATCGCGTAACGCAACGTCGGCTTGCCGCTGGTCCAGTGGTCGTAGCGCGCGAGCAACGAGCCGGCGCCATTCCAGTTGTATTCGACGAACGGATGCTCGCGGGTCGAACCGGAGATGAACATCGTGTCGTCGGCGGGAAAGTAGTTCAGGCGCGCGATCCGGTTAAAAGGCGCGGGCATCGCGTAGCGCTGCATCGCCGCGTATCGGTAGACCGGATTGCCGATGCGGTCGAATCCTTGCAGCGGAAAGCGGCGAATGCCTTGCGATTGGGTGCCCTGCCAGATCGCGCCCGCGCTGTCGACCCACCAGCCGGACATCGGCGGCCCATCGTCTCGCGCCATGTCCTGATCGAAGTCGCTCGCGGCGAAGCGGCCCTGGCCCGCCGTATCACGCCAGATCCATCCGCCATGGGGCGGCTGGTTGGGCGGCCATGCGCCGTCGACATGCGACGGCGTGACAAAGCCCGACGGAATCGCTGTCTCCCGGTCGGCCGCGAAACGATAGATGCGCAGCCAGGTGCCGTTCATGTCGACGGTGTAAAGCAGGCGCCGTCCGTCGATATCGCGCACGAGCGGCATGCCACGCTGTCCCTGCCGCAGATTGAGGAACGGGTCATACGGATAGCGGAAACGGTCGACGGTATAGCCGGCATACGACCATTCCTGCCCGGTCGGACGAGACAGGTCGAGCGTGAAGCGTTTGGTGCCGCTATACACGGACGGCGGATCGCCGTCGACGAACTGCGCGCCATCGACGAACAGCAGCCCTTGCAGGCTGAAACGCCGCTTGCCGTCGGGCGTATAGCTCTCGATCAGCGCGCCATCGGTGTTGCCCGGGCCGGGCACGAAGCCGCGCGGTCCCGCACCGTTCATCGACACGTACACATTGCCCGCGCCATCGACACCCACACCCGTCAGCCCATTGAAGCGCAACGGTCCCGGCGCGCCGGCACGGCCCGCGTAGATACCGCCTGCTTCGCCCAGAGTGGCTGACAACTGCATGGAAGCCTCCTCGTGTGTGGCGTTGGCGGCGCTCGGCGCAGCGCCTGCGGGCGCGGGCGGCATGGCGGTGAAGATCAGGATCTGCTGGCGCGGACCGTTGTCGGCGACCAGCAGCCGGCCGCGCGAATCCAGCGTCAGGTCGGCCGGCTCGGCGCCGGGCGGCAAGCTCAGCATGCCCAGCAGCGCGCCATTGCGTGCATGGTGAGCGACGCGTCGAGCGCCGTCTGTGCGGCTGCGCTCAATGATCCACAGCGTGCCATCGGGTGCGACGGCGATCCGCCCCGGCTCGCGCACCGGAAAGTTGCCGACGGGCTGCATCGAACGCACATCGAAGATCTCGACGCGGTTATCGTGCTGATTCGACACGTAGAGCCGGGTCGAATCCACGGCGAGACCACGTATTGCGTAGTCCTCGGCACTCGACGACTGGGTAATCACACGGAACGCGAGGGGACTGCCGGGCCAATCCACCTCGCCTTCGAACGGCGCGCCCTCGCGAAAGTCGGCACGGCGGCGGCGCGACACGCCGTACCACACGACCCCTTCGGGCGGCAGATGCTTTTGCGCCGCCATCCCGTTGCCCAGACTCACGACCAGTTGTGCTGCGAACACATAGTCGCCGTTCACGGCGATCGCGTCGCCGCCCAGCATTCCCCAGCCGTGCGATTGCCCACCGTGGCCGATCAATTGTCCGTTGCGGTAGTGGCCGATCTCACCGCCGCCTTCATCCCACGGCGCATTCGTGTACACGTCGCCTTCCGGCGTGACGGCGAGCGCCTGCACGTCGATCTGTACCCAACGTTGATTGGCGTAGCCCCACGTGTTGCCGATCCACGACGTGCGATAGGACAGCGACGGGAGAGCGGCGACGGAGACCGGTGCGGGGTTCGCGCCGGCGCCGGTGGCGCTCCCCGACGCCGCTTGCGCAAATACCGCCGGGCCGAGCGCGGCCTCACCCGACCCGAGTGCAGCATAAAACGCCAGCACCGGCAGCAACACCGCGCCCGCGCAAGCGATCCGTTCGAACGTTCGTCGGGCGTTGCGTCGCATGAGCGCCTCGCGCCGTCAGAACGCGTCTATCGCTTCGCGATAGATCCGCGCGACCTGCGCCGCCACCACCGGATGATCGAAGTGCGCCCGCGCATAATTCCGGCAAGCTTGCGCATCGGGCAATACGTGCGTCCCCAGCAAGGCATCGGCTATGCCGCCGCCAAGCGCCTGAAATCCGCCCGACGCGAGCACCAGATCGGGCGACAGCGGCTCAACCGCTTCCGGCAAGCCACCCACTGGCGTAACCAGCACGGGCGTGCCGGCAGCGAGCGATTCGATCGTCGTCAGTCCGAAGCCCTCGAGCGCCACGGTCGGCACCACCGTCACGTCCGACGCGCAATACCACAGCGGCAACACAGCGTCGGCCACGAAACCGGCAAGCTGCACATGCCGCTCCAGTCCCCGCGCGACGATGCGGGCATGCAACTGCGGCTCAAGCGGCCCTTTCCCGGCAATCGTCAGCAGTACGTCAGGTACGGCCTGCTTGACCACGAACATCGCGTCGATCAGGTCTTCGAGTCCCATGCGCGACACCAGCCGCCGGACGCAGAACAGCAAGGGCCGGTCTTGCGGCAAGCCAAGGCGCTTGCGCGCCTGCCGTTTGCTGAGGCGCGTATTGAAACGGTCGACGTCGACGCAGCCGGGCACCACGCGAATATCGTCCTCGCGCACACCGTACCGGGTGCGCAGAATGTCGGCGAACGCATGCGACAGTACGATATGACGCGTTCCGCCTCGATACACGATGCGTTCGAGCGCATGACGTGTCACGCGTGACAGCCGCCCGCGACCTTCCATTCCCGACTCCGAGGCCCACGGTCCATGAAAATGCACGACTCTGGGCACACCGCTGAACACGCCCACGGTCGGCGCGGCATAGAGCGCGAAATGCGTGGCGACAACATCGGGCATGCGCGCGTCCCTGAGCTTGCGCGACTGCGCGCGCGCATGCCACAGACGTCGGCCGAGCTGCGCGTTTGCCGGTGCGAAAGCGTGCACGCGGCCGCCCGACGCCTCGAACACGCCGGGCGTGCCGGCAACCAGCCCGCGCACACTGACGCCTTGTGCAGGCAGAGACTCGATCAACGCCAGGAACATACGGTCAAGCCCGCCCGGCCGTTCGTCGAACCAATGCATGCCGATCTGCAGCGAGTCGATCGATGCGCTCATGATTCCGCCGATACCGTGGCGCGTGGGGTCGCCATCGCGCTCGCCGCACGTCGTGCGGCGAGCCGTTCATAGAGTGACAGGTAGCGGCTCGCCATCGCCTGCCAACTGAGCGTTCCAGCCAGTTCGCGCGCGGCGAGCCCCATCTGCCGCGCACGTGCGCGATCGTCGGCAAGGCGCATGATCGCCGCGGCTAGAGCGACGCCGTCGTCCGGATGCTCGAGTACGATGCCGCAGTCGGGTGCGATCACTTCGGCACCACCCGCCGTCCGTACGGTGACAACCGGCAACGCCGCCGCCAGCGCCTCGAGCAGTACCAGCCCCAATGGCTCGTAGCGCGACGGAAACACAAACGCATCGACCGAACGCATCAGCGCGGGCATATCCTTGACCAGATCGGTAAAGTGCACACGTTGCTCGAGTCCGAGCGACGCAGCCAGCGCGGGATACGGACTGTTGCGCAGAATCCCGGCAACCACCAGATGCACATGCGCGGGCGTCGCGGCGAGTGCCCGCAACACCGTGTCGAGATTCTTGCGCGACACGCGCAGATCGCCGGCGAACAACAGCATGAACGGCGCTTGCGGCAAGCCGAAACGCTCGCGCTGCGACGCACCGGGCGCAAATTCATCGATATCGACGCCGTTGTAGATCACCTGAAGCCGCGCTGTGTCGATACCGAGCGAGCGCACCTCGGCGCCGATTTTCTCCGATACCGGCACGACGACGTCGGCATGCCGGAACGCCCACTTTTCACAGCGTGCGTTGAGCCACGTGTAGACGACCTGATACGCGTGATACGGGCCATGGAAGAAACGGAACGGATAGAAGCCGCAGCGGTACCAGCCGTCGTGTACGAAGTGAACCGCGTTCACGTCGGCGCGGGCCCATGCAATGAAACCGTTCACATGGATCACATCGAACGCCTGTCGGTGCGCGCGGATCCACGCACCGCTACGCCACGCGAAAACCTGATACTGGATCAGGCGCGTCGGCAGCCGGCTCTCGCCGATCTTCACGAACCGCGCACGGGGATGATTCACCAACTCCGGCGCGGCGCGCGATGCGAGCAGCGTCACCGCATGTCCGGCCGCGAGCGCCGCGCGGGCAATTTCGTAGTTGACGCGCCCCTGGCCGTCATTCTTCGTTACCTGGTGCGTCACGATCAGTATGCGCATCGGGTTGCCGCTCATCGCCCTCCCTCCGCGCGTCGCACCGACGCAGCCGGCGCGGCAGCGTGTGCCTCCCGCGCGTGACGCAGACCGATAACCGGCAGTATCACGCCGACGAAAAAGAACATCCCCGGCAGCCCGATCAAGGTATTGACGAACACCATCATTGCGAACATCGCGATCGCTACGCCAACGCCGGAAATCGCAAAGCGGTCTCTCGCGCGCTGACGGCTTGCCCGGAAGGCCCGCCACAGCAGCATCACAATGCCGGTCGTGTACAGCAGCGTACCCGGCCATCCCATCACGAACGGCACCTCCAGCAGACCGCTATCGAAGACCACGGTCAACTGAAGCGAATCGTCGCTCGAAAGCTTGGTGCCGAGCCCGGTCATGCCGAGTCCCTGCCCGGCGATGTCGGTCAACGCCACCGACATGAACTGCTTGTAGAGCTCCGCACGGACCTGGTAGCTATTGTCGTGACCGAGGTCCTGGATTGTGTTGAATCGCTGCATGAAGTTGTCCGAGACCTGATCGACCATCGCAAGCGGCGCACACAGCATCGCAAAACCCAGTACCCCGCCGATCAGCCGTATCCGGCTGCGACCGTCAAGCATGGTCAGCGGATACACGAGGCCGATCGCGAGACCGCCCCACGCACTACGTACCGAGGTGAACATCAACGCCGGGATGCCCACCAGTCCGGTGGCGACGCGCATCCTGCCACGTGCCGCGAGCGACATCAGCAGCACGGCCATGATCGTCTGCGAAAACGGGCCGGACGAGTTCATCGTGCTGCTCACGCGCATCCCGAACGGCACCGGGTGCCCTTCGGACTCCATCTGCGAGGCGATCAGCCAGAAGACGTCCCACGGCGGCGGCGACAGATACTCGATCACGCCATAGAGGCCCATCACCAAACCGCCGTAGACAAACGTCTTGAGCAGCACGCGGTGATAGTCCGGATAGTCCTGCCAGGTGACAACGAGACGAAACGCCACCAGCACCGGAAACAGCCAGTTCACCAGCGTGAACGTCGCCGCGGCCGGCCCCACCTGCACCATGCCGACCAGGTACGAATAGAACAGCGCGAGCACGATCAGCATGAGCGGCATGGTGCGGCGCTGCCCGAGCGCACGGAAATTCGTGATGAGCGCGCATCCGGACAGCGCGACCGCGAGCATCGGGGCGATCATCACCGGGCTTTTCGGATTGAACGAGCCGCTCACGAAGTCCGCGAGCCGCCGCACCTCCGGCGAGAGAAAGAACAGCCAGCACACGAAACCGAGATAGTGCGCGGGTGAGCGCCGGTAGAAGCGCAACGCAATCAGGAACGACGCGGCCGGGTAGAAGAATTCGACCAGGCGCCCCTGGTGCATGACGATCAGCAGCAGCGTGATGGCGAAGAGCGCGATCGGCAGATACGTGGGATGGCGCATGCCGCCGCGCACCCTGGCAGCCACGCGCGACGGCTGTGCGGCAAGCGACGCCGGCTGCGCGGGCGGCGTGGGCCACGAGGGCGGCGCGGGCGGCGGTGGCGGGCGCAACATCGTCGAAGGTGTGCTCATCATGGCTGGGCCCCCGGCCATGACAGCCACGCGACGCTCGCGGTCATCCGCCGTATTGATCGGCTTGCGGTCGTCTCCCGACATCCCTTGCCAGGCGTGCGCATCGTCACAACAACTCGAACGTGTTCACGAACGCGAACCCGTCGCGTTCACCGCGCAGACTGCCGAACAGCGGCTGGCCGGCGCGCGGCTGGCGTGTGAGCCCGATAAACGGCTCGCCGTGTTCGAGATACGGGCCTTCCGTCTTGCGAAAGCCGAATTGCTCGTAAAAGCCGCGCAATCCGACCGGCGCCGTGACGCGCGCGGCACGGCCAGGCCAGTGTTCGGCGATCGCATGCAGCACCCGTTCGATCAGCAATCCGGCGGTGCCATCGCCGCGCCGCAGCGGGCTGGTCAGCACCTTGTCGATGACGATCTCCGGATCTTCGACGTCGCCCGGTTGCAGTCGGGCATACGCCAGGATCGGCATCGGCCGCGACATGTCTTCGACCGCGAAGACATGCAATGACGTTTCGTCGTGGCCATCGGCGTCCAGGTGCACATGCGATTGTTCGACCACGAAGACCGCACTGCGCGCCCGCAATATCACATACAACTCCCGCGCGGTGAGCTGTTCGAATTCCAGCGTTTTCCAGTTCATCACGTTCCCTAGCGGTGTGTTTAACGAAGCAGGGCTCAGTAGGTCAGCCCTCGATGGACCGACTCAACAGGCAGGCTCCGTTGTCATGCATGGCTACACGGTACGTCCGCAAACCGCATGGTTCCGTGCGGCATCGCACTGACGCTAGTCTTTCGCGATCCTTAAATACGAAACGACGGAACGCGGCGGCGCTTGAGCCGGATTGAACCGGCTTGAACCGGCTCGTTGAGAAATATTTCGACCCAACACGAGGGCACATCACTATGAAAAGCGCATTGCGACGCATCCTTTCCGAATCGGCACGTCTTGACGTGTCGCCCGATACGCTGGCCGACGACGCCGATCTGTACGCAGCGGGCTTGTCCTCGCTCGCGACGGTGCACCTGATGCTGGCGATCGAAGACGAGTTCGGCATCGAGATTCCCGACCGCATGCTGACGCGCCGCCTCTTTTCGAGCATCGATTCGATGGCCGCCGCGGTCACCGAATTGCAACAGGCGAAGGCGGCGGCATGAACGCGCCTCTGCTACACGAAGCCGCCTCGGCGCCGCCGACGACGGAGATATCGTCTACGGATGCCGCCGCGCCGCTTGCACTCGCCGCCGTCGAGCTCGAACCCGGCTGGCGCGCCGCGGCGCAGCGCTGTGCCGCGGTTGCCGCGCAATACGCCGATGCGGTCGATCGCGAAGCGCGTTTCCCAGCCGAAGCGTTCGACGCGCTGCGACGGGAACGCCTGCTTTCGGCCATGGTGCCTGCCGGCTTCGGGGGCGCGGGTCTTTCGCTGGCGGACGTCGGCGCGATCTGCGAGACGCTGGCGCAGGGCTGCGCGTCGACCGCGATGGTGTATGCGATGCATCAGATTCAGGTGGCCTGCATCGAGGCGCATGGCAGCGACGCGCCGTGGCACCGGCAGTTGCTCGCGCAACTGGTCGAACATCAATGGCTGCTGGCGTCGGCTACGTCTGAAGAAACCATTGGCGGCAACATGCGCACCAGCGCCTGCTCGGTCGAACTCGACGGAGAGCCGGGCCACCAGCGCTTTCGCATCGAGAAGCTCGCCCCGACGATTTCGTACGGCGCGCACGCCGACGGCATTCTGGTCACCGCGCGCCGCACCGCCGAATCGGCCGCGGCCGACCAGGTGCTGATCGTGGCGCTGCGTGAAGACACGCAGCTGGAAAAGCGCGGCGGCTGGGATTCGATGGGCATGCGCGGCACCTGCAGCGAGGGCTTCCGGCTTGTCGCCACGGGGCACGCCGAGCAGATCCTGCCGACGCCGTTCGCCGATATCGCCGATCAGACCATGCTGCCGGTGTCGCACACCCTGTGGGCTTCGGTCTGGACCGGCGTGGCCAGCGACGCGGTGAATCGCGCGAAAGCCTTCTTTCGTGCGCAGGCCCGCTCGAAACCCGGCTCGATTCCGCCGGCCGGTCTGCGCCTCGCCGAAGCGGTCGGCCTGCTGCAGATGATGCAGGCGCGCCTGTCCGTCGCACTCGAAGCAGCGCGCACCGCCCACCACGCGAAACACGGCGGCTGCCAGGCCGACGCGCCGCTCTCGGCCATGCTCGGCTTCGCTTCGGACATGAATACGCTGAAGACCAGCATCTCGACCACCGCCCTGCAAGTCGTGCAGGAAGTGCTGATGATCTGCGGCATGGCAGGCTACAAGAACGGCACGGAATACAGCGTGGGACGGCATCTGCGCGACCTCTACTCCGCGCCGCTGATGATCAACAACGACCGTATCGCGCAGAACACGGCGAGCCTGTTGCTCGCGCAGCGTCCTGCCGCCCCGGGGAGAGCCTGATATGAACACGATGACCGATACCGCCGCGCTGGCCGCGGCCGAACCTGCGGCGCCGGCCTTCCGCGACGAACTGCTGGCCGCGGGCCTCCTGATCGATACCGGCGAAAACGGCCTGTACGGCCGCAGCCAGGTTTTCGAAGACGTGGTGGAGCGCCTGAACGTGGCGATCGCGCATCTCGGCGCGGACCAGCAGCCTGAAGTACTGCGCTTTCCGCCCGCCATGCGCCGCACCGATTTCGAAGACAGTGAATATCTGAAGAGCTTCCCGAACCTCGCCGGCACGATCCATTCGTTCTGCGGCAACGACATGGGCCACCAGCGCCTGTTGCGCGCACTCGACGACGCGATGATCGAAAGCGACGACGATCGCAGCGAAGAATGGATGGCGCAGCAGAAACCGACCCGCGTGGTGCTGACGCCGGCCGCCTGCTATCCGATCTATCCGGTAATGGCGCGGCGCGGCCCGCTGCCCGCCGACGGCCGCACCATCGACGTGCTGTCGTATTGCTTCCGCCACGAGCCCTCGCTCGATCCGGGCCGCATGCAGATGTTCCGCCAGCGCGAATACGTGCGCCTCGGCAGCGCCGAACAGGTGATGGCGTTCCGGCAGATGTGGGTCGAACGCGGCTCGCTGCTGATCACGCTGCTGCAACTGCCGGTGGAAGTGGATCTCGCCAACGATCCGTTCTTCGGCCGCGGCGGCAAGATCGTCGCCGATAGCCAGCGCGCCCAGGCGCTCAAGTTCGAACTGCTGATTCCGGTGGCCGACCCGCGCGGCAAGACGGCGTGCCTCTCGTTCAACTATCACATGGACCACTTCGGCGCGATCTGGAAGATTGCCTGCGAAGACGGCGCAGTAGCGCATACGGGTTGCGTGGGTTTCGGCATGGAGCGCATTACGCTTGCGCTATTCCGTCATCACGGGCTCGACGTCAACGCATGGCCGGACGATGTGCGCGCGCTGCTGTGGGGCGACACCGAAGCACGCGTGGCGCAGGGCATGGCGTCCATGCAAGCGGCTTCCGCGGTGTCGGTTGAGGGCGCCGGAGACAGCGCATGAATCCATCCATGACTCCCTTGCCGAAGGGCGCGCAGTCCACTTTCGCCATGTCCCGCCGGCTCGACCTGCCGGCTCAGAGCGGCGCGGACGTGCCCACACTGCCGCTGCGCCAGCACGCGCCACACGCGCTGCATCAGGGCGAGCGCGTCTGGCAGGAGACCAACTGCTACGTCGACCTGTGGATCGAACTGCTGCACGGCTTCGGGCTCGATCCGCGCGCGGCGTTCGCCTTTACCGTCACGCAGGACTTCGAAGGCGATCAGTTCACGTTCTTCAAATTCCCGCTCGAAGACCTCGAACGGCTGTACGGCACCCAGGTGCAGGAACTGGCGATCTACGACTCGCTCGAAGCGCGCGTACTCGCGCAGACCTTGCGCGGCCATACCGTGCTGGTGGAAGTGGACGGCTATTATCTGCCGAATACGCGGGCCACGTCGTATCGGCGCGAACATCCGAAAACCACGGTGGGGATCGACTTCATCGATCCCCCGGCACGCCGCCTCGGCTATTTCCACAACACCGGCTATCACCTGCTCGACGGTGAAGACTACGACGGCGTGTTTCGCAAGCTGCCGCAATTCGCGCAGCAGCCCGATCTGCTGTTTCCGTATGTCGAATTCGCCAAACAGGCGCGGCCCGCGCTGGAAGGCACCGCGCTCGCCGAAGCCTCGGCGGAATTGTTGTGCGCGCATCTAAACCGGCGGCCGCTGACCAATCCGGTCTCGCAGTGGCGGGCCGCGTTCCCTGCGCATCTCGATACGCTGCTCGAACGTGGCGAGGCGTTCTTTCACCCGTACTCGTTCAACCTGATGCGGCAGCTCGGCGCGAACTTCGAGTTTCTCTCGAAGTATCTGCTGTGGCTTTCCGCGCAAGGCTTCGAGATGCCGGCGGCGATCCCGGCGGCGGCGCAGCGTATCGCGTCGGAGTCGATGGTGATGCAGTTCCGGCTCGTGCGGGCCATCGCGCGTGGGCGTCGCGATTCGTGTGAAGACTGTTTCGACGTGCTCGAAAGCGCCTACGAAAAGACGCTGCCGCCGCTTGCCGCGCTGGTGCTGTGACGAGCTCGTTACGAGCTTCAGGGAATCGCCGTGGATGCGCTGACGACTGACCTTGCCGCGCCCCGGGCGCTATCCCAGGACCTCTGGCCACAGCAACTCGACACCGGCTGGCAGTGCGTCAGCACGCCGGCCGGTGCATGCGCCTCCCCCGCCGACTTGCCCGCGCAGGGCTGGCTCGCCGCGCAAGTACCCGGCACGGTGGCGGGCGCGCGCCGGGCCGCGGGCCTGCTGGACATCGCGAATCCGCCGCCGCTCGCCTTCGACGATCACTGGTACCGGCTCACGCTGAACGGCACCGGCAAACGCCGGTTGCGCCTGCACGGCCTCGCCACGCTCGCGGAAGTCTGGCTCGACGGAATCAAACGCATCGAGTCGGATTCGATGTTCGTCGCTCACGATCTCGACGTCGATCTGCACGGCAGCGCGACACTCGCGCTGTGCTTTCGCTCGCTGACGCCCGCACTGGCGGCAAAACGCTCGCGCGCCCGCTGGCGGCCGCGGCTTGTCACGCCGCCCACCTTGCGCAACGTGCGGACCACCCTGCTCGGCCATATGCCCGGATGGTGCCCATCGGTGCAGGCGGTCGGTCCGTGGCGGCCCATCGAAATGTTGAGCGACGCGCCGCACGCGTTCGACACGATCGACCTGACAAGCCGCCTCGAAGACGACGACGGCATTGTTTCGCTCACGCTACATTTCGTGCATCCGCATGACGTCGACACGTGCCCGGCTTCATTGAAATGCGGCGACTGTGTTTCGTCTTTGCAATGGAAGGATGCATATACACTGAACGGCAGCGTGCGTGTGCCGCATGCCGAACGCTGGTGGCCTCACACGCACGGCGCACCCACCTTATATCCTCTGACGTTGCAGCTTGATGACGAAAGCGCGATATCCCATTCGTTGGGATCGGTCGGTTTTCGCAGCATAGAAGTGGAGCGCGGCGCGAACGGCATGGGCTTCGCGTTGCGCGTAAATGGCACGCCGGTGTTTTGCCGTGGCGCCTGCTGGACGAGCGCGGATCTCGTCACGCTGACCGGCACCGAGGCGCAACTGCGCCAGACGTTCTCGCTCGCCCGCGATGCCGGCATGAACATGCTGCGGGTAGGCGGCACGATGGTCTACGAGTCCAACGCGTTCTACGCGCTCGCCGACGAGTACGGCCTGCTCGTCTGGCAGGACTTCGCGCTGGCGAATTTCGACTACCCGACCGATGCCGACTTCAGCGCCTCCATCGAACGCGAAGCGACGCAGTTTCTGGCCCGCACACGGCGCTTCGCATCGCTCGCGGTGCTGTGCGGCGGCAGCGAAGCCGACCAGCAGGCGGCCATGTTCGGCCTGCCTGCTTCGATGCGCGCGCAACCACTTTTTACCGAACAGCTCCGCGCCATCGCCGCACGCGAACGGCCGGACGCAGCGTATGTGAGCAACTCGCCCTCGGGCGGCGCGTGGCCGTTTTCAACTAATGAGGGCGTCACGCACTACTACGGCGTGGGCGCGTATCAACGCCCGCTCGACGACGTGCGCCGCGCCGAGGTCCGCTTCGCCGCCGAATGCCTCGCGTTCGCCAACGTGCCGGACGACGCCACCTTGCGCGACGCGCTGGGCACGCTTCATCAGCACGACCCGCGCTGGAAAGCGGCCGTGCCGCGCGACCCCGGCGCCGGCTGGGATTTCGACGACGTACGCGACCATTATCTTCAGACGCTCTACGGCATCGAGCCGGCGCGCTTGCGCTACGAAGACCCTGAGCGCTATCTGGAACTGTCGCGCGCCGTGGTCGCCGACCTGATGGGCGACGTGTTCGCCGAATGGCGGCGCGCCGGCTCGACGTGCGGCGGCGCGCTGGTCTGGCAGCTTCAGGATCTGCGCCCCGGCGCGGGCTGGGGCTTGATCGACGCCACAGGACGGCCCAAAAGCGCCCTGCACGGCCTCGCGCGGACGCTCCAACCCATCCAGCTGGTCATGACCGACGAAGGCCTCAACGGCCTCGATATCCATCTGCTGAACGAAGGTGCCGGGCCGTTGCACGCACAGCTGGATCTGGTCTGCCTGCGCGAGGGCAGCGTCAAGGTCGCGTCGGCCAGCCGCGCAGTCGAGCTGGCGCGCCACAGCACGCTGTGTCTCAGCGCAGCCGGGTGTCTCGGCCAGTTCTTCGATTTCACGCACGCATACCGCTTCGGCCCGCGCGCCCACGATGTCACGATTGCGACACTGCGCGATCCGGCGAGCGGCCAGATCCTGTCGGAAGCGGTTCATCTGCCGGAGCGGCACGCCGGCGAGCGCCACGACCTCGGTCTGACGGTTCGCGTCGAGCGTACCGCCGAGGGCTGGCAGCTGATCATCGAAGCGAAGCGCTTTGCGCGCTTCGTTCATATCGCCGACCCGCATTACCGCGCCACGCGCGACTGGTTCCATCTGCCGCCGAACCGCCCCTACGCCGTGCCGCTCGTCCCCGTTGAGAAACTCGTTGCGCACGCACCTAACGCGGTGTTTAAAGCCGATGCAACATGTGCGGCGCCTGCCGGCGAAGTTCGCGCGATCAATGCGATTTCCGCCATCTTCTACGGCTGAATCCCGCCGCTGAACCCGGCATCCCCTCGCAAGCCGCGCAGAATCTCGCGCTGCATGGAGCCACCTGTCTGGTCTGCGGAATCACTGTCAGTTTTTTTGCGACTTTCCGGTCTACGGAAAGGACGTTGCGTACGGCACCGCACGCAACCCATGGCGCACATCTGAATCAATTCCGGCACAACCCGGACGGCCCCCGACAACGCGCGCACAAAGGCTATTTCATCCCTGAGACACCGCCCGCGAAGGGGTGCTTATCAGGCGCTAAGCCAATCCGATCAAGGACTTGACTCGAATAAAAATACACTCCGCAGGGGGCGCGCATTAAGCAGACGTTGTACAGAATTGAAACAAAAAGCCCCATTTGGCTTCCCGCACTGCCTTACCTTTGTTCGCTGCGCCGCACCAGCACTCGTTTTCCCTAAGGTTGGCACGCTCCTCGCTAAAGAGAAAGCGCAACACCGCGCAGCCGCAACGAGATCGACAACAACGGCGGTGGTGCACAAGGCCAAAACGGGGCCGTTCCTGTTCATCCTGCGCTGCTCGCCAGGCAGCACGTCGTTCATTAAAGGATGCAGGCATCGGATCAAAAACACGAAGTCGCGCCGCGCGTGGCTTCAGCGAGGACCGATCATGTTGACACTTCAATCAGATCTGCACGGCAACCATCTGCTCGGCGCACTACCGTCCCACGAATGGCAAGCACTTGCCCCTCATCTCGAACTGGTTCATCTGCGCACCGAGCAGCTGCTGTGCGACTCAGGTCAACGGATTCATCACGTCTACTTCCCGACCACGGCGATCATCTCGATGCTCTCGACGATGGAAGACGGCAGCTCGGTCGAAATCGCCGCGGTCGGCCGCGAAGGCATGACCGGCGTGCCGGTGCTCACGGGTGGCGAAACCATGCCGAACCGAGTGCAGGTGCAATGCGCCGGCTTCGCCTACCGCATGAGCGCACAGGCGCTCAAGCAGCAATTCGCACGCTCCGACTTCCTGCGCCGCCTGATGCTGCTGTACATGCACGCGCTCCTCACCCAGGTCGCGCAGACCGCTGCCTGCAATCGCCACCACGCGTTGAACAAGCAATTGTGCCGCTGGCTGCTGATCGAGGTGGACCGTGTGGCCTCGAACGATCTGACGGTCACGCAACAACTGATCGCCGACATGCTCGGCGTGCGCCGCGAAGGCATCACCGAAGCGGCCGGCAAGTTGCACGACGAAGGCCTGATCCATCACAGCCGCGGCCACATCAAGGTGCTCGATCGCAAAGGTCTCGAAGCGCGCGCCTGTGAATGCTACGGCCTCGTCAAGCGAGAATTCGACCGCCTGCTGCCGCGTCTTCGCGAGGCTGAAACCGTCGAATAAGCAGTCGACTCAAGGCTGCATCGTTCGATTACGGGGTAGATCACCATGTTCAGGAATACTGCGCGATGTCTCGACGCACTCTTTGTGATTGCGGGCGCGCTACTCGCTCACGGGATGCGTTTTTCGACGCCGATTGCATTGTCGGACACCGAGCGCCTTCTGATTGCCTTCAACTGCGTACTCGTGCTGCTGATGTTTCCCGGTTTCGGCGTCTATGAAACGTGGCGTGGCAAGGCTCTGCCTTCCATGCTGTTGAGAGTCGCCGCCGCGTGGCTGGTGGTGGTCGCCACCTCCCTCGTGCTGGCGTTCACGCTGCACCGCATGGATGCGGTTTCGCGCCTGTGGTTCGGTTACTCGACGCTGATCTCCGGCGCGCTGATCATCGCCACCAAGTGCCTCGTGCACGTGGCCTTGCGCAGCGTGCGCCGGCGCGGCATGAACTTCCGCACGGTCGCGATCGTCGGCGCGCCCGGTTTCTCGCGCACCTTGCTCGCGCATCTCGACCATGCGCCGCAAGCCGGCTTCAAGCCGGTGTGCGTGTTCGACACCAGCATCGAAGCGGCCGACACGTATGGTGCGCGTCTCAGCCGCCTGCCGGTGCTGACCGATCTGAACGCGTTCGCCGCCAAGGTGCGCAACGAACACGTGAACGAAGTGTGGCTCGCGTTGCCGCTTTCGGAAGAACATACGATCTATCGCTTCACGCGCCTCTTCAGGCATGACTTCGTGAATCTGCGCTTCATACCCGATGTCCGAAGTCTTTCGCTTTTCAACCACGCGCTGGTCGATGTCGTCGGTTTACCGACGCTCAATCTGAGCGCCACCCCCGTCTCGTCGCCGCAGATGTGGCCCAAGCTGATCTTCGACCGCCTGTTCTCGGCGGCCGCGTTGCTCGCGCTCGCGCCCGTGTTCATCGCACTCGCGATCGGCATCAAGCTGAGCTCGCCGGGGCCGGTGTTCTTCCGCCAGACCCGCAAAGGCGTGGACGGCCAGCCGTTCGCGATCTACAAGTTCCGTTCGATGACCGTGCACCACGAAGCGCACGGCGAGGTCACACAGGCCGCACGCAACGACGCGCGCGTCACGAAACTCGGCGGCTTCATGCGCCGCACCAGTCTCGACGAACTGCCGCAGTTCCTGAACGTGCTGCTTGGCCAGATGTCGGTGGTCGGGCCGCGTCCGCACGCGATCGAACACGACGATCTCTACAAGGATCAGGTGTACGGCTATATGAACCGCTATCGGATCAAGCCGGGCATCACCGGCTGGGCGCAGGTGAACGGGTATCGCGGCGCCACCACCAAGATCGAGAAGATGGAGACGCGCGTCAAGTTCGATCTCTTCTACATCCATAACTGGTCGTTCTGGTTCGACATGAAGATCGTGTTCATCACGATTTTCAAGGGCTTCGTCGGCCGCAACGCATATTGATCATGCCAATCCGGAAACCGTCCCTGAAAGTCTCCGTGATCGTGCCGACGTACCGGCGCACCGCCGATCTCGCACGCTGCCTCGCCGCGCTCGAGGCGCAGGAGCGCCGCGCCGACGAAGTGATCGTGATCGCCCGCCACGACGATTACGCGACGCTCGACTGGCTGCGCACGCGCGAAACGAGCCGCCCCGACTCGCGCCGCTGGATCGTGCTGGTGCACAAGCCGGGTGTGGTCGCGGCCTATAACCTCGGCATCGACAGCGCCAGCGGCGACGTGCTCTGCTTTACCGACGACGACGCCGCGCCGCACGCCGACTGGGTCGCGCGGATTGCCCGCGCGTTCGAGATCGATCCGGCACTCGGCGGCCTGGGCGGACGCGACATCGTGCATGAACGCAATGGCATCCTGCAGGGGCAGAAGCCGCGCGTGGGTCTCGTGCGCTGGTATGGCCGGACCATCGGGAATCATCATATCGGCCATGGCGCCGCACGCGAAGTGCAGGTGCTCAAGGGCGTCAACATGGCGTTTCGCCGCGAAGCGATCGGCACCGTGCGTTTTGATGAACGCTTGCGCGGCACCGGTGCGCAGGTGCATTGCGAAATGGGCTTCAGCCTCGACATAAAACGGCGCGGCTGGATCTTGATCTACGACCCGTCACTACTGGTGGATCACTTCCCGGCCCAGCGCAGCGACGAAGACCAGCGCTTCACATTTAACGACGCCGCTTTCTATAACGCGTCATTCAATCTCCGACTCATCATGTGCGAATACCTGACGCCACCCGGCCGATGGGCGTTCGTCGCGTACTCGACGCTGATCGGCAATCGTGCGGACCCGGGGTTCCTGCGCGCATTGTCGTTGGCATCCGAGCGCGGCGGCGTAGCACTTGCGCTTCGCAAATGGAGAGTCGGTTTACGCGCAATGCGCGGGGCATGGCAGGAGGCGGTGCGCTGATCGATCAGTGCGCTGCCTCACGCGAGGGACCACGAAATGACTATCAAAACAATCGCCGCAGGGCTCGCGGCCGCAACGCTATGCGCCTGCTCACTGGCGCCGGGCCCCTATCTGGACAGCAAGCGGCTGGAGCCGCCTGCTCCGCCGGAGCAGACCGCGGAGAAGTTTCCGGTACACACGATCGACGTCGGCTATTTTCGCCAGCAGCGCGCAGCCGCCGTGCCGGCCGTCTGCCCGCTGTCGTGCCTGACGGCGAAGACGCGCAGCACTTACGACTACCGGCTCGGCATCGGCGATCAGTTGAGCATCATTGTCTGGGATCACCCGGAACTGACCGGTGGCGGCACGGGCGCGAATGTACCCCCGCTCCCCTCTTCCAGCGGCAGCTCGACACCCTCGCCCGGTCCCACGCAAACGCAGGGCGCGACACCGATCGCGCCGACGCTGACAGGCGGCGGTGAAGGCGGACTGACCGTACGCGTCGCCAACAACGGCACGATCTTCTTTCCGCGCGTGGGCCGCATCAAGGTGGTCGGCATGACCGCGCAGCAGGTTCAGGAGTCGCTGACGAAGGGCCTCGCGAAGACGATCCGCAATCCTCAACTCGACGTGCGCGTGTCGGGTTTCAACAGCCAGTCTGTGCAGGTGACCGGCAATCTGCGCACCCCCGCCTCCGAAGCGATTACCGATACGCCGCTGACCGTGCTCGATGCGATCAATCGCGCGGGCGGCGCGTTGCCCGACGCGGATCTGCAGAACGTCGGCGTGACCCGCGACGGCAAACGCTACACGGTCGACGTCGCCGCGCTGCTCGAAACCGGCGATCCGCAACAGAACGTCCTGCTGAAAGACGGCGACATCATCGACGTGCCGGACCGTTCGAACAGCCGCGTCTTCGTACTCGGCGAAGTGAACAAGCCGACCTCGCTGCCGATGAACCGCGGCCGTCTGACGCTCGCCGACGCGCTCACCGGCGCCGGCAGTCTCGACGTCAAAACCGGCGATCCACGCTTCGTGTACGTGGTGCGCGGCGCCGACAAGACGCTCACGCCCGACGTCTATCAGCTCGACATGACGCAGGTCGACGCGTTGATGCTGATGACCAAGTTCGAACTCCAGCCGAAGGATGTGGTGTACGTGCAGGTCGCGAGCTCGGCACGCTTTAACCGCGCACTCGAACAGATCACGCCGACCCTGCAGTCCATCTTCTACACGGTGCAGTTGTCCAGATAAAACGCTCGCGACGGAGTATCACTATGAGTACGTATGACATGCTGGACCAAGGACCGGCGCCAGGCGGCGACGAAGACGCAGTCATGCTCGACCTGCTGCGCATCGTCATCGATCAGATCTGGTGGGTGATCGGCATCGCAGGCTGCATCATTCTGGCCGCGGTGGTCTATAGCAAGATCGCTACGCCGATCTATTCCGCCGACGCGTTGCTTCAGGTCGAAGCGCAGACCGGTAACAGCACGCCGAGTCAGGTCGCGCTATCGCTCATGCCGTCCGTGGGCCCCATGCACACCGACGCGGAAATCGAGATCATCAAGAGCCGCGCGGTCGTGGAGCCGGTGGTCGAGCAGTTCAAGCTGAACTTCAGCGTGGCGCCGAAGACCATGCCGGTGCTCGGCAAGATCTCGTCGTTCTTCGCGCGCCCGGGCCATCCGCTCGGTGCGGCGTTCGGCATGACTTCGTATGCGTGGGGCGGCGAGCAATTCGCGGTCAGCTCGATCACGGTGCCGAAGCCGCTCGAAGGAGCGCAACTGACGCTGCGCGCGCTCGACCAGGGCCGCTATGAACTGAGCGACGGGTTCGGTCAACAGATCCTGACCGGCGTGGCCGGCCAGGAAGCCAGCGGCAACGGCGTTACGCTGCTCGTCAAGACGCTGGTGGCGCGTCCGGGCACCGAGTTCTACGTCACGCGCTTCAACCAGCTGGACGCCGTGGCGGGACTCTCTTCCGGTCTGCAAGTCAGCGAGAAAGGCCGTGAAACCGGCGTGGTGCAACTGTCGTACATGGGCACCGATCCGCACGCGATCACGGCGATCACCAATGCGGTAGCCGCCTCGTATCTGAAGCAGCGCACCGACCGCGCACAGGAAGAAGCGAGCCGCATGCTGAGCTTCCTGAACAGCGAACTGCCGCATCTGCGCGACGAAGTGAAAAAAGCCGAAACCGCGCTTTCGGAATACCAGTCCCGAGTCGGCTCGTTCCAGCCGACCCAGGAAGCCGGGGTCTACCTCGCCGGCGGTCTGGACTACGAAAAGCAGATTGCGTCGCTGCGTATCATGCGTGCGCAGTTGCTGCAACGCTTCACCGCAGAGAGCCCGGAAGTCCTGCAGGTCGACTCGCAAATAGCGGCCATGATGCGGGAGAAAGCGCGTTTCGAAGATCACTTCACCACACTGCCGAGTTCCGAGCGAAACGCCCTCGCCTTGCAGCGCGATGCGAAGGTCGCCGAGGAAATCTACGTGGCCTTGCTGAACAAAACCCAGGAGCTGTCGATTTCGCGTGCCGGGACGATCGGCAACGTGCATATCATCGATGAAGCGTTGCTGCCGTTATCGCCGGTGCGGCCGAAGTCGGCGTTGATCATTTCGGCCGGCACGGTACTCGGCATCATCGCCGGCATCCTGTTCGCGTTCTGCCGCCGCACGTTCTTCACCGGCGTGGCCGACCCCGAGTTCGTCGAGCGGCGCTTCCAGTTGCCGATCTTCGGCTCGATCGCCTTTAGCCCGGAACAGGCGCGTAGCGACCGGCAGTTGAGCGCCGCGCGCGCCGCGGCCCTGCCCAGCCCGAAGTCGACGCCGACCGAAGTGTCGGCGCAGTCGTCGGGCATGGCACGCATGCTTCGGTCTCGCTCGGCGGCGGGTCGCGAGAACAAGGTGCACGTCGGTAGGCAAACCGTCGTTGCGTTGGGCAAGACACCCATGCGGCCCCTGCTGGTGAAGACCCATCCGTACGACTCAACGGTGGAGAGCCTGCGCGGATTGCGCGCCACGCTGGAATTCGGCCTGGTCGACGCGCCCAACCGCATCGTGGCGATAACAAGCCCGGCGCCCTCGGATGGCAAAAGCTTTCTATGCGCGAATCTGGCAGCACTGATTGCGGAATCGGGCAAACGCGTGCTGCTGATCGACGCCGATCTGCGGCGCGGCCGCCTTGCGCAGTATCTCGGCCGCTCGCCCAATGGTGGCCTGACCGAACTGCTGACCGGCCAGGTCGACCTTGAAGTCGCGGCGCGCGCCACGGGCGTGGATGGCTTGCACTTCATCGCGACAGGCGCTTATCCGCCGAATCCATCCGAGATTCTGACGTCGATGCGCTTCGGCGAAATCCTCACGCGCTTCGAGCAGGAGTTCGATCTGGTGATCGTCGATACGCCGCCAGTGCTGGCGGTGGCCGATGCGGCGGTGATTGCGCATATCGCCGGGTCCACGGTGCTGGTCATGCGGTCCGGCGCTCACACGGAAGGCCACGTGGCCGAGACGCTGAAGAAGCTGCGGCGCGCGCGGGCCCGGGTGGTGGGCGGCGTGATGAATGCGGTGCCGCTCAAGAGCCACAACAGGAACGGCACGTACGACTACGCGTATGCGTACACCTACTCCGCCGGCGATCCGCTCGATACTCACGAATCACGATAGATCGGATTAAAGGCGTACAACGCAAAAGGGCTGTGCCGGATCGAGGCACAGCCCTTTTGCATAAGTTTGAGGTTCAGGCGTATGGAACGGCGCGAAGCTGCGCCGCTCTTACAGAAACGCGCTGACGTCGGTATGAAAGCGTACGGCAAGCGCCTTTGCCACCTTTTTGCTGATGGCGCGCCGGCCCGCGAGAATATCGCTCACCACGGTGGGCGATGCGATGCCGATCAGGTCCTTCTGCTTGAGTCCGTGGGTTTCCAGCAGGTGCCGCAACACCTCACGCGGCTCCGCTTTCGGGATCGTCACGTTGTTCACTTCCCAGCTTTCGATCAGGTCGGTGACGATCGCAAACAGATCGGCCAGCGGATCCTCCTCGTTACCGTTCAGGTGATCGGCGAGCGCGTTGGCGAGCCGCACCATCTTCTGATAGTCCTGCTCGCTGCGAATGGGTGTGATGGGCAACTGGGTTTGCAATGCGGCCCAGGTCTGAGCGATGTCGGGAAAGGCTCCCGGAAGGCGATCGGCATTCATGAGTTTAGATTCTTCCTCGTCCAAAGGTCGTATTCGGAATGCGTCAATACATGACGAACGAACAACGACTGCCTGTTGTAGTGAATCGCCGCGATGATCCGGAACCGGTTGCCGCCCACATCGAACACAGTGTATTGCGGCGGCACGTAGTCCACGCCCGCGAACGTCTGCTTCAGGTCGTTATAGCCATACGCGAGGCAAGCCTGCGCCAGTGAGTACCACGTCAACAACGCACTGCGCGCCTCCGGATGTCTTTTTATGAAGTCCTGCAACGCTTTCTTTGAAATGACCCGCATCGAATTTCCTCGCCTGTACACGCGCACCAAACATGCACGCTCTACCTGCAAGGCTAATAGGACAGGATCGACACCGATAGCCAGCCGGACGGCATAGGCCGAACAGCCAGCCATGGCTTACTGCCTTACGACAAAAGCATTTTATTCGCATATTGCGACGTTCGCAATATGCGAATAAAGAGATAGTCTGCCGCGCTTCATGACCTGCAAGCGAACTCACCCGATTCAGCGTCCCCAACTCCCTCCTTGCGCCCGTTCGCCGGGCCATGCGAGATCCTCGGTGGCCAGATCGGGTTCGATCCGCTCTGTCGCCGCGACCCTCAAACGCCAGCCGGACGCCGCGATCGTGCGCGTCACCTCAGCCATGAAGGCGCGCCGGAAAACCGCCGCGGAAAAACGCTCCGCATTCGCGCGGCATGCCGCCGGCGTGATCTGTTCACCCTGCCGCTCGAAGCGGTCAATCGCGTCGAGCATCGACACGACCGTTTGGCATCCGAAATACACGCCGGTAGGACGTGGCTCGCCGATCGGCACCACCGTTTCGAGCGCGCCCCCCTTGCCGAACGCGATGACCGGCGTGCCGCACGCCTGCGCTTCGAGCGCGACGATACCGAAGTCTTCCTCGGCGGCGAACACGAAGGCGCGCGCGCGTTGCAGATGATCCTTGAGAACCTGGAATGGCTGATAGCCGAGGATCGTTACATTCGGACCGGCCTTGGCGCGAATCGCTGCCATCTCCGGTCCGTCGCCGATCACGATCAGCTTGCGGTGCGGCGTCGCGTTGAAGGTTTCGACGATCAGATCAATGCGCTTGTAAGGCACCATCCGCGAGGCGGTCAGATAGAAGTCTTCCTTGTGCGTGCACAACTCGAACTTGTGTACGTCGACGGGCGGCGGAATCACGGCAGCATCGCGCCGGTAAGTTTTCATCACGCGCCGTCCGACGAATTGCGAATTCGCGATCAGACGATCGACGCTGTTCGCCGAGTGCGAATCCCAGCCGCGCAGATAGTGAAGCAACGCACGCACGAGCCATGACTTCGGCCCGCGCATCAGATTCGCTTCGCGCAAATACTGATGTTGCAGATCCCACGCGTAGCGCATCGGCGAATGCACGTAGCTCACGTGCGTCTGATCGGGGCCGACCAGCACCCCCTTCGCGACCGCATAGGAACTCGTGATGATGAGGTCGTAACCGGAGAGATCGAACTGCTCGACCGCCAGCGGCATCAACGGCAGATACGCGCGATAGTGGCGCCGCGCAAACGGCAGCCCCTGGATGAACGACGTAGTGACAGGTTTGCCGCCTACCGGCCCGCGGTCTTCGAGGAAATCGACGAGGCTGAAGAGATCGGCATCGGGGAAACACTCGATGATCTGTTCGAGCACTTTCTCGGCGCCGCCGGGTGCGACGAGCCAGTCGTGCACGATCGCCACTTTCATGATCTCCCCGCCTATTGATTAACGACCCATGGCCATAGCAACGAGTGTAAGTTCCGCATCATTTGCCGTGCGTGCGTATGCCCACATTCGACGCGCGACAGTCCGCGAATAATGAGGACTCGCTATTCGCTTCTTGCGAACGGCGAGCCCGATCACTTCGTCCGACTTTGCACTTTATGCGCCCGACGATCGACGCTACGCCACTCGCCCATTCCTTGCCGCTGGTTCAGCAGGCCCTGGTCGATCCATCTGCCGCGCCCGCGTCAACGGTAGCGGCGGCCACTCCGGCAACGCTCCCGACGACAATGCCGAGCGTGCTATTCGTCGACCAGAGCGGCCAACTCGGCGGTGCGGAATTCGCGCTCCTGCAACTGGCCGGCAGCTGCATCGCGCGCAGCGAAGTCGTGCTGCTTTCCGACGGTCCATTTCGCGTGCGGCTCGAAACGCTCGGCGCACGCGTGCAGGTGCTGAACGACCCGCGTGTATCGGGCATCGTTCGGCAGGCGTCCGGGTTGACCTGTCTGCGCGTCGTGCCCGGCATCCTGCGCCACGTCCGTGCAATCGCGGCGCGCGCGCGAGCCTTCGACGTGATGTTTCTCAACACACAAAAAGCACTCGTGCTCGGCGCGCTCGGCAAACCGCTGCATCGCAAACCGGTGATCTGGTATCAGCACGATATCCTGACCCGCGAGCATTTTGGACGTGTGCAGTTGAGCGTTATCAAATGGCTGGTGCGCTTCGCGGTTGACCACGTGGTTGCGAATTCGCAGGCATCGAAGCGCTCGCTGATCGCGCTGACGGGCATCGCGGCCGATTCGGTGCCGGTCGTCTACAACGGTATCGACATCGACGCATTCAAGCGCATCGACGACAGCGACATGGCCGCGCTGCGCACGCGACTGGGTTTGCCGGAGCATGCGTGGCTGGCGGGTTTGTTCGGCCGTCTCGCGCCGTGGAAAGGTCAGCACATTGCGCTCGAGGCAATGGCGCGGCTGCCCGGCGTGCACCTGGCGCTGGTCGGCGCGGCGCTATTCGGCGAGGACGCGTACGCGCAACGCCTGCACGAGCAGGCCGAGGCACTGGGCGTCGCGGAGCGCGTGCATTTCGCGGGCTTTCAGGAAGACGTGCCGGCGTGGATGAAAGCGATGGACGTGATCTTGCACACCTCGACCGAGCCGGAGCCGTTCGGGCGGGTGATCGTCGAAGGCATGGCGGCCGCGCGCCCGGTGATCGCGGCGGCCGCGGGCGGCGTGACCGAGATCGTGCGGCATCGGCGCAATGGCTGGCTAGTGAAACCGGGGGATGCGGCCGCGCTGGCCGATGCGATCGGCGTATTGCGCGCCGATCCGGCACTGGCGCAGCGCCTCGTGGATCAGGCGCTGGCCGATGCACAAGCCGGGTTTTCGGTGGATCAGTATTTGCAGCGGATGATGCAGGCGATCGGGCAAGCCGCGCGCTAATATGCGATCGTCTCGACGCCCGTCTCCGTGCCGAGCATGCACAGATTCGCGCCGCGGCCCGCGAAGAGCCCCACCGTCACCACGCCCGGCCACGCATTGATTTGCATTTCGAGCGTGCGCGGGTCGCTGATGCGCAGACCCTTGACGTCGAGGATCTCGTTGCCGTTATCGGTAATGAACGGCACCCCTTCCTTCGTCACGCGCACCACCGGCACACCGCCGAGCGCCGTCACGCGGCGGCCGATCGCGGTGCGCGCCATCGGCACGACTTCAATCGGCAGCGGAAAGTTGCCGAGCGTGCCGACCAGCTTGCTCGCGTCGGCGATGCAGACGAATACATCCGACACCGACGCGACGATTTTCTCGCGCGTCAGCGCGCCGCCACCGCCCTTGATCATCGCGCCGCTGTGGTCGATTTCGTCGGCGCCGTCCACATACACCGGCAGCGAATCGATTTCGTTCAGGTCGAGCACCTTGAAACCATGCGATTGCAGACGCGCGGTGGTGGCGAGCGAGCTCGACACGGCGCCGCGATAACGGGCCTTGCTGGCGGCTAGCGCGTCGATAAAACAGTTCGCGGTGGAGCCGGTGCCGACGCCGATCACCGAGCCTTCGGGCACGTTGGCGTTCACGTAGTCGGCGGCGGCCTGGCCGACCAGTTGCTTGAGTTCGTCTTGGGTCATGGCGAATGCGGGTTGCAGTAAAAACCGCAAGTTTACCGGAGTGGCGTCGCCAGGCTGGATTTATCGGGTGGATTCGCCGAAAAAACCGCCGTGTGCCCGTCGAGCGGCCCGCATTCATGATCCCGGAACCTATCAAACAGCCCACAGCCAGCAAGCCAGTGTAAGGGTCATGTCAGTCACAGTGCGTACGCACGGCCACACTGAACACGTGATAGTCCGCGAATAATGACGCCACACAGGTCACGCCTCGTTGACCGTCCCACTGATCTCATTTCGCTATCCTACACGCCCGACGATGAACGCATCCGAACTCACCAGCCACTTTCCGCTCGCCCAACCGGCGCAAACGGAGACGACCACGCAGGAACTCCCGGAGGCGCCCACGGTGCTGTTCGTCGACCAGAGCGGTCAGTTGGGCGGCGCTGAATTTTCGTTGCTGCCGCTCGCGTCCGCGTGTACCCAGCGCGGCAAGGTCGTGCTGCTTTCGGAAGGCCCGTTTCGCGGACGGCTCGAAGCATTGGGCGTACACGTGGAGGTGATCAACGAGGTGCACGTATCGGGCATCAACCGCGACGCGATGCAGCTCAACTGGCTGCGCGCGCTGCCTGGAATCTGGCGGCAGGTGCGCGCGATCGCCGAGCAGGCCAAGCCATTCGACGTGCTGTTCCTCAACACGCAGAAGGCACTCGTGCTCGGCGCGCTCGGCAAGCCGCTGCATCGCAAACGTGTGATCTGGCATTTGCACGACATCATGTCGCGCGAACACTTCGGGCACGCGCAACTGTTTATTGTGAAGTGGCTCGTGCGGCATGCCGTCGATCATGTGGTCGCCAATTCACGGGCGTCGGCGAACTCGCTGATCGCACTTACCGGTCTCTCCGCCGACGCGGTGCCGGTCGTCCACAACGGCATCGATGCCAGTGAATTCAGTCGAATCGACGCCAGCGACATGGCCATGCTGCGCCGTCGCCTCGGTCTCCCGGAGAAGGCCTGGCTCGCCGGGTTGTTCGGGCGTCTCGCGCCATGGAAAGGACAGCACATTGCGCTCGCCGCGCTGGCACGCATGCCGGACGTACACCTTGTGCTCGTCGGCGCCGCGCTGTTCGGCGAACACGCCTATGCGCAGAGTCTACATCGCCAGGCCGAGCAGCTCGGCATTGAGGACCGCGTTCATTTCGCCGGCTTCCGTGACGATATGCCGACGTGGATGAAAGCGATGGATGTGATCCTGCATACGTCGACGGAACCCGAACCGTTCGGGCGCGTGATCATCGAGGGCATGGCGGCCGCGAGGCCCGTGGTCGCGGCGGCGGCGGGCGGCGTCACCGAAATCCTGCGGCATCGCAAGAATGGCTGGCTCGTGAAACCCGGCGACGTGGAGGGTTTCGTCGATGCGGTTGAAACGCTGCGCGCGGCGCCGGAGTTTGCCCAGCGCCTCGCCGACCAGGCGTTCGCCGATGCGCAGCGCGATTTCTCGCTCGACGGCTATCTGGAGCAGATGACGCTCGCGATCGCCCACACGGCGCGCTGACGGGTCAAGGGATTCGGCGCCCTGCTTGCGCCTTACTTCTTCTTCACCGAGCGCTGGCGCACCGCTTCGAACAGACACACACCGCTCGCCACGGACACGTTCAGGCTCTCGACCGTCCCCGCCATTGGAATCTGCATGACCACGTCGCAGGTATCGCGCGTGAGGCGGCGCATGCCCTCGCCTTCGGCGCCCATCACCAGGGCGACCGGGCCGTCGAGTTCAGTCTCGTAGAGGCTCTTGGTGGCTTCGCCGGCCGTACCGACCACCCACACGCCCGCGTCCTTCAACTCACGCAGCGCGCGCGCCAGATTCGTGACCGTGATGTACGGCACGGTGTCGGCCGCGCCGCTCGCCACCTTCGCGGCCGTCGCGTTCAATCCCACCGCGCGGTCGCGCGGCACGATCACCGCATGCGCGCCGGCCGCATCGGCCACGCGCAGGCAGGCGCCGAGATTGTGCGGATCGGTCACGCCGTCCAGCACCAGGATCAACGGCGAACCGGTGATGCCGTCGAGCAGTTCAGCCAGATTCTGCGCAAGCGGCATGTCGCTCGCACGCGCAACCACGCCCTGGTGACGCTCGGTATGCGCGAGACCCCACAGACGCGTTTCGTCGGCGGCAATCAGGCGCACGCCGGCTTCTTTCGCCGCGTGCAGGAACTCGGTCATGCGACGGTCTTTGCGCGTGGCGTCGTAGTAAACCTCTTCGACCGTCGACGCATCGTGCCGCATGCGCGCGGTCACTGCGTGGAAACCGTATAGAACCTTGAGACGTGACATGACTGAAAAACCTTTGATTGAGCGCGCCCTGAACGCGCGCTGCTGTGATGAATACGAGCCTGCTTACCGTGTTGCCTGAGTAGCGTGTCTCGCTACCTGATTTGAATGCGATGAAACGAAGACCGCGCGCAACCGGTACGTGTCAACGTACCCGATGCGCGCGGTTCAAGCCGTCAAACGACTTCAGCGCTTCTTGCGGGCCTGCGGTTTCGAGGCCGGCTTGGCCGACGCGCCGCCGTGCTTCTTCGCCGCGCCGCGTGCCGCCCGCGCTTCCTTGACGGCCGCGGTTTGCGCCGGCGCGGCCTTCTTGCGCCGTCCGCCCGGCGCCGCCGCGCCACCTGCGCCGCCATCAACCGGCGGCAATGCGCGCACACGCGCACCGCCGCTTTCGCCGGCGGCCTTGTCGGCGAGAGCCGGACGGCTCGCCGGCGGCTTGATCGGCGTATCGCGCACGAGGCGGAAGTCGATCTTGCGCGCGTCGAGATCGACGCGGCTCACCTGCACCCGCACACGATCCGACAGACGATAACGAATGCCGGTGCGCTCGCCGCGCAACTCGTTCTTGATCTCGTCGTACTGGAAGTAGTCCGAGCCCAGTTCGGTGACATGCACGAGGCCCTCGATGAAGAGCGAATCGAGTTGCACGAAAATGCCGAACGACGTCACGCCGTTCACCATGCCGCCGTACTCTTCACCCAGCTTGTCACGCATGAAGTAGCACTTGAGCCAGGCTTCCACGTCGCGCGAGGCTTCGTCTGCACGGCGCTCGTTCGACGAGCAATGCAAACCGAGTTCTTCCCAGATCGCCACGTCTTTCGAGCGGTTGCGGGCGCCGTGTTTTTCCTCGTCCGCCTGCTGCATCGCGCGGGCGCGCGGCGACAGCGCCGTATTCAACTCGACGCCTTGCGGCGGCTCCGGCTGATACTTGCGGCCTTGCAGGATCGCGTAGATCGCGCGGTGCGTGAGCAGGTCGGGATAGCGGCGAATCGGGCTCGTAAAGTGCGCATACGCCTCGTACGCTAGACCGAAGTGGCCAATGTTGTCCGGACTGTAGACAGCCTGTTGCATCGAGCGCAGCAGCATGGTCTGCAACATCTGCGCGTCCGGCCGCTCGCGGATCTGCGCCATCAGCGCGGCGTAATCACTGGCGTGCGGCTTGTCGCCGCCGGCAAGCGTGAGGCCCATGCCGCGCAGGAAGGTGCGCAGATTCTCGAGCTTCTCCGCGGTCGGCCCCGCGTGCACGCGGAACAGACCCGGGTGCTTGTTGCGCTTGAGGAAGTCGGCCGCGCAGACGTTCGCGGCCAGCATGCATTCCTCGATCAGCTTGTGCGCGTCGTTGCGCGTGCGAGGAATGATCTGTTCGATCTTGCCCTGCGCATTGCAGACGATGTACGTCTCGGTCGTATCGAAGTCGATCGCGCCGCGCTTCTGGCGAGCGGCGAACAGCGACTTGTAGACGCCGTAAAGATTCTGCAGCTGCGGCAGCAAGGCGGCGCGGCGCGCGGCTTCCGGACCTTTGGTGTTTTTCAGCACCGCGGCCACTTCCGTATAGGTCAGCCGCGCCGCCGAGTGCATCACGCCCGGATAGAACTGATACGCCTTCACCTCGCCGCGCGCCGTGACGATCATGTCGCACACCAGCACGCAACGGTCGACATTCGGATTCAGCGAACATAGGCCGTTCGACAGCTTCTCCGGCAGCATTGGGATCACGCGGCGCGGGAAGTACACCGAGGTGCTGCGTTCGATCGCGTCGGCGTCGAGACCGCTCTTTGGATGCACGTAGTGCGACACGTCCGCGATCGCGACGATCAGGCGGAAGCCTTCGCCGCGACCGACCTGAACCGGCTCGCAATAGACGGCGTCGTCGAAGTCGCGGGCGTCTTCGCCGTCGATCGTGACGAGCGGCACGTCGCGCAGGTCGATACGATGGCGCGCGTCGACCGGGCGCACTTCGTCGGGCAGCCTGGCGGCTTCGTCGAGCGCGGCCTGGCTGAATTCGTGCGGCACGCCGTACTTGCGCACCGCGATTTCGATTTCCATGCCGGGGTCGTCGATGTCGCCGAGCACTTCCACCACCCGGCCGAGCGGCTGCGAGTGACGGCTCGGGAAATCGGTGAGCTCGACCACCACCACCTGGCCGACCTTGGCCTTCTTGGTGTTCTGCGCGATCAGGATGTCATGGCCGATGCGCTTATCTTCAGGCGCGACGATCAGCGCGCCGTTCTCGTTGAGCAGGCGGCCGATCACGCGCTTGTTGGCGCGGTCCGTGACTTCGACGATATGGCCCTCGGGCCTGCCACGACGGTCATAGCCGACGATGCGCGCGAGCACACGATCGTTGTGCATGACCTTCTGCATTTCGCCGGTGGGCAGGAACAGATCGTCCTGACCGTCGTCGCGAATGAGGAAACCGTAGCCGTCGCGATGGCCCTGCACGCGGCCCGCGACGAAGTTCGACGGATGGGTCAGCTGATAGAGATTGCGCTGATCGAGCCGGATCTGGCCGTCGCGCTCCATGGCGCCTAAGCGCTTGAAAAATCCTTCGCGCTCCTGGCGCTTGATCGACAGGGCTTCGGCGATGTCGTTCGCGGCAAGCGGCGCTTCACTCGTGCGCAGGACGCCCAGGATTTCTTCGCGGCTCGGGATCGGATACGGGAATTTGCTCAAGGGCTTGTCGATGATTTTTTCTCGTTGCATGGACGTCGGTCGGCGATGTGGCTGGGCTCAAGAGGCGCTTGGGTTGCGCTTAAGTTGCACTTGCGATTGCACTGGAATGACTGCTCGGGTCCGGCTCGTTCAAGTCTGAGTCCGACGGGCGTGTGCACCGTGCCAACGAACTACTGCGAGGCATTCTAACACCCGTCTTGTGCGCCACGCGGCCCGTCAATAGTCGCTGTGAGGCGCATGCAGGCTTGCTGCGGCGATGTTGAGGCGACTTTTGAGAAACGCTTGACAGCCCTGAATCTGTCGCTATAATGGCGTTCTTTGCTGTTCATCACCTGCCCAGGTGGCGAAATTGGTAGACGCACTAGGTTCAGGTCCTAGCGGTGGCAACACTGTGGAGGTTCGAGTCCTCTCTTGGGCACCAGATTCAGAAGTAAAGCCGCCTGGCATTTCACATAGGCGGCTTTATTTTTTGTGTGAAGCCATGTGGTCCGATTCTGGTTTTTCGAGCGGATCTTGGGGTTGGCAGGACGGTTGACTCGCGGCGGTCGGGCAGTGAAGTTTTGCTTCGCTGCATGGCACAACCGGGCGCTTGATGAAGCGGTAGTTTGTTTGCATGCAGGGATTGACACGCTGCATCATCACGCTAAAATAGCAGTCTAGTTTGAAAACGTGCCCAGGTGGCGGAATTGGTAGACGCACTAGGTTCAGGTCCTAGCGGTGGCAACACCGTGGAGGTTCGAGTCCTCTCCTGGGCACCATCAGTTGTTCCGGCTTAGTTCCAACATAAGCCGAAGTAGTTCGAGAAACCCCGTAAGATCAACGTCTTACGGGGTTTTTTGTTGCCTGAAGTTCCTGTGCGTTCCACTGGCATCGACGATTTTTGCGTATGCACTTGCGTATACACGGAATCGAGGTGCCAGGCCATGCCCAAACCCGCCGAACCCAAGTCCGAAGTGGTGTTTCGTGTTGCCAAACCCCGTGAGCGTCCCTATCTGCTCACGGATGGGAATGGGCTTGCCTTACGCGTCTGGCCGGATGGAAGCAAGACCTGGCTGCTCCGCTACCGACGACCGAGCACGGGCAAGGAGAACTTCCTCAGCCTCGGCCCCTACCCCGATATCACGCTCACTGATGCGCGACGGTCGGCCACTACCGCACGCAATCTTGTGCACGAAGGCATCGATCCGGTTGCATATCGCCAGGCCGAGTCCATCGCCCGCAAACGCGTGGCCGAAGGCGCCTTCCATCTCGTGGCCCAGCGCTGGCTCGACTTCAAACGCAAGGAATGGGCGGACGAAACCTACCGGAAGGCGGAGTTTGTCGTGCGCGAATACCTGACTCCCGCACTCCGCAACAAGCCCATCTCAACGCTTGCCACGCCAGAGGTCAAGCCGGTACTCGAAGCGATTGCCTCTCATGCGCCTAACCTCGCGACCAAGGCACGGCAGTATGTCGGTGGCATCGTGACGTACGCCGTCCAGAACGGACTGCGCGCAGATGGCGCCGCCTTGATACTGCGCGGCGTTGTGCCTCGCCACAGGAAAGGCCATATACCCGCGATCACCAGGCCTGCGGACATTGCTCCGCTCGTTCTTGCTATCGACGCCTACAAGTCGCCTATTACGCGTGCCGCCCTCAAGCTCACCATGCTGACCGGCCTGCGCCCCGGAGTGGTTGCCGCAGTTCCGTGGGACGAGGTAAATCTCAAGACAGGCGAATGGCACGTTGCCGCCGAACGGATGAAAATGCGGCACGATCACATCGTGCCATTGCCCAAGCAGGCGATCGCTGTCCTGAACGAGTTGCAGTCACTCACTGGCAAGGGGCACTACGTCTTTCCGTCCCCCTGCCCGCCAGAAGACTCCTCATTTGCATCGAGATGCACTGAGCAAAGCACTGCGGGAGATGGGCTTTCAAGGAAAACACGCGACGCACGGTTTCCGGGGCATGCTTCGTACGGTTGGACGGGAACGACTCGGAATGGATATCGACGCTCTGGAAGCGCAACTGGCACACGCCAAACGTGGCGATGTGCAAAAGGCCTACGATAGAACAACGTTTGACGATGATCGTCGCAGGGTCATGCAGGAGTGGGCCGACTATATTGATCGGCTAAGCATGCCAACGACTGCCACAGGATCAAGCAAGCGAACCTGAGCATACCCGCTCGATTGTCAATCCACTGGCTACATCCTTGCGGGGACGGGATTTCCGCCAGCTCGTGTATCGACGATACCGTCAGGCACTTTCCAACGCAGTCTTGGCAGAGCTCGCAGAAGCCATGATCCTAACGCCAGCTGAGCCTTCGTGCTGATTTGGTACATCTGCCCGACGGGATCCAGGATAGCCCATCGAAACTATAAGACCGTGCCCCATAGAGGTTCGCCTGTTTTAGGTGCAGAGCGTCCCGTTCCCACTCAAATCTCTACGACAATCTTGCCAAAATGCGAACCGCTGCGCAGATAATCGAATGCCGCGGGCACATCCTCAAACGCAAATTTTTTGTCGATGACCGGCTGAATGTGTTTCTCTGTCACGAAGTCCAGCGTTGCCTCGAGGTGGCTTCTTGAACCGACACTGATACCTATGATATTCGCGTTGATGCTCTGCAAACGCATCAGATTTGCCGTCGGCCCGAAGCCCGTTATGACGCCAATCTGCGCGATAGTCCCGCCCGCTGCCAGCACCTTTAACGACTTGGGAAACGTATCTGGCCCGCCGATCTCAAGTACGTGCGTGACACCTTTACCCTCCGTCACACGCAGCACCTCTTCGTCCCATTCCGGATGCTTTGCATAGTTCACCAGATCGTTCGCGCCGAGCGAACTCGCCCGTTTCAGTTTTTCGTCGGAAGATGACGTAATCACCGTTTGGGCACCGACCGCCAAGCAGAATTGCAAGCCAAACAGTGAAACGCCCCCCCGTACCCTGAATCAGAACCACCGAATCCTCATTGACGTTCGCGCGCGGAAAGAGCGCGTGCCATGCAGTTACCGCCGCGCAGGGCAGCGTCGCCGCTTGCGTTGATGAAAGTTTGTCTGTAATCCGAACGAGCGCGCTCTCAGGTAGCGCAACGAACTCGGACAGGACGCCCGGTGTATCACCACCAAATGCCGACTTGATATAGCGGGCGTCGAATCCACCGCTTACTCAATCGCGAAAGAAAGTGTTCGCAACCCGATCGCCCAAGCGAAACTTCTCCGCTCCCGGCCCGACTTCGACAACAACGCCCACGCCGTCCGACACCGGCACGAGGCCCTGTCGGGACGCAGTGGATTTCGCATCAAGCACCAGCAGATCGCGATAATTCAAGCTCCACGCCTGCATTTGCAGGAGCACTTCCCTTGATCGCAATTGCGGTTGCAATACCGACACGAGCTCGGGGCGGAAAGTTTTCCCATCGAGCCTCAATTGGTACTGCCTCATTTTATTCTCCATCACATTTCAATAAAGTTGGACCGAGCGTATCAGGCCCACGGTGACGGCAGCGCGTCGCATTCCTCGCAGCGGCCCAGCGAACAGCCAGTTTGGCCCTGCCGATACGCGTTTTGACACGCTCCAGGCCGTACGCTGTCGGATCTCCGCGGTGCGCGAGACATCGATGGACCAGACAACCTGATCGCGCCTGGCGTCGCTCGCGATGGGCGCACCTCATCACAGCCCTTCGACGCAGCCAGACGTTCGCCGTCCCGGACGCCTATTCGATCCAGGCCGCCAGCACGATCGGCCGCGCGGGTGACAAGGCATCACTGCCGGACGCGCTGCAGGCGCGCGAAGTACGGAGCCAGCACAATCCGCAGTCCGTCGTTGCGTCGGAAGGGCGACACGTGCTCTGGCGGATGTGGCTGAGTTGTGCATCAACCGACAAAGAAACAGGGCGTGTCCGCGTCAGTCGGTTGGCAACGTCGGCAGATTTTTCTCGAACAGGTAGCCAGGCGGCTCATCCTCACCGAAATCATGAGCCGACAACAGCGTATAGCCACTGGCCTGGTATAGCGCGATGGCTTCGGGTTGACGGGGGCCCGTGCTCAGAAATACACGCGTGTACCGCAGACCAACAGCCTGCGCCTCGAGTTCAACCAGCACACGACGTGCAAGCCCTTGACGCCGATGGCTGCGACTGACCCAAATGCGCTTGAATTCGGCGGTGCCAGCGTCGGCATGGCGCATGAACGCGCCACCCGCGATCGCCCGCCCGTCGCGGAGCAGCAGCACGAACGCGCCGTGCGGCGGAGCGAACGCCTCGACCGGATAGCGCTGTAGTTCGCTCGAGATCTCCTCGGCCTTGATCAGGCCGGCATACCGGCTGCCGTACTCGTGGGCTAGTTCATCGAACAAAGGACGAGCCAGCGGGTCGTGAACCGAGACGTAGGTGAAACGGTCTTCCGGCACAACTGACGAGAACGCAGCGACCATGCCTTACCCCTTGCGTGTGTGGCTGGACTCCAGAACCCAGCGCGTGGTGTGAATAAACTCAATGAAGCTTCGGGAAGCCGTGCCGCTCGGCCAGCAGCGCAAGAATCCGCCTGGTATCGGTGACAAAGCGCTTGTCGCCTAGTGTCTGCGCGTCGTCGGGTATCGGATGCCCATCGCCTAGTACGAGTACCGGCAAACCTTGATGCGCTTCGTCGAGTGCAGCGACCACCTCCTGTCTTGGCCGCAAGAACGGCACGCGCTTCACATCGAGTTGCGCGGCCCGTTCGGAGTCGCTCGCGAGCAGCCCTTCGATCGCCACGCCGTGCGGACACACAAAGCGCTCGCTGGGATGAGCGGGATCGGTGAAACCTGGTTCCAGCAACAACAGCAAATCTCGGCTCATGGTGAACAATCCTTTCGTAGTCGATGAGTAATACGTATTCAGGTTCGATGGTGCTACGCCGGCATCTCAATGAAGCCATCGCGCCGGCAACAGGCGAGCTGCTGCTAGGCGGCCGCGGGCTCGCGCGCGGCTTCGGGCCGCCAGCCCAATTCGGGTGCGACGCGCGTGACGACATCTTCTAGAATCTGCTGATAGTTTTCGAACGGCAGGTCGTACGGCAGTTCGAGGCGCAGTTCGCGGACCTGCCCGACGACCGGATCCTCAAGCAAGCGGCTGACGATCTCGTCAGCCGTACCGACCAGATCGGGCACAAACAGCGTGCGCCGCTCGCCATGCGGCGTCAGCGTGCGCGCGTGGCGCCCTTCGGCGAACTCGCGATAGCGCTGCCGCGTGCGGGCGTCGGCGCTGTCGATCGGCACGATCACACGGCCCAGTGCAATACGCGGTGCCCGCGCTTTGCTCCAATGCGACCGGAACAGATCGAGCTGGCGTGATTGCGCGTCGCGATAGTCGTCGGTGCCCTCGCCCGTCGTGATGTTGCCGATCAGCAGATTGAAACCGTTGCGGCCGGCCCATTCGATCGAATGCCTCGAACCGCCGCCGTACCAGAGCCGATCGGTCAAGCCAGGCGCATACGGTGTCACACGAGGCCGCACGCGACCCGCCGCCGATTCGACGAACGTGTCCTCATCGCCCAGCCACTCTTGCGCGAGATTACAGCGCAGACGCTCCACACGCGCATGCGAAAAATCGATCAGTTCAGGATTAGCGTCGAAGAGCCGCTCGCCGAGCAGAATGCCGTGCGCGGGGGCGCCCGCGCTCAGGCCGATGTTCAGGCGGCCGCGAGACAGCACATCGACGGTCGCGAGATCCTCGGCGAGACGAAACGGGTTCTCGTAACCCATCTGGATCACGGCCGCGCCGAGTCCGATATGCGTCGTACGCTGGCTCGCTGCCGCGAGGAAGGTCGCGGCGGACGACACCGCTCGCTCGAGGTGGCGCTGGCGCACCCACGCACTGTCATAGCCGAGTGCCTCACCGATACGAAAGAGTTCGAGCGTCTGCTCGAAACCCGCAAGTGGCGCATCATCCGGATAGTTGCCGGGCGTCAGGAAAGCAAGATGATCAATGTGGACGGCACACATACGAGCCTGGTGGTTGTTCTGGCGAGACGTTGGCGCCCTACAGGAAACGCCACCCACCAAGGTCGGCGTTCCCAGTAGGGCGTGCGCTTTATTCAGGCATCCGGAAAGCCGGGTGGGTTGGTTTCCGAGTGCGCCAATGCTTCCGATTGCAGTCCCCAGCGGGCAAGCGCGGCACGATATTGCCCGCCACGGATCAACCCATTCGTCGCGCTGGTCAGCGCCTGGGCCAGGCCGCTGCCCTTGCGGGTCGCGATGGCGACATCGGCCTTGAACGGCCAGCCGGCGTTGACCGTACCCACCTGACGGATTTGCCCCTGCGTCGCGGCCTCATAGGCGAGCGGCGCGTGCGGATTGAAAATCGCATCCGCGCGACCCGATAGCAGCGCAAGGCGCTCGGAGGCGCCGTCGTCGTAGTACTGCAATGTGGCTTCCTTCAGCCCCTGCGCTACGTTGCGCCGGTTCCATTCGAGCAGAATGCGCTCCTGGATCGCACCCGAGCCTGTAATGATCCGCAGCCCCGCGATATCCCGCGGCTCACTGATCGACTTGATGGAACTGTCGTCCCGCACATAGAAACCATGCAAACCCAGCCTGTACGTCGTGAAGTCGAACTTCTGTTTGCGCTTCTCCGTCACGCCGACGTTCGAAATCACCGCATCGTAGCGCCCCGAGACGAGACCGAGCGGCCAGTCCGGCCACGCGACCGGCACGAGTTGCAGTCGCAGGCCGAGGGCGTCGGCGACCAGTTGCGCGTAGTCGGGATCGGAACCGACGATGCTGCGGGCATCGGTCGCGTACGTGGCGATCGGCGTAGCGAATGGCGCAACTGCCACCGTGAGCACGCCGGGCGTGACGAAGCGATAACCCGCGATCAGCCGCAGCGCGTCGGGATCTTTCGGCGCATGCGCACGACCTTGCTGCTGCGGGCTGAAATCGTAAGACTGCGTGGCCGCCCGTGCGAGCCCGGCGGACCATGCGATCGGCACGGTAGCCAGCGCGGCCAGGTTGCTCAGGAACGTCCGGCGTTTCGTCATCGATCCAGTTGGGTGGTGGGATTGTTTGCGTGACATGCGTTTCAGAGCACCTTTGAAAGAAATTCGCGGGTACGCGGGTGAGCCGGGTCGCCGAGCACGCGCGCAGGCGGTCCCGACTCCACGATGCGGCCACCGTCCATGAACACGATCGTGTCGGCGACCTCGCGCGCGAAGCCGATCTCGTGCGTGACGATGATCAGCGTCGTGCCGGATCGCGCAAGCTGACGGATCACGTCCAGTACTTCGTTGACGAGTTCCGGATCGAGCGCCGAGGTGGGTTCGTCAAACAGCAGAACCTTCGGCTTCAGCGCTAGCGCCCGGGCGATCGCAACGCGCTGCTGCTGGCCGCCGGATAGCTGGCGTGGCCACGCGTCGGCCTTGCCGGTGAGTCCCACGCGCGCGAGCAGAACGCGTGCTTGCGCTTGCGCCTCCGCACGCGGCACGCCTGCCGCAAGCGGTGCCTCGATGACGTTGTCGAGCACCGTCAGGTGCGCAAACAGGTTGAAGCTCTGGAACACCATGCCGACACCGTCGCGGCGGCGCTGAAGAATGTCCCGCTCCATGAGCTCGTAGAGCGTGCGCCCTTCGCGGCGATACCCAACGAGTTCGTCGTCGATATCGATAAAGCCGTCGTCGACGCGTTCGAGGTGATTGATCGAGCGCAACAAGGTCGACTTGCCCGAGCCTGACTGGCCGAGAATGACCGTGACGCTGCCCGACGGAAACGAGAACGAAACGTTATCGAGTACCTTCAGTGTACCGAAGCTTTTCGACACGTTGTGGATGCCTACCCTTCCGCCGACGCGCCGTTGAGCCCAGCCTGCCGCTGCCGTTGCCGCTTCTGCCGCCACTGGCGTGCGATGCTTGCGATCCGACTGAGCCGAGGTTTCGCTACGTGCGGCACGCGCGGTACGCCACCGCCTGAATAGCGCGGCCAGTGGCGACACCGCCACCTGCTCGCGCGTCGAGCCACGTGCGTAATACCGTTCGATGTGAACCTGGATTGCCGACAACACGGTCAGGATGATCAGATACCAGACCGTCGCGACCATCAGCAGTGGAATCACCTCGAGGTTGCGGTGATAGATGATTTGCACCGTGTAGAACAGGTCCGGCATCGCGAGGATATAGACAACCGAGGTGCCTTTCGCGAGCCCGATCACGTCGTTGAACGCTGTCGGAAGAATCGCGCGCATGGCCTGCGGCAGCACGATGCGGCGAACCTGGCGACCGCCCGGCAAGCCGAGCGCGGCGGCCGCTTCGCGTTGTCCGTGGTCGACGGAGAGAATCCCGCCGCGGATCGCCTCGGCCGAAAACGCGGCATGATTCAGCGTGAGCCCAAGCACGGCCGCAAAAAACGGACTGATCAGGTCGGTGGTCGATTCGTTCAGCAGCGCGAAGTGCGTGAACGGCACGCCGATCCAGATCGTCTCGTACAGATAACCGAGATTGTTCAGCAGGAGCAGCAGCACGATCGGGGGAATCGAGCGGAACAGCCAGATGAAGGCCCACGCGCAGCCCGCCAGTAGCGGAGAACGCGATACGCGCGCGAGTGCCAGCGGCGTGGCGAGCGCGAAGCCGAAGAGCGCGCCGAGCCCTGTCAGTACGAGCGTGCGCCCAAGCCCGGAGAGCACAGGTTCGGCGAAGAACCACTGCGCGAAGACACCCCAGCCCCAGCGTGGATTACCGAGTATCGAGTTCAGCACGATCGCGACCACGACCACGGCGAGCAAGGTGGCGGCTGTGCGCGCATGATGCCGCGCCGGCACGATCCGGTAGTGCGCGTAGTCGTGGCCGTCGTCGGCGCCGGCCTTCTGTCCGGCATGAACCGCGTGCGCGGGACCCGCGAACTGGGTGGTGTCGCTCATGATGCTGTCCTCCTGCGTTGCATGCCCATCATCAGGCGGTTTCCGCGCTTACATAACGGCTTTCCCGGCGAGGCAAACCGAGGTGATCGCGCAGCGTCGCCCCGGTCAGCGTGCGGCTATAGCGTCCGCGTGCCTCGAGCGCCGGAATCACATAGCGAACGAAATCGTCCAGCCCTTCTGCCTGCACCGGAAAGCCAAGGATGAAGCCGTCGGACGCGCCGGCGTCGAACCAGCGGATCAGCTCATCGGCAATCTGCTCGCCGGTGCCGATGAATTGCGTTTTCGGCGTCGCCACTTCCAGCGCGATCTGACGTAGCGTTGCACCGGTACGCTTTGCGTCGGCCTTGATGCGGTCGGTCGTCGAACGGAAGCTGTTCGAGCCGAGATCGCCCAGCTCGGGGAACGGTTGGTCGAGCGGATATTGCGTGAAGTCGTGATGCTCGAAAAAGCGCCCAAGATAGGCAAGCGCGTCGTCGATGGTCAGCAGGTCGCGGATCGCGCGATACTTTGCCTCCGCTTCGGCCGCGCTCGTGCCGACGATCGGCCCGATGCCCGGGAAGATCTTCACGTCGGTCGCCGCGCGCCCGTGCTCGACCGCGCTTTGACGCACCTGGTCGGCAAACGCCTTCGTTTCTTCGAGCGAAGGCGAATGCGTAAACACCGCGTCCGCGTATTTGCCGGCGAGCGCGATACCCGAATCCGATGAACCGGCCTGGAAAATCACCGGCTGTCCTTGCGGCGAGCGCTGAATGTTCAGCGGCCCGGCGACTTCGAAGAACCGTCCCTTGTGATCGAGCGTATGCAACTTGTCACCGTTGAAGAAACGGCCGCTCTCGCGTTCGCGAACGAAGGCGTCGTCGTCCCAGCTATCCCAGAGCCCCTGCACTACTTCGAGATACTCGTCGGCGATCTCGTAGCGCAGTTCGTGGTCCGGATGCTGACCGCCGTAGTTCTTCGCGGACCCTTCGAGCGGGGACGTCACGACGTTCCAACCCGCGCGCCCGCCGCTGATGAGGTCGAGCGACGCGAACTGCCGCGCCACCGTAAAAGGATGGCTGTACGAAGTCGACAGCGTGCCCGCAAGGCCGATCTTCGAAGTCGCTGTCGCCAGTGCGGAAAGGATCGAGATGGGCTCGAAGCGGTTGAGAAAGTGAGGAATCGACTTCTCATTGATATAAAGCCCATCGGCCACGAATGCGAACGCGACGCCGTTGGCCTCGGCCTTCTGCGCGACGCCGGTGATGAAATCCAGGTTGACGCTGGCATCCGCGGGACCGGCCGGATGCTTCCACGCATTCATGTGGCCGCCCGCGCCGTGCAGCATGATGCCAAAAGTGAGATTTCGCTGAGTCATAGTCTGGTCCGTAAGTAGGATGAGCCAATCAGACGCGTGCGGTCTGTTCCGCGCTGCCCAACGCCTCGACCGAAGCGAGCCGCTGCGCATAGTCTGTTATCGGGGTGTCGATCACGAATTCCTCGATGCCGAAGCGTTCGTGCAAGGCGTCGAGTTCGCGGCGTACATCGTCCGAAGTGCCGGCGATGACATGGGGGCGAAGTTCGTCGAGGCGATAGTCGTTCACGCCGGTTTGTCGCGCGAATTCCGCGGCCGCTTCGGGACTCGGGAGATTGACGCTCTGCCCCGTCGCAAGCTGCAACTTGAAAATACGCAGTGCGCCGACCTGCCGCTGGGCTTCGTCGCGCGAAGGTGCCGCGAACGCGTAGAGCGCCAGCAGCGGCGTGCGGCCGGTCACGCTGCGATAGGCGTCAAGCGAGCGCTCAATGTTGGCTTCGTCGCCGTTGAAATGGCCGGCGTAGCAGAACTGCCAGCCATGCTGCGCCGCGAGTACCGCGCTCTCCACGCTCGCGCCCAGCAGAATGCGCTCAGGCGCCTCAGGCGGCGTCGGTAGCGCGATCGCGCCTGCCAGCGGGTGATCAACGGCCACGCCCCACTTCAGGAACGCGTCGAGTTCCGCAAACTGTTGCGCGAAATCCGGTTTCTTCGCCTTGTCGTGAAACCATTGCAGCGCGCGCGTTGTCAACGGCAGTCCGCCCGGCGCCTTGCCGATGCCGAGATCAACGCGTCCTGGCGCGAGCGATGCGAGCACCCGGAAAGTTTCTGCAACCTTGAAAGGACTGTAGTGCTGAAGCATCACGCCGCCCGAACCGACACGGATGCGCGAGGTATGGGCGAGCAGATGCGACACGACGATCTCCGGCGCGGAACTCGCGAGTCCAGGCGCGCCATGATGCTCGGCGATCCAGTAACGCTTGTACCCCAACGCCTCCGCACGCTGCGCGAGCCGCACAGTGAAGCGCAGCGCATCATGGGCACTCTTTCCGTCGGCGATCGGACTCTTGTCGAGAATCGAAAGTAAGTAGGACATATCGAGCCCCCCAATGCACCCTGCAGTGCACAGGAAATAAGTTTGTTGGAATTCGCTGAACGATTCCGCTGATCCCATTATCGCTAGCGGGGTGCGAAATCGTTCGAGCAAATTTTTCTATGCATATCAAGAAAACGTCAAAACACGTAGCGGGCACGCGCGTAGTAGAAACCGCCGTTCACCCCGGTCGTCGACGCGAATGCGTCGTACTGCGCGCCTTCTAGTTGCGCTTCATAAGGCAGCTTGCTCGGATAGACGTTGAAGAGATTGTTGGCCCCCACCGCGATCTGGAACTTCTTCGTCACGTCGTAGCGGACTTCGACGTCGGTGATATAGCGGGCGGCGTTCTCGAAATGCAGAAACTGCGTGGTCGAGAACGCGTTCGGCCCGGAGAAGTAGGTTTCCTCGCTCGACGTGGAACCGTAGCGCGTCTCGTGCAGGCTCACACCCCACTTGTCGAGATGCCACGTGCCGCCGACGATGATCTTGTTCTTCGGCGTGGACGTGGAGAGCCAGGCGATCTGTTGCGCGTTGAGTTCCGGCTTGCCGTTCGCGCCAGTCGCGACATGCGTGACCGAGGTCGTATTGATGTTCACGCCCAGATCCCAGTCGACCTGCCCGAAGCGGCCGAAACCGGTGTGGTAGGTGCCGGTCAGATCGATCCCGCGGGTACGCGTGCTCGCACCGTTGGTGAAGTAGCTCGCGGATACTGCCGAAGCCGGGACCGAACTCGGCACCGACAGCCCCGCTGCCTCCAACGCGGCGATCGCGTCCGCGCCCGACGCCGTGCCACCTTCGACGATCCGGTTGCGGATGTCGATCTGATAAGCATCGAGTGTGAGGTGCAGGCCCGGGACCGGCGTCAGCACGAAGCCGATGTTGTAGTTGGTCGATTTCTCCGACTGCAGCGGCTGGGCACCGATCAGCTTTGCCGCCGACGAGTTGGCCGCGAGCAGGCCGGCCACGGATGCCGGCGATACATTGACATTGCTGTAGTACTCCTCGGCCAGCGACGGCGCACGGAACCCGGTACTGACGCTGCCACGCACGGCAAATGCCGGCGTGAAGTCGTAGCGCGTGGAGAGCTTGCCGTTCGTCGTACTCCCCACGTCGCTGTAATGCTCAAAACGTCCAGCCAGATCGACCGTCCATTTCGGTGTCAGATGGGTCGACAGGTCGATATACGTGCCGACCACGTTACGCGAGTTATCGCTCGCGCTGACAGGAGCAAGGCCGGGCAGCGCCTGGGAGCCGCCGTCGATATAAGACGCATAATCGCCCGCTCCCACCGAATAGGTCTCGCGGCGCTGCTCGACACCCCACGACACATTCACCGGCGCCGGGAGCAGCGGAAGCTGGAAGGACCGCGAGAAATCGAGGTTGTTCGTCAACTGCGTGTTGCTGACAGTGGCCAGATGGAAACTGGTCGGCGTATAGCCCAGCGCAGCATACAGTCCCGTGTTGGCCGAGTTGCGCATACCGACGACGTCATGATCGCCACCGTAGGTTGTACTCAGATCCCACGACCAGCCGAACAGATTCTGGCCCTTGATACCCGTCGTCACCGAAAAGTCGTTTTCGTTGACGGTCTCCACCGGCACGAACCCATTCGGATAGATTTGCGGCAGCACCGAAGGCGGACGATAGTTCTGGTAGGACTGCGCGTCGCGATGCGCATACGTGCCAAAGCCATACAACTCGACATCGTCGCCAAGGTAGTACCCAGCGTTGTAGCCCACCGACTCGCGCGTGCTCGCCGGATCGCCCTCGATCGGATTGTAATAACCGTGCCCCGGTTTAAACGTTCCAAAGTAATCGTCAGGCCCGGTACGGATCGTATGGTTCTGACGGTTGTATTCCGCGCTCAGGTCCAGAAAACCTTTGCCGCCCAGGTCCAGGCCGATATTGGCCGACTCGCCGTTCTTGAAGCCATCGCCCGCATAGGTCTGGCCGTTCGTCGTCTGCAGTTCTCCCCCATGCGAACTCTTCTTCAGGATGATGTTGATGACACCCGCGATGGCGTCCGATCCGTACTGCGCCGCCGCCCCATCACGCAGCACCTCGATGTGGTCGATCAAGCCGACCGGAATCATGTCGATATCGACACCGGTCGAGCCCTGATTCAACCCGCCGTCGAGTGCAATGTTCGCCGTGGTATGGCGGCGCTTGCCATTCACCAGCACGAGCACGTGATCCGGACTCAGTCCGTGCAGCGTCAGTGCGTCGGTCAGCACCGCGGCATCGCCTGCGTAGTTCTCACGCGAGATCGACGGCGACAGCTGAACCAGCGCGTCGCGCAGATTGCTTTGCCCGGTGGAACGCAACTGGGCGCCGCTGATCACGTCCACCGGCGTCAGGCTCTGGCTTGCCTTGGTATCGGTGCGCGTACCCGTGACAACCACCGTATCCTGCTGAACGGTAATGGCCGTGCCGGTCTGCCTCGCATTGGACGCGCCAGCATCCGGCTGAGCGGCGCCCGGCGCGACGGCGGCAGCATCGCTCGCTTCCGTTGGCGTCGCCGCGCCCTGTGCCCATGCCGCGCCGTTGCATGTGGCGGCCAGCACCGCAATCGACAGCACTTTTCTGCGAACCCCAATGATGGGCCGATCGGTCCCGTACTTCCTGTCTTTCCTGTTTTTCCCGCGCATCGACTATCCCGTTGGTTATTTGCGGACACACTTCTCCGGCACACGGCCGACATCAGTCATGCGCAAATCCGCAATTTAGCTATGCTTATTATTTACAGCTGAGCTTATCGAGGCAGCCTCGACTACCTCGATGATTCAAGTCTTGGGAAGCCCAGGAGGATTCGTTTTCGCCTGATCGATCGCTTCGGAACCGAGATTCCAGCGGTCGAGTACCTGAGTGTATTTTCCGCTGCGAATAAGGTCGTTCAGCAGCACGGTGAGCGGCGCAGCGAGTCCACTGCCCTTCTTCGTCGTAATCGCGACATCGGCCATAATCGGCCAGCCGCCGCTAATGGTGCCAACCGAGCGTATTTCGCCTTTCTGCGCTGCCGCGTAGGCAAGCGCCGAGTTGACACTCAGAACCGCGTCGGCGCGCCCCGAGCGCAGTGCCACGTCCCTGACGGCAATATCGTCGTAGTATTGAATCTGCGCGGGTTTCAGCCCGTGCGCAACATTCTCCTTGTCCCACGCGAGCAGTATCTTTTCCTGATTCGTTCCGGAATCGGTAATGACACGCAGCCCGGCAACGTCTTTCGGTTCACGGATTGTCTTGATCGGACTCGATCTGGCTACGTAGAAACCGAGCACGTCACGCCGATAAGTGGAGAAATCGAATTTCTCCTTGCGCTGTTCCGTGACCGTCACGTTCGACAGAACCGCGTCGACCTTGCCCGATTGCACGGCGAGCGGCCAGTCTTCCCATGCGAGCGGCACGATTTTCAGTTTGCGCCCAAGACCGTCCGCGACCAGTTGCGCGAGATCCGGGTCGAAACCGACGATCGTCCTGTTATCGGTCGCATACGTGCCGAGCGGCGGATATGCCACGGTCATGCCGATAACCAGCTCATCCTTCGCGACAAACGGAAACGTGGCCGGCACGGCCCTGATGGCTGCTGCGTCAGGCGTGGTCCGGACCTGACCGTGCTGATCCGGACTCAGATTGAAGGTGGTACCTGCCGCCAGTGCGATGCCTGCCACGCCCATCGCCAATGCGGCAAATGTTCCAGTCGCCGCTGCCCGGATTCCCCTGTTTTGCTTCATGAGTCGATATACCCCGTGAGATGAACAAATTGATCGATGCGCTGCGTTACGCGCGTAACTACCGTTGACCGAGCGGCGCGGGCGCAACCAGATCGTGTAACGAATCGACGCGGCCCGGTTCCAGCAAGTCCTTGCCAAACGGAAGACGAAAATGGATCTCCGGTGCGATCGAACGATCGAACAGAGGCTCGTATCCCGCATTGATATAGAGGCCTGCTGCTTCCGGCTGTTTAAAGCCGGTGGTCAGATAGACGCGGCGATACCCCTGACGCAACGCTCGCGCTTCGAGTTCTTGCACGACGCGGCGGCCTAGCCCCTGACGCCGCTGAGTGGCGTGTGTCCAGATACGCTTGAGTTCCGCGGTCGTCGCGTCATAGCGCTTGAACGCACCTCCGCCGACCGTCTCCCCATCGCGCACGACGACGATGAACGCGCCTTCGGGTGGTGCGAACAACTCGGCCGGATAACGCATCATTTCTTCACTTACCGATGCCGCGCTTGCCGGCCGGAAGTCGCGATAGCGTGTCGTGTATTCGACGGTCAGCGCGTCCAATAGCGGACGTGCAACGGGGTCCAGCGGTGTAATATCAATAATTTCGTAGGTCATGCTGGATAGGGGATAGGTCTTATCCCTGTCATTCCTGTCGTTGAATCCCTTTCCTTTTGCCGTCCGACTTTGATTGCCGTCGAGCTATAAATAAGATAACAGGCCACCCGTTCTGAATGAACCAAAGATTTAACGGATCGTTATTCCGTATATCTTGTAAATTTAATTCACGCCGTTATCCGCGCGATAGCGGCAAGAACCTCGCCATCAGTACGGCGGGTTAATTTTCTCAATATTTATTGCACACGTATTTCATATTGCTTTCATCCATCTGATTGCATCACTGCCGAAGCTCAACGCTCGTATAGATTGCTCAGAAAATCAACGCCGTGAACTTGCACCGGTTAATTGCACAATTATTTCAAATTGCCTTCAAATATTGGATCTACGCGATCAGACGGACCATAGAAACACGCCTCAAAATCCAATAAAACGTGTAAATTTCCAGAATAGCGACGTTATTTTTTCACTTCCTACCAATTTGAATAATTAAATCCACGCCACCATTCATCTCATTGCGAACGCAGATGCGATCACCGATAAAACGTGCAATCTTCCACGATAGCGGCACTGGACTTATCCGACATCACCCTTAAACCGGTTCAGCGAGATGGAACAGGCAGTCGCCACGCTCCACGGCGGCCGGCACACGTTTGCAAACGACCTCGCCCGCGCTCGCGAAAAATGCGGTGACGGGTTCCCTTAGCGGCGTGTCGGGGAAATGGATTCGCGCCGCGGGCTGGCCCGCCGCGACCTGATCGCCCAATTCGACGAGTGGCTCGTACACGCCGTGATCATAGGCATACACGTAGTGGCGCGAGCCGGACACCGTGAAGAAGCGCGTCCGCGCGGGCGGACCGTCCGGTACGAGTGGTCCGCTCAACACGCCGATGAAGCCGAGCAGATTCAGCAGTCCATGTCGCGCATCGCGCAGCAGGCTCGCCTGTACGGTGCCGCCCCCGCCGAGCTCCGTGAGGATGGAAATCGCGCCCTGGCGCCGCGCGGCGGTCGCCGCATGGACCGGATTCGGCCGATGCAGAAATGCGCGCGGCAACCCGAACGCAGTGAGCAATGCTTTGAGCCGCTCTTCCTCTTCGGGATCGCGCGGCTCGATAGCCAGCATATTGGCGCCGTCGTAAAGAAGCGAACTTCCGCCCGAATGCAGGTCGATCAGGTATTGCGCGCGTGCGAGCAGTGTGTGCTCGATGTAGTCGGCGATCGCGGCTGTTGGCGAGCCTTGCGGGTCTCCTGGAAAACTGCGGTTCAGGTTACCGCCGTCGAGCGGCGAAGTCCTCAGGCCCGCGACCGCAGCCGGAAAATTCGCCATCGGCAAAAAGATCAGTTGGCCGCGCACCCACTGCGGCTCAATCTCGCGAATCAGACTGGAGACCAGCACCTGCCCTTCGTACTCGTCACCGTGATTGCCCCCCATCAGCAGCACGACGGGGCCGTCGCCATTGCGCACCGATGCGATCGGAATCGGAATCCAGCCATACGCCGAACGATGAACCGAGTGCGGCAGACGCAGATAGCCCACGTGACGTCCGTCGGCATCCAGGTCGATTTCATTGTGGAGGGTACTCATGGGATCTCCTTTGTGACGCGGGCCATCCGGTCAGACGCCGGGCGACAAACCTCTGCCGTCTGCTGGTCGCGCGCGCTCACTGCATATATTGCTCATTGCCGATGAGCCCGATCTTCGTCGCCCCTTCGCGCTGCGCAGCCGCCAGCACGGCGGCCACGTCCCTGTACGGTGCAAGCTTGTTCGGCAACAGATGAATCTCCGGCTGGTCCGGCTGCCCGGCGACCTCGGCCATATGCTTCTCAAGATCAGCGCCGGCGGCAACCGGCGCGCCGTTCCACCTGATCGTGCCGTCGAAATCGATGTCGACCTGCACGACCGGCGGCGGCACGGCCTGCGGCGGCGGGTTGCCGACCGGCAGGTTCATCTTCACCGAGTGCATCTGGATCGGAATCGTGATGATCAGCATGATCAGCAACACCAGCATCACGTCGATCAGTGGCGTGGTATTGATGTCGACCATCACGTCGGGCTCGCTGCCGCCTGAGGATACGTTCATTCCCATTGTGTGCTCCTGTCGACCAGAGTTAGCGCTTTAGCGCTTACTCCGATCCCATGCAAAGCTAGCCGCCGTGCACCGGCGGCTGAGTAATAAATGACACCTTCGAGATCCCGGCACGCTCGCAGGCCGTGACTACACGTCCGATGAATTCATAGCGTGTAATCTGGTCACCGCGTACATGCACCTCAGGCTGAGGTAACTTGACGGACGCCACCTTCAGCCGCGCGAGCAGCGTCGGCCGATCGACCAGCTTCTCGTTCCAGAACAGGTCGCCGTCCTTGTTGACCGCGATCTCGATGCTGTCCGGTTTGGTCTGCAACGGATTCACCGTCTCCTTCGGCAACTGCACCGGTATGGTGTGCGTGACGACCGGAATCGTGATCAGGAAGATGATCAGCAGCACCAGCATCACGTCGACGAGCGGCGTCGTGTTGATGGCGGCGATCACCTCATCCTCCTGACCGTCCTGTCCAACGTTTATGGCCATGACTTCTAGCTCCGCCTGTTGGGTTGGCTCAATGCGCGTTCGCGACCGCGCGTACCTGACGCTTCGTGCCAGGCAGAAGGACTGTGTGCAACTGCGCGCCGAACGCACGCACGCGCTCCATTACCGACTTGTTCCGACGCACGAGGAAGTTATAGCCCAGCACGGCCGGCACCGCGACCGCGAGACCAATCGCCGTCATGATCAGTGCTTCACCGACCGGACCCGCCACCTTGTCGATCGACGCCTGCCCGGCGATGCCGATCGCGGTGAGCGCGTGATAAATCCCCCATACCGTGCCGAACAGGCCGACGAACGGCGCCGTCGAGCCCACCGTGCCGAGGAACGCGAGACCGTCCTGCAAGCGGTTCGACACGTTGGTGATGGCGCGCTCGATCGACACGTCGATCCAGGTGTTGCGATCCACCGCTTCGAGCAAGGCTTCGTCATGGTGCTTCCCGGCCTCTATCCCCACCTGTGCAATAAAACGGAACGGCGAATTCTCATCGAGCTGCTCCGCGCCTTGCGCGAGCGACGGCGCACTCCACAACTGCTCGTCGGCCGATTTCGCGCGATGGTTAGCACGCAGTTGCTCGAAGAACTTGGTGATCATGATGTACCAGCTTCCCATCGACATAAGCACGAGCAGAATCAGCACGAAACGCGCGACGAAGTCGCCGTTCGCCCATAACGCGCCGAGACCGTACGGGTTGGTCACCTCGGTACTCGTCGCCGCGATGGGCGGCGGTACCGGCTGGTCGATGGCCGCTGTCGTCTGCGACGCCACCGGGACGTGGTCTACACCTGACGCGCCGGCCGTGACCGCTGCGGAAACGGCCGGCGCGCTCGCCTGGGCCCGAACCGCCCGCGGCGCGCCGAGGAAGCTGACGGCCGTAGCCGAGATGAGCAGGCTAACCGCCACGGCGGCAAAGGAACGCTTCTTCATACATGCTCCAGATGGTGCAGTCATTGATATTGAACGGGTTTGCATCGAGGCAAGCCAGGACCGCTCACGCGCCACTCAGTTCAGGTTGAACGAGAACGGCACCTGTACGCGAACCGGCTGTCCTTGCGAAATGCAGTTGAACTTCTTCACCGCGATGAAGGCCGCTCGATCAAGGATCGGATCGGCGGACTGCTCGACCTTCTCGTCGGTTACGTGCCCCTGCGGGTCGACAACGAAAGAGACCGTCACGTCGCCCGTGATGTTGTTGTCCTGCGCTTCCTGCGGGTAGCCCATCGAGCGGCGGATCTCGTCCGAGTTCGGGCACACGACGCCGATGACGTGGCTAACCGGCTTCGCGGGCGCGGGCGGCGGCGGCGCTACGGGCGCGGGCGGCGGTGCGACCGGCGTCGGCTCTGGCGTGGCCTGATGCGTGATCGTCGGCGCGGGCGGCGGCGTGAGCGCCACTTCTGGCGGCGGCACAAACGGCCGCGGTGGCGGTGGCGGCGTGAACTTCGGCGGGGGCAGTTTCACCGTCGGGATGGGGGGCGGCGGTGGCGGTTTCACCGGTTCGATGATCCTGGTCTCGATCGGCTTCTGCACGATCTGCACGACCTTATTCGCGAGGCCATTCATCAGCGCCCAGATGAAGAAGACATGCAGCAGCAGAACCACGGTAATACCGGCGTAACGGCGAACCGGATTCCGTTGGCGACGCCCGTACCCGCATGGATATGCGCTCGACGGCGACGCCCTGGAAATCAGCTCTGTTGACATACCTCGCTCCGGTAACTGTAGCCTGTGCTGCTCACGATCAATCCACTGAAACCTTGCACCACGAATCGCCGGCATATTTATGCCGTGTCGCCATGGGAAGTGAAATACGTTATCCGCACGCCATATTGAAGTGAACAAAGAATTCCATATTTGGATTCCTGCGCACGCGTAAGAAAGTTCGGAGTGAAGCGGTGCACGCCATAAGTGACAGTTTTACTTGCGAACCAGTGACACTTTTAATGCGGTCTACGGATTCCGTTCAACGAAACCCGCGACTACGTCAAGAATGTGTTGTCGAACACGGTCTACTACGCGGCGCTGTTTGATGACCGCCCGCAATCGCTGACGGAGCGGCCTGGCCATATCGAGCCCCGATGACATCGTGCCCAACGCTGCTGCGCTGACCGCACGGGCGCGGCTACATATGCGACACTGAACTGCGATCCATCTATATCTGGATGGCCTATCAACGGGGAACCGAGAAAGTGAAGGTGAATTCCGCGAGCCGCGACGTTGCGATAATGCCGACATCATGTGCAAGTTTGCCGGCGGGTTCTTACGACAACTTCGCCGTGATTGAAATGGACGATGCAGTCATCGCCCAGGTCTGTCTGCAACAGGGGTTGCAGTTTACCTTTGTTCGAAACGTGTCCGATACCGCTCAAAACGCTTCTCTGCCGGCCGAAGTCCAGGGCGACTGGGGTAGCGCGGTCTATGACGTATTTGGCTTCTACACGAGCTACAACGGCGCGCTCACGGCCAGGGCGATCATCGCTGCATTGAGCGTCTAATCCCGCAGCGGATTGACCGCACCTAACGAGTTGTGTCTGGATGTTCCGTTCTCCGGATTGTCGTGACCGGCTGCCGAAGGGACTCCCTATGTCAGGCCCCGTTAGCGCCCCGCGCAGCATGTAATGCAACGTAGCAAAACGGCATCTCCACACTAGCTAGCCCAAGGTTCGCTAGAGGTAAATGATGTCCGGGAGCCGGTTTCCGATAAGAGCCGCCGGAGATTTGGAAAACGCGCCGACCAATTAACTTCGGGAAATCTGAAATCCAGCCAAGCCAACGTAACAGAAGTGGAGATGTCTGCGATCGTCAGCGTGTTACCACAATAGTAGCGGTCGCCACTGAGTGCTTGCGATAGCGCCGCGACTCCCGAGTGGATTTTCTTCATCTGCCGCCAGATCCATTCAGGATTTCGCAGCTCATCAGCGCGTTCAACGAGTTCGGAGCGAGCAAGAATCCCTGCATCCAGCACTCCGTCGGCTAACGCCTCGATGCGGCGGGCCCTCACCCGCTCTAGCGATCCAGACGGGTACATGCGGGGGGTCGGAGAAAGGAAGTCCAGATACTCAACGATTACGCTCGAATCGTAAAATGATTCGCCGTTATCGATATCTCCGGCGACAAGGCATGGAACCTTTCCGAGTGGGTTGTACGCGAAGACCGGCGAATTGGAGCTCGATATCTCCACCTCCAACAATTCGTATTCCAGATTCTTCTCGTCCAGAACGACGCGAATTTTCCGCACAAACGGACTGCGCCGGGAACCCAATAAGGCTATACGCATGTCGATTTCAGTCTCCTCTATGGCCGAACAAAATCACTCACCGTTCACACGCGATCAGTGCGGGCACAGTGTGGGCGCAGCCTTCCGTAACTCCTCTGCGAGCACCTTGACCATTTGTGCAGCCGGCATGTCTCGCGACAGCGCCAATCCCTGCCCCGCCCAGTGCGCCGAAAATTGCAAGTTGCCGTACGCTTTGGCTGCCGCATGCAGTGCTCTGCCCGCATCATATGCAATCGGATAGTCGGGAATCGCCACACCGTCGAGTCGCCGTCCGGCCTCGGTAAAGCGGTTGGCGATGCAGCGCGCGGGACGTCCTGAGATGGCCGCTGTTAGCTCTGTGTGAGCTGATGGGTCAGTCAGCGCGGCACGATACGCAGAATCAGCGGCAGATTCTGGAGTGAGGATGAACGCCGTGCCGAGCTGCACGGCTTGCGCGCCGGCCGCCAACGCCGCAGCGATACCTGCGCCATCCATGATGCCTCCAGCAGCAACGATCGGAAGCGACGTCTGTCGCGCCAGCCGCGATACGAGCGCGAGCGTACTCAATGCTTCGTCTGAATTTGCCGCCGGGTCGAATACGCCGCGATGTCCTCCGGCTTCAATACCCTGAGCTACAATCACGTCGACGCCCGCGCCCTCGATTGTCTGTGCCTCTTCAACAGACGTGGCAGTCGCAAACAGAATAATGCCAGCCTCCCGTAGTACGGCGATGCGTTCCCTCGAAGGCAGGCCCAAATGGAAACTGACGACTTGGGGGCGTTCTTCCAGAAAGACTTCCAGCATCGCGTCGTCAGCAACGAAGCTCCTGTAAATTTCCGTCAAGCGCGCGGGCGGTGTGCTGCCGACTTCGCCGAAAAGCGGCGCCAGAAACTTGATCCAACGCGTCTCCCGATCCAGATCAGGCATGGGCGGAACATGAGCGAACACGTTCACGTTGAACGGCTTGCTAGTCAGTTCTCGCAACCCACGGATCGACTGGCGTGCGGCCTTGGGATCCATCGCACCGACCGCAAGCGAACCCAATGCGCCGGCGTTAGACACCGCAGCGGCCAGCGCCATCGTCCCGGTTCCTGCCATCGGCGCCTGAATGATTGGGATTGCGACTCCCAGCCGAAGCAACAGGCGTTCGATTTCAGCAAAGGTTGTCACTCTGTTTTCTCCCTACTGCTCAGATTCGAAGATCGTCGCCCGAAAGACGACTTCGTTCGTAGACTCGTGTCCAAGTGCTCCCCCGCCCATTCTAGATCCGCCCACGCTGCGAATTGGACGAAGCGTCCATCGTCCAATGGGTTGGGCGAAATATGGGTGTAGGCTTGCGCTTTCTCAAACATCAAAGAATGCACACGTCTTCCTCAGCCCAACGCCTTTTGGACCGCGATTTGGGCCAACGTGCCCAGCCACTTTGCCCTTACTTTTACACCGACAAGATCTCGCCCTCCTTGAACTCCGTGGGGATGCTAAGCGTTCCGTCGCTCACCAAACCGGTGAAGAACAACGTTAGCCATTCACGACTCAGTGGATCGAACCTGTGGTTAAGTCGTTCGAGTTGCGACAGCGTTCGGTCGTGCTTCAGCGTAATCGCACGTTTCTCCCGATTGGCCCAGAAATAGCCAAGGGATATATCGCGGTCGCGTGTCTGGTTGTGTGGCCGGAAGACGTCGGCGAACGTTTCGAACCGGGTCTGCGTGAATTTAGCGCCGATGGCTTCGAGCGCGGCCAGAATGTCGACAATTGGGATTTGCCACGGACTGTCAACATGAAACGTGTGTCCCGTCAGTGACGCATTGACAGACAACCTGACAATGCCGCCGACCACCAAATCGACCGGACTCAGTGCGATGTCCTCGCCTAGATTGAGCGGCCGTTCACCGACTTTCAGAACCGCGCGCAGAAATTGAACAAAGCGGTTGTCGCTGCCGTTGCGCTGAAAGCGTCCACTCTGCGAGTGTCCGGATACATTGCCAGTGCGGTAGATGTAACCGTTTCCGCCGTGAGCGATGAACGCGTTGACCAGCTGTTCCGCTTTGAATTTCGAGCGCTCGTAGTCGTTGAGGAAGTCCTGACCTACATCGAGCGATTCTTCGTCGAACGTGACCGGATCGCCGCCCGGATTGAATCCGCACACGGCAAGGGTCGACATGTAGTGCAGGTCCTTTTGTCGGCCATTGCGCGCGAGTTCGATCATCCGACGCGTGCCGTCCACGTTTTGCCGTTTCAACGTCGATTCGTCGGCAAACAGACGGGTGTCGGCGGCGAAGTGATAGATCGCTTCGATCTCGCGTTCGAGCTTCGCATAGTCCGATGCCGCGAGTCCGAGATTGTCGCTTTCGAGGTCGCCGGACAGCACCGTATAGCGCGTCGAGAACGCGTTCAGTTCGGCTTGCGGGAAATACCATTTGAACGTTTCCTGCAAGCGCTGCAATGCGCCGACTCCGGCCTTTTCGCGGACCAGGCAGAACACGTGCGATTGCGTCGTAGTCAGCAGTTCGTGTAACGCGTAGATGCCGAGGTAGCCGCTTGCGCCGGTCAGCAGCACACTCGCATAGTCGCGAGTCGTCTTCGGCGCGGACGCGATCCAACCGAGTGAGGCCGGTGCATAGGCGAGCAGGCCCGAACTGCTGCCCCGTTCGACGACGACCTTTGCTTCGCCGCAGGAAAGCCCCGCCGCCTTCAGCAATGTGTCGTGGAGTCGCACAAGGAGATTCTCGATCACATCGCGGCTGTGGGTCGCGCCGTTGAACGACAGATCGACGAGCAACTGGCCATCCAGAATTCGCGCGGTGAGTTTCAGGTCGTGCGTGCGTTCGTTTTCCGGTCCGCGAGCGATGCCGGTCGAGTAGCGCGACGGTTTGAGCGGCAATCCCGGATCGCGCGCGAAATTGAATTCACCGAGGTAGTTGTAGCAGACCGCTGGCACCGGTTCGCCGCCCCATTCGCCGACCAGTTCGTCGCGCAGCAAACCATAAGCGACGCCGAGATTGGGCACCGCCGACAATGCGTCGTGGACCTGCACGACGCTTCGCCTCAAATCGGCGTGGGCGCTGTCGAGCACCAGCGGATAGCTGGACGTGAACCAACCGGCCGTGCGTGATACGTCGATGTCGTCGTCGAAGCTGACCCGTCCGTGGCTTTCCACTTCGACAAGCGTTTTGCGCGGCGCGCCGTCTTGTGCATCGTGCAAAACGTGCAGAAACGCGGCGATCAGCACGTGATGCAACGGCACGCTGAAAATCGCCGGCAATTCGAGCGACAACGCTTGCGTCTCCTCACCCGAGAATCGCAGCCAACCGGTTTCGGCTAACTCTTCCGTACCCAGTGACGACGTCTCTGACACCTGAGCGCCGGCCAGTTTGCCGGGCAAGCCGCGCCAGAAGCTCGCATCGGCTCCCCACGCCGCGCGGCGCTGCGACAGATGATCGACCCACGCGGGGAACGGCGTATTCGCCGGCGTTGCCGGTATGGCTTGAGCCGTCTCGATGGCGCGATACAGACGCGTCAGGTCGGCGACGATCACGCGCCACGAAATCACGTCGATTGACAGATGATGCGCGACAAGCAATAGCTGGTGCGGACCGTTGGCGCGCGTGAACAGATGCACCGCGAACACGCGGCCACCGTCGAGACTCAGTGTGGTTTGATAAACCTGCGCTGCAGTGCGGATCAACGTGTCGATTGCTTCGTCTTCGTCCAGCGCGTCCACCGACGACGTACCGACTACCGGACGCGTATCCGATGCCTGCATCGCCCATTTGCCGTCGGCCTGCCAGTAACGCGCACGCAACAACGGATGCCACTCGCGCAACACACCTACTGCTTTTCGCAAGATATCGATTGAAAGCGGGCGATCCGACTCGAGCAGAATCGACTGGTTGTAGTGATCCGGCTGCGCGAAGTGCTTCGAGAAAAATGCTTGCTGTGCGGTGGAGAATTGCTGAGCCACGGCGCCGGTAGTCCATACCTGTTCCGCGCCCGCCGGTTTCTTTTCTTCGGCGCCGATCAGGGCGACGAGCGCGTCGACCGTCGGTTTCCGCAGGAATGCATTGGCCGACACGCGATAGCCTTTGCCCTGCAATTCGGCGATCACCTGAATCGCATCCAGCGAATCGCCGCCCAACTCGAAGAAATCGTCCTGGTCGGTGAAATCGCCGTGCCCTAATGTTCCCTGCCAGACCGCGCGAATCATGTAGGTGACGGAATCGGATTGTGCAGACGGCGATTGCGGAATCGGGTTCACGGTTGAACCCGTCAGACGCTGTTCGATGGTTTTTTTCAATTCAGCTAGATTCGTCTTGCCGTTCGCGTTGCGCGGAAACCCATCGAATGCTTCCAGCCATTTCGGAATCATGTAATGCGGCAAGATCTCGCGCAAACGGTCCTTCAGCGTCGGCGTCAGCGTGTCACACGGCGCAATCGCCGCCGCAATACCCGTCTTCCCATTGATGTCGAGAAGGAATGCCGCAGCGCCTTCGACGCCCGGCAACGAGCGCAGTGCGCTCTCCACGTGCTCCAGCTCCACGCGATAACCATTGACCTTGACCTGCCGGTCGATCCGGCCGAGAAACTCGACTACGCCGTTCTCGTCGATATTGACCAGATCGCCGGTTTTATAGAAGCGGTGCGGTCCGTCCACATTCGTGACGAAGCCGTCTTTCGTGGCCATGGGATTGCGCAGATATCCCGGCGATACCGAAGGTCCGCCGATATATAGCTCACCCATTGCGCCGGCTTCGTGGAATGCGCCGTCCTCGGAACGGACCAGCGCGCGCGTCTGTCCCAGCGGCAGTCCGACAGGAACCGTCTTCGAGGTCAACGCTTGCACGGCGTCGGCATCGCGCATCCGGTTCGCCATCACGCCGACCGTAGTTTCGGTCGGCCCGTAATGATTCACCAGATTCTGCACCACGCCGGACCTGAGCGTATCGGCGGCAAGCCCCGGATTTAGCGCCTCGCCTCCCAACACAAGATGTTCGAGCTTCCACGCACCGCGTGCGCGAGTCGAGAATGCGTTGAAAACCGCACGCCAGTGAGACGGCGTGATCTTCAGAAATCGAATGTCGTGATGCGCGAGATAATCGGCCAATTCGCCTGGATCCTTGCGCATATGATTACCGATCAGATGCAGCGTGCCGCCCGTATATAACGACAGCATCAATGACGTATTACCGAGATCGGCCGCGAGCGTGCTCACGTGTGCGTACGACAGCGGCGTGTCGATCGTCAACCGCTCGCGAATCGCGGTGACGTAATGCTCGACGTTCCGATGAGTAATCATCACGCCTTTCGGTACACCGGTCGATCCGGATGTGAAGAGTACGTAAGCGAGGTCGTCGATTTTGACTTCGGGTAACGGGGATTTCGCATCGGCGGCGGATCGCGACGACGGCAGAACGGCAATGTTGAAGCCGTGTCCGGCCAGTAACTTTTCCCCGGCTTCATCAGTCAGCACGAGTGCCGGTGCAATAGCTTTCAGCCGATGGGCGTGTTCTTCGGCGTTGCCTTCGTTTTCGACTACCGTGTATGCCATCCCCCCGTACATCGCGCCGAGTATCGATGCCAGCGCGTCGACGGTTCGCCCCAGAAAAACTGCAACCAGTTGTCCTTGCGCCAGTCCGGCATCGATCACCACGGACGCAATCCCGGCACTACGTTCCTTCAGTTCCGAATAACTCAACGCTTCAGCGCCTGCTACGACGGCCGCACGATCAGGACTGACGGCAGCATGCAGCAGAATTTGATTGAGTAGCATGTCTCACCTCGGTGAAATCTGGATGGCCCGACGCAGCCGGCAGCAAGTGCCTCGCTTGATTCGCTTCGAGCGTACGAGCGCGTCCTGCGCCTGGAGGAGCACCGCCAGGCAAGGAGCGTCTTTTGAAAATGCGTGAACGGGTGATGCAGACCGGCTGTTACACGGTTAGCAGCCCTTCCTGAACAAAGACGGCGCGGGTCTCGGGATGGGCCAGAATGCCGTTGCGATCGAGCAGCTTCACCAGATTGGCGATCGTCACGTCGATATAGCTCTTCGCGGCGGCCGAATAACGCTCATCCGTGTCCTGCAATACCGTGTCGATCTCGTCGGCAGTGAGATCCAGTTGCGACAGCACGTCGCGATCGAATTGGCGTTCGAAATCGGCGGCGAGATAGTCGCGCAGGTAGTTCGGCAGGAAACTGCCGATGAGTTTCTGGTCGTCCGTGCCGACGGTTTTCCAGTAATCCTTCAGCATCCTCGCGAAGTAATTCGCGTGCCGGCCTTCGTCCGAAACGTGGTCCGTCATCACTTTCGTGAACGTGACCGTCGCTTCCTTCTCCTTGCCGATACTGAGCAGGTCTTTCGTCAGCGTATGCTCAGCCAGGCACGTCGCCAGCAGCTGGAAAGTGCCGTGCAACGACCTCGGCAATGCTTCGTAACCGCGGTGGACGGCGTCGAGATTGCCGTTCGTCTGCGGAACGGAAAGCGGTTCGATACCGGTGTTTGCCTTCAGCTGGATGATGAAATCGAGCGCGACGTACGCGTGATATCCCTCGTCGATCACGATCGTGATCGCTTCGCGCTTATCCTCTTCGGGAACGTCGGTGCCGATTTCGCCATTGATGATCTTCAGCGAGCAATCGATAACGAAGCGCGTTTCCAGCAGGCCGATCTCATACATGTACTTGTACGTGGATTGCGCAAGCACATAAGAGATCGCTTCTTGCCCCAGCTTTTCGACGAGCGGATGAGCCGCGAGCAATTGTCGCGACGGCGGAAAGATATTCTCTTCCGCGATATTTTGCGGAACGTAGATTCGCGGCGCGTTGCGCACGGTGGCGCCGGCGTACCAGCGCGAAACGGGATCAACGACGGACTTATCGGTTACCTCAGCGACTGCATTCATGGTTTATCTCGAGCTATGGGTTAGCGATACGGGTTGATGGTTTCAGGCGGGTACGGACTCGCTGCGCAGCGCATGCAAGGTCTGAACCGCTTCGCGAGCGAAGCGCTCGAGATCCTCGTGCGTGTGCGCCGCCGATAAAAATATCGGCTCTTCGAGCGACGGCGGCAGAAGGAAGCCCTTCTCGCGCATCTGGATGTGGAACTGCTCGAACAACTTGTAGTCCTGCGTCTTAACGTCCCGATAGCTGAGCAGCGGCTCGGCGCTGTCGCGGAACGCGAGACCCAGCAACGCACCGTGCCGGCTCACCACAAACGGAATACCGTGTTCAGCGAAACCCGCTCGTAGCAGACCTTCGACGAAAGCGCCTTTCTCTTCAAGCGCTTCGTAGAAGCCGGGCTTGCCCAGCAGATCCAGCGCCGCGTTGCCGGCTGCGACTGTCAGCGGATTCGCGGCAAAGGTGCCGGACTGGAATACGTTCCGACCCAGCGCGACGTGATCGAGAAACTCGGCCTTGCCGGCGAATGCGCCGACTGGCGTGCCGCCGCCGATGATCTTTCCGAACGTCACAAGATCCGGCTTCACGCCGAATGCCGTGCAGACCGCGCCGAACCGAAAGCGGAATCCCGTCACCACTTCGTCGAAAATCAGCAGCGCACCGTGCTGATCGCACAGTTCGCGCAGAAGCCGGTGGAATTGCGGTTTCGATTTGACGAAGCCCATATTCGTGGCGTGCGGCTCGACCAGCACGGCGGCAATCGACGCGCCATGCGTTTCAAACGCTGCGGCGACTTCCTGCTCGTCGTTGTATTCGACGATCAAAACGTCGCGATTCAGCTGATCGCTGATGCCCTTCGACACGCCTTTGGCATTGCCGGCCCCACTCAACAGATTGGCCGGATTAGCCAGCAAGGCGTCCGAATGGCCGTGGTACGAGCCGCGAAACTTCAGAAGCAGATTGCGGCCCGTATGGCTGCGGGCAATTCGCGCCGCGGTCATGACGGCTTCCGTGCCGCTGCACACGAAACGGATTCGCTCGATCTCAGGCGTGCTCGCGACAATCCGTTCGGCAAGGCGGTACTCGCCCTCGGTGGACAGCCCATATACGGGGCCGCGTGCCGCTTGCTCCGAGATCGCGCTGACGATTTCGTCGGGCGCATGTCCAAGCAGCAGCGCGCCGAACGCGTTGAGAAAATCCACGTACGAGCGACCGTCTGCATCGACGATCCGGGATCCTTTGGCCGACACGGCGCAAATCGGATTGCGTCCGACCTGGGCAAATGCCCGCATCGGCGAACTCACACCGTCGGGAATGACCTTGCGTCCACGCTCGAACAGCGCGGCAGAGCGATTCTGACTATCCATTAGAACCTCTGAAAATTTGAGTTGGGATAACGCGCCCACCGTACCTGCCATCGAGAAAATTTCAGTCAGATCCATATTTTCAGGTAGACGGGTCTGTACATAATATTCGCCAAACTTCGATTGTCAATCCCCCTCTATGGAATTTATTTAGCTGTAAAAGAACTTAGACAGTTTTGTTAAACCCCGTAATTTATGAGTGTTTTCTATTGTTACTGGTTTTATAAGCAGCCACTAAATAATGTTTTTGTAAGAAAAATAATCTTGCGAACAGGTAGTACGGTCTGTATATTTTGCGACGAAAAGAACGGTCGGTTTGGCGATTAAGGATCGCGACTCGGAATGAGACATGCGCACAGCAATAGTGCGAGAGAAGCGTTGATGAAGGTGATCCACCACTATGGAAAGTTCAGCATAACGATTCAAATGTGCCGCCCTGAGAGAGCGCGGAGTATTGCGCGGATGCTCGACGCGCCACCATAACCAGGAGTGACAGCCTTGACACAGACCGTTCTTACTATTATCGGCATGGGCCCACGGGGAATCAGCGTACTGGAGCGAATCGCTCATCACGTTCGTTCCCAATCACTGAATCAGAAGCTCGTTGTGAATCTCGTCGATCCTGGCGAATGCGGACAAGGCACTCACTCGGCCCGGCAACCACATCATCTGCTGACCAACACGCTGGCCAATCAGGTTACGATTTTCCCGCCGGACACCGCGGCCACGCGCGCCGGCGGGCTTTCGTTCGGCGAATGGGCGCGGATAGCCGGATACCGGAAGTTCGGCAGCGCCTGCTATCCGACCGGCGAAACCGCCGGCGAGGAAATCAATGACCAGCATTACTTGCCCCGCCACCTGCTCGGGCAATACTTCACATGGGCGTTCGACCGGATCGCTGAATCATTGCCCGCCAACGTCGAGCTAATTCATCAACGTCATCGCGCGGTTGGTGTTGAAAGAGGCACAGACGAGCGTCATATCGTTCATCTGAGCGGCGGCTTCAAGGTGGAATCCGATTTCGTTATTCTGACCACCGGCCATGGAAAACGGCGCAAGGACAAAGACGATCTGCGATTCGAGGATTTTGTCCAGTCTTCGTCATTCAAGAACAGCAATCTCGCGTTTTTCCCACACGCTTACCCAATCGATCAACTGGAACGCGTATCTCCCGACGCCACCGTTGCAATACAAGGCTTTGGACTCACCGCTCACGATGTTTTATCCCATCTGACGACGGGGCGCGGCGGCGCTTTCGTCGAAAATCAGCAGGGACTCGAATATCGCAAGTCGGGCCGCGAACCCAGGATACTGATGTATTCGCGTAAAAGTCTGCCATTTTCAGGCCGTGCGATAAATCAGAAGAGTGTCGACGGCCGATATCAGGCGCGCTTTTTCACGGTGGAAGCGGTTGCAGAACTTCGTAATCACGCACTGATTACACGTGGGACGCCGCAAATCGATTTCGTCGATGAAATACTGCCGCTCGTGAAGAAAGACATGGCACGCGCACGTAGAATCGCGCTGGATGGACAAAGTCCTGACGACGCCAAATGGAGTCCGGACGCCTCCGACCTCGCCGCGATCGACAAGATTCTCGATCCTCTGCACGACGCGAGCTTCGACAACTTCCTGGCGTTCGAGACGTTCTTTCGCGATTTTCTGCTGGACGACCTCGCTGAAATCGACAAGGGCAACGTACACGGTCCGGTGAAAGCTGCAACGGACGTGCTCCGCGATCTGCGGGAGACTTTCCGGTTGGCGGCCGAGTACACGGGATTCACCGCCGAGTCGCACAAGGTTTTCGCAGGCGAATTCGTACAGACGTTGAATCGCATCGTGTTCGGCCCTCCGCGACATCGGAACGCGGAGCTCGTTGCATTGCTACACGCGGGTGTCGTCGAGCTCGCGGGCGGCCCGCGTGCAACAACCGATGTCGATCCAGCCAGCGCGAAGTTCGTAATCGACACGCGGTTTGGCGAAACGGTGGAACGCCGGTCGGCGGATGTGCTGGTGTTGTCGCGTATCGACGTGTTCAGTCCGCTCAATGACGGATCGGCGTTGATGCAAAACCTGCTGCAGAGCGGTTCGATCCGGCCGTACTACAACGGCGAATACCATCCGGGCGGAATCGACATCGACCAGAACAACAACGTAGTGGACCGGGACGGCCGCAGTCAGCCGGATTTCTGGGCAATCGGCTATCTGGTCGAGGGGCCGCATTACTACACGCAGGAATTGCCGAGGCCCGGCCGATATTCCCGCCTCACCAGGGACGCCGACGTGTGCATCAGCAGACTGTTCGAATTGATCTCTTCGCAAGCGGTGTCGAGTAACGACGCACCGACGCAACCTGCCGAAGACGAACGCCTCCTAGATGCAGCATATAAGTAAGGCGGCACAAGCGCATCGCCAACCTCATCTCAACGGAGAAGAAAACCTTGAAACTATATTCGTTTCATCGCTCGACAGCGTCATTCCGGGTACGTATCGCGCTGCACTTCAAGGGCATTCCATTCGACACGGAAGCCGTTCACCTGCAGCGCGGCGACGGGGAGCAGCATGCGGAGGCGTACCGGAGTCTGAATCCGCAACGGCTACTTCCGACTCTGATCGATGGAGAAAGCGTGCTGACGCAGTCGCTTGCGATCTGCGAATATCTGGAGGAGACGCGTCCGTCGCCGGCTTTGCTGCCGGCGGGCGCCTCTGCGAAGGCGCGCGTTCGCGGATTGGCAGCCGCGTTAGCGGCGGATATTCATCCCCTGCATACCATTCGCGTGACGCAATATCTGGCGCACGCCTTCGATATCGGCGAAAAAGAAAGGCTCGAGTGGACCCGGCACTGGATCCACGACGGATTAACCGCGATAGAAGAGCAGTTGTCGAAGTCGCCGGCCACCGGCATTTATTCGCATGGCGACTCGATTACACTCGCGGACGTCTTTCTAGTTCCACAAGTCCTGTCGGCCAAAGCCTACGGCGTCGATCTCGAGCATCTCGCCCATATCACGCGAATCACCACGCGTTGCCTCCAACATCCCGCATTCGACGCAGCGCTGCCGGTCAATCAGCCCGACGCGACCTGACTCTGGGCACCAGAATTCGCCGCGACTGAAACGACAGGCTAGTGGGAGGCCGCGGCCTTCGCCGCTACGCGCGAGCCGCAGCCGGTTTCGGCACCCGACGTGGAGCGGATTTTCCGGTGGCTTCGTCGCTCTTCGGCAGCAGCTTGGAGAAAATCTCCCATGCGGCCATTGCGCTGTCCGAGCGGCCAGAAACCTGCGTCGCCACCGTTGCCCCGTCGATCAGCATCATCAATTGGCGAGACAGTGGTTCAGCCTCTGTGCTGACGGCCTCGCTCAGTATGGCGGCAAAATAGGCCTGCATGCTCGACTTGTGCTCGGACGCGGTGCGAAGTATTTCGCCGCTGTCCTGACCATACTCAGACACCGCATTGACAAACATACAACCGTTGAATTCCGCACATTTAAGCCGGCGATCAAGCCATTGAAAGATCGCCTGCACGCGATTTCGGGCGCCCTTGCTGCGCGTCACGAACGCTGCGAGAGACTCCCTCGTCCGCCGATCGCGCTCCCTCAGCACTTCGACAACCAGATCGTCTTTAGAGCGGAAATGCTTGTACATTGTCATTTTCGCGACGCCCGACTCAGCAATGATCCGGTCGATACCGACAGCGCGATATCCATGAAGCTCAAATAGACGCAATGCCGTCTCTATGATGTCCTGCCTTTTCTGTAGCATAAAGCAACCTCCAGCGATGCTGCTCAGTACGTCAAAACCGCGTACGTACGTGACCGCGACAACAGATGTACCCTATTTCGCATAATATATACGGACCTGTCCGTATAAGCAATTCAAAAAAATACCATGCAGGTGCCCATAGCACCCGCAGTGTTCCCAGTGAATCGCAACATTCACTTCTTGACTGCCTGTTTGCGCGCACGCGCACGCAGGTACGCATTGTTGAAAATCAGCGCCGCACCCGTCATGCATGCGCCGACAATCTGCATATTCGTCGGAATGACACCTTCGATCGACGACACGATGAACGTCGTAATCGGCACCACGTCCATGAAGAGCACCCCGTTCAAGGGCGTAAGAATCTTGTTGCCGAGATTCCAGCACAGAATGCCACCGAAGCCGGCGATGATGCCCATGTAGACGAGGTGCGGAGCAATGGCGACAAGATCCGCGCTGCGCGGAACCGGGATCGCGTGCAGCGCGAACAATACCAGGTTGACCGCGACAATCGTGGTCAGTCCCAGCCACGTCGTCACGGTGGTGTACTTGAACGCCGACCACTTTGGGAAAAACATTGCGCTGAACGTGTAGATCACCCAGCACAGCGCGCCGAGCACGATGAGAGCATTGGCCGAATAGCTTTGCGGTTCGCTTAGCAGGCCGCCGATATTGCCTTTCGTGACGACCAGCGCGACGCCGCAGAAGGACATCAGAATGAAGAGAAACGAGTACAAGGGCGGCAAAATGCGGCGCACAATCGAATTGACAAGGAGGCCAAGCATCGGCTGAGTCGCCATCATGATCGATGCGGTAAGCGCGCCGTCACGTCCGGCGAGCTGCTGCCCCAGAAAGACGAAGAATCCAAAACCGGCAAAGCCGATAGAACCGAGAAACCAGGCAAACCATACGCGCTCACCCTTCAGATTTAGCGCCTGACGCCCTTCTCTCGCGACTAGCAGCGCGAGAAAGGCGGTCCCGGCGACGAGATAGCGCAACGAAGTGAATGTGAAAGGATCGATGCGGGTCAGCGCACTCGTCATGACCGGAAACATGATCCCGAAAGACAGTGTCGCAAGCAGGCAGAAAATAACGCCCCGGGAATATGAGGACCAGGCACTGGACTTCTCAACAGCGGCCGAGGCGGCTGTCGCATGATTCGTAGTTGACACGGCGGTGCTCCCATTCAGTTGTGAGACGTTCCTTTCCGCCGCGGCGTACAGGAACGGATAACGGCCGCTAGTCCACCAGCAGGCCGGACTGGTGCGATTGCGTGAGGCCAAACTGCGAGAAGACTTCTTCGGTGTGCTGTCCCAACGTCGGCGGATTACGGATAGGCATGCGCGACGACACATCGCGCCATGGCATGCCCGGCACGGCGACGCGATTGCCGCTGCCCGGCGGATACTCGAGGTCGATTAGCGTTTGCCGCTGCGTTAGGTGCGGATCGGCAAGGATTTCGGGAACGGAATTGACCGGCGCCGCGGGCAAACCAAGTGCAAGAAAACGCTCGATCCAGTATTCGGCCGGTTGCAAAACGAGAATCCGTTGAAGGTCGTCACCCAACAGGACACGGTGTTCGTTACGCGACTCCTGGGTTTGATAACGCGTATCCGCACCAAGCGCCGAGAATTCACTGATCGAGCACAACTGGCGCCATCGTTTCTGATTGGCCAGCGATACCACGATATCGCGCGTTTGCGTACGGAACGACGTGTACGGTGACATCAACTCATGCGCATTTCCATGCCGCTTCGGTTCAACACCGGACATCTGATACGCGACGATCGGTTGCGCAAGCATCGTTATCAATACGTCCAGCATGCTGATGTCAAGCATCCGGTCGCTTTTCATTCCGCGCGCGCGGCCGAGTAAGGCACCCAGTACGCTGAATGCTGCGGCAAATCCCCCCAGCAAGTCCGCAACCGGAACGGCTGCCTTCACCGGGCGACCGTCGGGATCGCCATTAAGCGACATCAGTCCGCTCATCGCCTGGATGATCAGATCCATCGCGCCGTGTTTCGCGAGCGGACCGTGCTGCCCGTAGCCAGAAATCGCGCAATAGATCAAATCCGGATTGATAGTCTTCAGCACCGACTCTTCGATACCGAAGCGCTTCATCGTCCCGGGCCGGAAGTTTTCAACGACGACGTCAGCGTGAGCCGCGAGTTTGAGTATCTGTTGGCGTCCTTCGTCGGTATGCAGATCGATGGCGACGCTGCGTTTATTCCGGTTGAACCCAACGTATGCGGCACCGCACTCCTCGACGAACGGCGGCCCCCAGCGACGCGTTTCGTCGCCGGTTTCCGGCAGTTCGATTTTGATCACATCCGCGCCGAGGTCGCCAAGCACCATCGTGCAAAACGGGCCGGCTATCGCACGGCACAAGTCGAGTACAACTACTCCTCTGAGCGGCCCATGTTCCATCGTTTCCTTCCCCTGTAAATGACGCGTCCATCCGTTCGGCCGCGCACATCCGGATCAGCGAGATCGATACGCCAATGCGCATGAACCAGCCGTTGATCGCATCCTAGAATAGACAAGTCTGTCTGTCTAGTTTAATCTTCGGATTTAACGAAGCACCGTGCTTTTACGCAGCATCGACGCACTGGCATCACCCGAAGAAGAGGAATGAATGACGGTATCCGTATTGACGGTTCCAGGCCTGTACAACTCCGGCCCGGATCATTGGCAGTCCAGATGGGAAATGGAATTCGAAGGTGTCAGACGTGTGAATCAGAAAAACTGGCACACTCCTGACGTTGCTGAATGGATCGCCGCATTGGATGCGGAGATCGAGCGCACCGGAGACGACATCGTTCTCGCCGCACATAGCCTTGCGTGTTGCATGACAGCGAAATGGGCTGCTCAGACAAAACGCCGCATTCGTGGCGCCTTGCTTGTCGCGCCGACTGATACCGAAGCGCTGACATTTCCGGCCGGCACGCATGGCTTTGCACCGATGCCCATCACAAAACTCCCCTTTCCGTCGATCGTCGTGATGGGTTCGGCCGACCGCTTCATTTCCGTCGAGCGAGGCACATTTCTCGCGAAGATGTGGGGAAGCGTACTTGTCGTTTTGCCCGGCGCCGGTCATCTGGGGTCCGACAACCAACTCGGCACATGGCCGTACGGAATACAGCTGCTTTCGCAGCTCACCGGCAGTAGCGGCCCGGTTCGAAAGCCAACGCATACCCGGGAATGAAAAGGCAATTCCGGCGAAAGCTTTCCGGATGAAAACGCAAGGGAAATATCTATACCATTGGCCGATCGCAGACCCGCATCCTTTGCACCAGGGCTCGTTCACATCGTGGCGTTGCCCGCCTACGTTTCGTGGTGAGGCGGCTCAACGTCACCGTTAATGTAGATGTGGTCCGTGCCAGCGACGCGCGACCGCAAAACCAGGCAAGGAGCAGTTGGCGGGAGACTGGCCGCCCGTCCTTGCCCCGCCAGAACCGGCGCCGCGAAGGTGTGCTGGCGCATTTTTTGCGCCCTTCCAACCCTGATAACGCCACCCTTCAAGGTTGCGTTTATTGGCGCATAGGCGCTGTGATAACCCGCGTTGAACGAAACCGCTGACGCGGTAGCAGGTGGTCGGCCGGCGGCGGCGTCTTCGATACCGTTCATGGCGTGTGTCCCCTCCGGTGGGACGATGGCAGTGCAGTTTGCTGCCTCGTCCCTTCTGAGCGGAGTCGGTCTCGAGATGCCACAGCGCGCACATACGAGACTGGCGTTGCCGGTCTCTGGATACATCATCACCCAACGTAATCGAGTCGCAATCTCGCGGTCCATCGCTTCATTTTAGTTGAAACGATGTCTGCGAATCACACACAAAAGCATCGGTAGGATTTGCCCATGCTGGTGGCTGGGATCCCATCAACCATTCCTTTGCGGCAAAATCCTTTCCCCCTGTAACGTCACACACATGGCACGCGAATCACCGCCTGCAGGCTCCTGCCGGTGCCCCGAAAGGCAGATACCCCCTCCCGAGCCATCGACGCGTACCGCGCACCGCCCCGGCCGCTGGTAGAATTTCTCGATCAGAAAGCCGCCCCAGAGCATCGTGCATCATGGAATACCGCGTGAGTTATGAGCACAGTCTGGCAAGCTCGCCCGATGACTTCATCGCGCGCGTCGCCTCGCAACTGGTCGACAATGTTCCTGCAAACATTCCGCGCGCCCTGCTCCCTGAATTCATTGCGGACATGATCCTGGAACGCTCGCCCCAGATCGGTAGAATCCGGTACATGAGGATCCTGTAGGCCCTCCAAGCTGTGCTCGTCTCCTGCGCGACACCCGTCGCGTCGTACTGGCGGTATGTCATTACGACTGTGTCGCTGGCGTGAAAATAATTGCATCGCTTGAAAAAGGAAATTTGCCGGGGCACTCTATCCCGGCTGCCTGATCCAGTTCCTCCGCTCAGCAACCGTACCGACCATGCCCTTGAAGAACGATTCCGATACTGTTGCGCGGACGCCAGCCGATACCACACGTCGTCGCAAGCGGTTCGCTGTTCGCCGGTCACCGGTTCACGGCAGGGGTGTATTCGCCGCGCGCGCACTTGCCGCGGGCGAACAGGTATGTGAATACAGGGGCGAGCGTATTCTCTGGGACGAGGCGTTGCTCCGTCACCCCCGCGATCCTGTGCATCCGGACCATACCTTCTATTTCGACATCGGCGACGGCACCGTCATAGACGGTGCCGTGGGCGGCAACAGCGCCCGGTGGATCAATCATGCGTGCCGCCCCAACTGCGAAGCGGAAGATCGCAATGGCCGGATATTCATACAGACCGTGCGACCGATACGAATCGGCGAAGAGCTCAGCATCGACTACGCGCTTTTCGTGGAAGGCCGGTACACCCGTCAGTTGCGGCAGCGGTACGCCTGCCACTGCGGCTCGCCGGACTGCCGGGGAACCATGCTGGCCGAACGCAGATGGCGGCTCAAGGTGACGCCAGAGTCAACGTCTGCGCCAGACCGGGTCGCTGACGGCGCGAATTCGGGCGCGGCGCCACTGACAGCCGCCCCCATTGTCGAAAGACTGTCCCAGGACGCGCTGGTCGTTGCGTAGCATTCAGGAAGGCCCTCGGCGACTAGCCGCGCGGAAATCTACGCGGCGCGTTCGATGGTGCTCGACGCCGCGACAACAACGAAGATGTGTCGACGGAAGCTTCGTGCTGCAAGCTCTTCGCCTCCGAGATGTGCGATCGTGTCGCGGACCGCGCGGTGCAGATTCACGGCGGTGCGGGCTATGTTTCCGAGTACGCGATAGAACGATTTTACCGTGATGTTCGCCTCTTCCGTATTTACGAAGGCACGACGCAAATCCAGCAACTGGCAATCGCGAGAAACATGATTCGCGACACCGACCGGCAATACCTTACCGAAGAATTATTCGCCATATTGTCAAAAAAACAGAGTGTTTTTATCAAATTACATAAATTAGTTATACGAACATAAACACATATTTTTGACGCGATTTTTTTTATTCAAACTGAGGAGACTATGAAATCAGCGATCTTCAAATCTGCCACGTGTGCGGCCTGTTCGCTAGGCACCGCGTCTGTGTTTGGACAAAGCAGCGTAACCCTTTACGGGTTGATTGATGCAGGCTTGAACTATACGACCAATGTGCAAACCGGCCGGAGCGGAGGGGCATTGGTTGGCCACTCGCAATACTCCTTTCAAGACGGCGTGAGCGGCGGCCAGAACGGCAGTCGTTGGGGACTGCTTGGAAGCGAGGATCTCGGCGGCGGGCTAAGCGCCATCTTCAGGCTCGAAAGTGGATTTGCCATCAACACAGGGGCACTGGGACAGGGAGGCGCCGGAGTCGGTCGCCAGGCTTACGTCGGACTCAAGTCGAACGCGGGTACCGTGACATTGGGCAGACAATACGATTCCGTCGCTACGACCGTCGGACCATTTTCTGCAGCCGCGCAATGGGGTGGCTACATGAGTTCCCATGCGGGCGACGTCGACAACCTCCTGAATACCCGGCGCATCAATAACACGATCAAATATTCGAGTCCCGACTATCACGGATTGTCGGTGACCGGCTTGTATAGCTTCGGGGGCGTGCCGGGTAGCGTCGGCAGGAACCAGGTATGGTCGGCCGGGGTTGGCTACGCGAACGGTCACTTATCGGCAGGCGCCGCGTACCTTAATGCGCGAACACCAAATTTCGGCTTCTACGGAACCAACCCGTCGGCAGGGACAACGCTAACAAGCAACAACATTGGCTCGTCGGGAAGTGCGACGACAGCCGAGTCAAACCCGATATATGCCGGCTACGCGTCCGCCAGTACGGTTCAGATCGCGGCGGCCGGCGCTGCCTATCAATTCGGTGCCGCAACGCTTGGAGCCACATATTCAAACACCCAGTTTCGCGGCTTGGGCAACACAAGTGCGTCGGGACCGAATCCGCTCGGTTACCGCGGTAATGCCACATTTAACAGCGCTGAAGCGAACTTGAAATACCAGGTAACGCCGTCCTTTCTGCTCGGCGTCGCCTATAGCTATACGCGCAATTCTGGAGCAGATGAACGTTCCGGCGCAACGTATCAGCAAGGTTCGATGGGCGCAGACTACTCCCTGTCCAAGCGAACGGACGTATATGCGATCGTTGTCTATCAACACGTTGCCGGCACGGATTCGCTGAATCAACCAGCCGTCGCGTACATCACGGGCCAGACACCTTCGGCTAACAACCATCAAACCGCCGCTCGTCTTGGCATGCGACACCGATTCTGAAGTTGCAGAACGCGCCGCCTCCTCCCCGCGAATCAGTCGGGTCAGCGGCGCACCCTGCTTAATCGGTTAGATTAACGCAATCAACTAGAACCGGGCTCGCATTGCTCATCGATGAGTCGCTGGCGTTTCACCGACGGTTGCCGAGTGTTGGATGGAACATTTATGCGCTACGCCGTCAAGGCATTGGCCTCGGCGCGATACTTGCCCTTCATGGGATGTGAAAACACGAGTCAGCTCATCGTTCGCGGCTAAAAGCGATACCCCACTGACAGGAATGTCACAATGGGATTGATGGTCACTTTGGCTCGGCTCGTTATCGTGCCGAGCGCCGACTGCGTCGTCAGGGTGGCATGGGTGGCCAGCCAGATGTACGACACAGACAAGCCGGCGGACCAATGGGCGTTAAAGTTGTATGTGAAGCCCGCGTTGACGATAGGCGCGAACGAACTGCTTAGCCGCGCCGTGGTCGGTCCTTCCAGCGCGCTGCCGTACGTTGGCGAGTTTAGGAATTGACCGGACTGCGTCGTATTACTCAGTCTGACCTGGCTGAACCAGACGTACGTAACCCCTAATCCCAGGTATGGTCTGATACGCGCATCCGGTAAGCCGAAATGGTATTGAGCGATAACCGCCGGACTCCAGGTGCGCGCACTGCCGATCTTGCCGAAGCTGGCGATCGTTCCAGTGCCGTATAGATCTAACGTGGGTGGAACACCAAGTATGGTTTCCATGGCAATGTGATCGGTGACGAAGTAAGTTGCCGTGAGGCCAAAGGTATCCGAACTCCCCACGGATGAGCCGGTCCCAGTTTCCACGGCCGTATTTCCCAGTGCAGAGACGGAAATTGGCTGACTGGAACTCTGCGGGGCGATATGAAGCCATCCCGTGTTGAGAACCAGTTGTCCGGCGGATTGCGCGAATGAAATCTGGCAGGTCGCGGCCCACAGCAGGACGGTTAGGATAATTCGTTTCAAAGTCGTCTCCATTAAGTAGTTCTACTATGTTTATATGAAGCGGGATAAGGCTGAATGCGATTGATGCAACATCGAATCAGCGCTCGGTTCGAGGCGATCCGATGTTGGTGCGCACTGGGATCAGTTCAGTTTGACCCTGTCAGAAGACTCCGGTCCGATGGAACGCCGCGCGTCTTCGAGCAGCGCCGGGTCATGGGCATTGATGATGGACAGATCAGACGAACCTGTTGCATACAGCTCCGAGAGCCGCTCGTGGTTAGCCTTGACACGTGCCCAGTCGTGGGCGATCAGACGCTCCATGAGCGTCAGTGAAAGCGGCGCGCCGCCCGTGCCGTCAATCTGGCCATGGTGGTAGAACGCATCTCCGACGTGCAGAATCCAGCGATCGCCAGCATCGATCGCATACGCCGCATGCCCGCGCGTGTGTCCAGGTAGACTGACAAGGACAATGCCGTCGGCGACTTCGGACAGCGGTGTGGCAGCAGCGAAGCCACGCCACGACTCCGACTGGCGAGGTGTGTGCTCGACGAGGTACGGGCCGTGCTCGCGCGCCGCGGGCAGGTATCGGCCGCGTTCGACGAGCGTCTTTGGATGCTGTGCCGCGAATGCCTCGGCCGACGTCAGGTGTACGGACGCCCACGGAAAGTCAGCCAGCCCGCCAACGTGATCGGCATCGAAATGGGTCAGCAGGATATGCCGCACGTCGTGCGGATCGAACCCCATGCGCTCCACCTGCACGATCGCCGCTTCTCGCGCGTCGAACACGGGCCGCACAAAGGCGCGTGACGGCCCAAACCGTCGACCGGGTTGGGAGGCATCCAGCAATCCCAGACCCGAGTCGATGAGTACGAGCCCACCCGGAGTTTCGAGAAGCAGGACATGGCAAACGAGCCCGCACGGCGCACCGATCGGGTGCATCGTGCCGCAATTGAGGTGATGGATCTTCATGTCCGATAATCCTTTCGCAATCAGCGTGCCGCGAGCATCGCCGGGTCAATGACAGTGACGGGGTTCGAGCCGTCCCAGTGTGCGGCCGCCTTCTTCACATAGTCGAACAGCGCTGCCTTGGCACCTCCGAGGTCAGAGATTTCGACGCACGTACCCGCGTGATGCTCGGTCTCGAGATAAGCGAAGCGGCCGGTCGGACCTCCAAGCTGCCCCTCCTGACCGACGCTGAAGCCTGCGGCCAATGCCCGCTCGTAGAGCGACTGATAGTCCTTCGACCAATAGGCGAAATGCTGTAGCCCCTCGCGTCCTGCTTCGAGGAAGTCGCGATACATGGACGGCTCGTCATTGACCGGCGATATGATCTCGATCTGAATGTCGCCACTGTTCGCCACCGCAACGTCCATCGCCATGTCGCTTGGCGCTCCCTTGTACGTGAAGTTCTCCGGTTTTACCCCACGCAGCAGGAACCATGGGCCGATGCCGCACCGAGTGAATCCCTCGATTGAGGCGTCGATGTCTCGCACGACGTAACCCAACTGGTTAATCGAGCCGAAGAAATTGTGAATCGGCGCACGGTTGACGGGACGCTCGGGCGCATCCCCGAAGGAGAGAAGGATCTTGCCGAGCGCGGCGTTATCCCGCAGGCGATTAGCGGCTGTCAGTGCCTCTTCGGCCGGGTAGATCGAATCGATCCGCGGCGTAAATTTCCCCGCAGCCACTGCAGGCATGACCTCGCCGTGCAGTGCCATGCAGACCTGCCCAAGCTCCTCGGACGTGCGGATGCTGAAGGTGGTCCCGATGAGCCGCTGCCGCCTGAACGACACAGCGTCCAGATCAAGATTCGCTGCCGCTCCGGCAAGGCGGCCAATGTTGACTATCGTCCCCTGGATTTTCGTCGCGGCCGGCAGGGACGCGAACAGCGCGCCACCCACGTGGTCGAGCGTCACGTCAACGCCCTTTCCGTCGGTTGCGGCGAGCACCAGATCGACAAGCGATTCCGTTGCCGTATTGATCGCGACGTCCGCGCCGGCCTCGAGGAGCGCCGAGCGCTTGGCCTCTGACGACGTCGTCGCAATGACGGTCGAGGCGCCCAGGACCTTGGCCAGCTGGATGGCCAGCAACCCGATCGACGTGGTCCCGCCGACGACGAGCACTGACTGACCCGCCGTGAACCCGGCTTGTGTGACGAGCGCGTCATTCTCCGTTGCGAGCGCGATAGGCAGGCAGGCGGCATCTTCGAACGTCATGCCGTCCGGGACCGGCAGCAGCATCCGGGGATCGCACAGCGCATAGTCCGCGAACGCCCCCATCGTGACTCCCATGACTCGCGTTCCGACCGGCATAGACGGAGCAAGCGGGCTCGATGTCTCGACGACACCAGCGAACTCCATGCCGGCGGGGTATACATCACCAGGCTTGAGCTTCGGGTTGTACGTTCCTTTCAGCATGTAGAGGTCGGCCCGGTTGAGGGCCGCCGCCATGATGCGGACACGGACGGCGCCGAGACTCAGGGCAGGGATGGCGGCGTCACGCTTGAGGACCCAGTCGGGTCCGGTGCCGCCGAAAAGGGCACGCATGGTCATGATCGGAAGTCCTTTTGAGTGTTGAAGATGCGGGTGTCGATGAGATGAATCCAGTGGTCTGGCTCAGTGCGCCAGGTCCGGGGGAATCGTTGTGAGCAGGCGGCGGTCAGGCTCGCCGGACATTTTTAGCAGCCCCCGCAGCGCTTTGATGGCGAGCAGCCAGTTCTTCGGATTCTTCAGGCCGGCGCCGCCAAGGAGCTGCTTGAGCATCGTCAGGGTGTCGAAGTAGATCCGCTCGATGATGAGGTTTTCGTTCTCGTCGAAGATGAAGAACGCTGTCATCCGCACGCGAAATCGGGATCCGGTAGGCGGGATTGCGCCCAGAGGACCGAGGTGTGTCCCAAGCAACCAGAACTCCGCGATAACCGCATCGTGGCTGTGCCGCAGCGAGATCAGTTCGTGGTCCTGGTCCGGGAAAGCAACGCGTGTGTCGTGATAGTAGCCGCGCACCTCCTTGTTACCGTCGTGAACCGTCACTGTCGCGATGATTTCGTAGTGCGGATGCGGGAAGGTCGCGAGAACGTCATCCCACTGCTGGAGGACTTCGTCGTTGAAGTGGTCGAGTACGAGTCTCTCGCGTGCGGCGAGGATCTCGGGCGTAGGCATCGTGCGTTGGCTCATGGAGATGTGCCCTCTTCAGGCAGAGTGAGTAATTGCAAAGTGGCGGAACGTTGGCGACGTCCCGGGGTTCGTCCACAGCGGGGTCAACTCACTTGAGGGGAAAAACTGGAGGAAGCGAGGATCGGCCTGGGCCCTGTCTGCAATGGTTTTTTCGAGAATGATCGAGTTGTACTGATCGGCTGTCGTCTCGATCGTGTTTGCATTGAGAATGACCTCCTGCTGCCACGACCGGCTCCACGAGGCCAGACCCGGAAGCCTGGAGTGCTCGGGCGTCAGACACTCGGCGGCAATGACATTTTCGCTGCTCACCCAGATTCCGGTTGAGGTGTTGAGCACGAGGCTCTGGTTGCCGAACACGTGCCCGGGCGTCTTGATGATCGCGACTCCCGGACCGAGCAGGACTGAGCCGTCGATGGGAAGAAACGCTTCGAGTGGCACGTCGCGGTAGGCGGCGGGTTGATACCACGGTGTCTGCAGCGGATGGAGATTCGCCATACCGAGAAGCTCGTCGCGCTGAACGATCACCTTCGCATTCGGAAAGATCGCTTCGGTGTGCTTGCCCAGATCGTCCTGGAATGCTGTCGTTCCGATCCAGCGGCGCAGATCCTGGGTGTGGAGGTGATCGAACAGAATGTAATCGACCTCCTCAGGTCTGATGCCAAGGCGCGTGAGGTGGCCGAGGACCGTACCGTGGATCGTGGTCACCATCTCCGCGACCGGCTTGGGCGTGCGACGAAGCAGCTCGGCAAAGTACGGCGTCTTGCGGCCGAGCTCGACATCACTCGGCTCGAACAGAAGGACGCGTGGGCGGCCATCACTGTCGTTCCAACGTATGACGAGCATCCGGTTCGTGATCGACAGAAACGGAGCGAGCGCCTTCGTCGCCCGGAAGAGACCAAACCGTGTCGGATAGGGAAGCGTGACGAGGTCGCACGTCACGACGCTCGCGGGCACACCGGATGTCGCGAACTCCGAACGGAAACGCAGCCCTGCCTCGCGGGCAGCACGCAATCGCGCACCCGGGCCGCCCTCTACGTCCCTATCGAGCGACCTGATCGGCTCGCCGACTGTCGGCAGGTCAGTGAGGGTGGCTGGCGTCCAGTTGAACGTTGGGGGGGCGTTGAGCAATGTCATCGCGGTCTCCTGAATCAGTCTTTATTTAATAAATCCACACCGTGGGTTTTTCACATAAAACCACGGCGTGGATTTAATTGTCAAGACGAGGCATACTCTAATTCATGACGACCAGATCAACCCCTCGCCCCCGCTTGCGCCCAACTGCCGCCCCGGCCCGCCGTGGGCGTCCTCCCGCCGGTTCATCCACGTTATCCCGGGATGCGATCGTGCAGGCCGCTGTCGAGGTCATCGATGCCGAGGGTATCGAAGCCGTGAGCTTGCGCTCTGTCGCACGCCGGCTTGGGGTAGACGCGAAGGCCCTCTACAACCACATCGAGAGCAAGGAAGCTCTCCTCGACGCCGTTGCGGGACAGGTCCTTTCCCGGATGGTCGTCCCCGCACTCGCGGGTGACCTGCGCACGGACCTCATGGCAATCGCGCATGCCTTCAGGATCGCCGCCCTCTCGTCACACCGGGAGGCCGCAGTACTCGTGCTCAGTCGGCCAGTTGAATCACTCGAAAATCTCGCCCCGCTTGAGGTAACGCTCGCAGCATTCATGGGCGCCGGCGCGGAGCCGGAATGGGCCGTGCACGCGGTACGGACTACGCTGGCCTATATGACCGGCACCTTGCTTCGCGAGGCATCAGCCGGCCTCACGCTCGGTGCCGACGACCCAGAGATCGCCGGTCCGCGGGAGGCAACGCTTGTCGAAACCGGTCTTCCCCACGTTGCACTTGCCGCGCCGTACCTTAGCCGGCTTGACCACGCCCGCGAGTTCGATTTCGGTATCAAGATCCTCATCGACGCATTCGTGCGTCAGTTGGAGCAATTGTCTTCGAGCAAACGGCAACGGTGATGCTCGGGTAGATGACGCGCACGACCACCGTGGTGCCCCCATGCGGATTTCCAGTTCAGCAAACGCCTCATGACAATGGGTGCACGGTCGTCAACGAAACACATCGTCGGTGTGTGCGATGGGCAGGTCGAACTATCCTCGATCCGGACCATGGCAAGGTTTACGGCGCAAAGATGGCTCTGTTGGAGAACGACAAGAATTTGAACGTGTACGTCCCATCGAAGTAGCCCTGTCAGGCAGGAAGCGGACCTGACTTTGCGAATAGCTTGTTGATGCTATGCAACGAAAACACGAATCGCATGAACAGAGAAAGTCCCTGACTCGAGAGCGCCTGCTCGCGGCAGCGCGAGAGGTATTCATCGAGAAAGGGTTTGCATCTGCAAGCGTGCAGGACATCGTCGAGGCCGCCGGCTACACGCGCGGCGCGTTTTACTCGAGCTTCGGCAACAAAGCGACCATACTGCTCGAGTTGCTGCGTCGTGATCACGATCGGACTCTCGCCCATCTACACGCGATCCAGCAATTGCACAGTACTCGCGCAGGAATTGAATCACGATGCGTCACGGACTGTTGCCGGTTTATCTACGACTCAGACTGTTTTCCACTGTGGGTCGACGCGATGTTACTCGCCATGCGTGAGACCCACATGAGGGACGACTTCAATGCATTGTGCGGCCAGAAACTTGAGCAGATCCGCGCTTATATTGGCATCCTGTCAAATCAGACTGGTATGCCGTTGGGCGCATCGGTAGAAAGTCTGGCACTCGGCCTGCTCAGCCTGTGCGAGGGGTTGCAGTTCCTCCGTTTATGCGATCCGGAAACCGTGAGCGACGAGGCAACGCAGGCGAATGTCGGTCGCTACTTGGGGGATGAACAGGGTAAGCGCAATGTCCTGTCATAAGCCTTGGAGTTAAAAAATTCTTGCGCTTATCCGTGAATCGACATAAACGAGCTACCGCTTGCGCTCGCGTACGACGAACGCTTGATCGAACTGCCGGGCTCGCTGCACTTCGTCACTGTGCAGATAGATCGACGAATGGCGCAGATTGTCGCGCACGATGATCAGCTCGGGGCCCTGGGCCGGCGCGTGTGACGCGTGCGTGTGCCGCATCCAATGCGGGCTCGCACGGCGCAGCTTCTCCGCCGTCGCGGGCCGCTCGTCCTGAATCGCGTCTGCGACCAGCACAAGGAACCGCCGTAACACGTGCCAGAGTCGCGTGCTTTCGATGCGTGCGCCGTCATCCTCGAGACTCGCGACAAGCGGCGTCGCTGAGTTCCAGCGAGCGGATCAGCAACCACTCATCTTCGAGAAGCCCGGCGGCACGTTCAATCCCGCACGCGGCGCATGGCGCTTGACCTTGAGGCCGGCGAATGGATTCGCGAGCACCTAGTGCTGCTCCACCAGCCAGCGAAACAGCGCCGGCAGGACGTTCAGTGCGTACGTTGGCGTAAGCCGGCGGAAACTCACCACTCCTGAGACGCCGTTCATCCGGCTGCGCGCCAACCCGAAGAGCTACGACTGTTGTACTAAGGCATAGGGCCCGCCACGCTTCAGCGCCCTGCGGTAGGCTGGCCGGGCATGGATGCGCTGCAGTAAGTCCTGCAGCCGCGGCCGCGAGGCGTCGAGCCCGCCGCCCAGCGCGGAAAGCTCGAGCGGGAAGCTCATCATCACGTCGGCGGCGCTGAACTCGTTTCCGGCGAGCCAGTCGCGGCCTTTCAGCTCGGCTTCCATGAAGTCGAGCTGACGCGACAGGTTGGGTGCAACCATGGCGGCCATCACCTTACTGGCGATGCCGCGCGCCACTGGCCTGACAAAAAAGGGCATGGGTGACGAGACGACGCGATCGAACACCATCTTCATCACCAGTGGTGGCATCGCCGTACCCTCGGCAAAGTGCAGCCAGTAGCGGTAGCGCAGCAGTTCGGGGGAGCCGGCAATCGGGCGCAGACGACCACCGGCCTGATCGACCAGGTATTCAACGATAGCACCGGTCTCGGCCACCGTAGCGTCGCCATCTGTGATGATCGGACTCTTGCGTAGCGGGTGCACTTTCAGCAACTCCGATGGCGCCTGCATCGTCTGCTTGTCGCGATCGTAACGCTGCACGTTATAAGGCAGACCGAGCTCTTCGAGCAACCACAGCACACGCTGGGAGCGTGAATTCTCGAGATGATGGACAGTAAGCATGCTCTATTCTTGCAATGAGCACGGCACCATTCGTGCCGCGATTGGAGATGGGAATTCAGGCCGGCAGCGAGAATCTCGAAATGGCCTCAAGCAGTTCACCGACTTGGTCTTTCAACGAGTGCGCGGCAGCAGCGGCCTGTTCAACAAGGGCAGCATTCTGCTGCGTGACCAGGTCCATTTCACCGACGGCGCGATTCACCTGTGCGATGTCTGCGCTCTGATCACGGGACGCTTGGCTGATCTCCTCGAGAATTTCGCTTACACGGCCTACCGAAGCAACGATCTCCGTCATCGTCGAGCCGGCATTCGCAACGAGCGAGGCGCCATCTTCGACACTTGCAGTCGACGTTTCGATCAGCTCCTTGATTTCCTTCGCAGCAGTCGCTGAGCGCTGCGCGAGGCTTCGTACTTCGGCCGCGACGACCGCGAAGCCGCGGCCCTGCTCGCCTGCGCGAGCAGCTTCGACCGCAGCATTGAACGCCAGGATGTTCGTCTGGAACGCGATGCCGTCGATCATGCCAATGATGTCGCCAATCTGCCGCGAACTATCCGTGATGGCGCCCATCGTGCGAACCACTTCGCCGACGACGCGGCTGCCGCGCGTCGCGACATCGGCGGCATGGCGTGCGAACTGGGCCGCCTGCTCGGCGCTGTCGGCGTTCCGCTTCACGTTCGACGTCATCTGATCCATGCTCGACGCCCCCCGCCCTATGTCTGCCGCCCCTCCGAATCTCAGACCTCACCACGTGACTCTGCACGACGTCACCAAATGACGACATCCGCTCCGATCGCCCGCAGCATCGCAGGCAATTCAGGCAGGCAGCTTGCTCGCGAGCACGTCGACCTTTTCGATGCTCGGCGGCTCGGAGAACAATTCGCCTGCTTTGGCCATCAGGGCCGCAGCCACCTTGCCGGTCAGGTGAGCTTCGCGTCCAGCCTCATCGGGAAAAGCGTCGAAGATGCCAAACGTGCTTGGCCCAAGGCGAATGCCGAACCAGGCAATAGTGGCAGGCTCCTCCTGAACGACAGGCAGGCCGGCCTTCAGGAACTCTTCAACGTCCATTTCCTTGCCAGGCTTAGCTTCGAGGCGAACGAACAATGCGGTTTTCAACATGCGAATGACTCCTTTTGTACTCAGAGAGGGAACGACAACCTGACGGTCCGGATGCGTGGGCTGCACCGCTCAATGACCACCTCGGCTCACATCACCGGCTTGCCAAGCAAAATCCGATACGGTTATTTGACAGTTGCATAATAACCAATGTTTGCATATTATTTTACATATGTCAAAGAGCGCAAAACCCACCCGTATGGAGCCCGATGATCGCCAGGCGCAGATCATTCGGATCGCCGCATCACACTTTGCCCACAACGGCTACGACAGCGCCTCGATGGCCAGCATCGCTGCTGAAGCCGGCGTGACGCGCGCTCTGGTCTATCACTATTTCCCCACGAAAGCCGCCCTGTTCGAAGCCGTTCTTCAGAGCGAATCGGATGCGCTTCTGGCGGCTACGGACTTCGATTTGCATCTGTCGCCACTGGACAACATCCGCGCGGCCGTGCGCGCCTACCTGGAACATTTTTCGCAGTCGCGAGATCGGGCCATCAACCTCCAGTTGCAGGCGGACGTACAGCCGGTACTGGTCGGTGAAGTGACCAGGGCCAATCACGCCGTTCTAACGCAAAGAGTCGTGAAACTCCTGGCGCTGGCCGACGACCCGCTGATTCGAGGCGCCATCAATGGCTGGCTGGATTTCGTGACAACCCTGTCCAGGGAAATAGCTGATGAGCCCGGCATCGACCGCGAATCGGTGGTCAATCTGTGCATACGGACGCTCGAGGCGTCCACCTGCACGGATGCCGGGCAGATCAAACCAAACAGGTTGTCATTACTGAAGAAACGAAAGGAGCGTCCGTGAGAATCGTCGTACTGGGAGCCACCGGCGGAACTGGCCGTCTGGTCACTGAAGAAGCCTTGAAGCGAGGCCATGACGTTGTCTGCTATGTGCGCAATCCCGCGGGCATTCAAGTCAGGCCGGGTGTGCAGATCGTCGCAGGACAGCTAGGCGATACGCGCGCCATGCGAGCCGCCATGAGCGGTGCCCAAGCGGTGCTGTGCTGCCTGGGCACCCACGAGAAGAAAAACGTGGATCTGATGCAGAAAAGCCTGCCGCTCATCATCCGGGCGATGCAGGGAGCCCGTGTTCTGCGACTGGTGCTGTTGTCCGCCTATGGCGTGGGCGATACCGCGCACACAGCCTCGCTCATCGCACGCATTGCCTACCGACTGGTCGCGGCCCCCGTGTTCCAAGATAAGGATCTCTCGGAACGATTGCTACCTGACTCTGGACTGGAATGGACCGGCATCTACCCAGTGATCCTGACTGACGGGACGCCCTCGGATGCTGTCGAAGTGCGGCCGATGACGCAAGTACAGAAAGTCTCAGGCCTGCCCAGAGTCTCCCGTGCCGATGTGGCGCGGGTCATGCTTGATGCAACCGCAGACGACCGGACCATCGGCCAACGGCTGCTGGTCAGCAGTCAGGGATCGGTGCGATGACGGTGGTCGCTCATACGCCTTTGGAGAAAACTGACTTCGCACTTGCGTACCGTCTACTACGCACCTTTTTACGGTCATGTAGCCCGCTGTCCCGCAAGAAACCGATACGCAAGACGCGCCGCCGCCAAATCCTCCAGCGCCGAACCAACCGCCTTGAAAACCGTTCGTTGCCTATCGTTTGTCCGTCGTTGACATACGTTCCTGCACAGCTCCGTGAGATTCCCCTTCACAGCATCCGCACTCCACACCCCCGCAGAAATTGCTTTCAGCAAATCTCCAGCTTTCAGGAGAGCCTCCTGCGTGTCCACCCAAACGTCGCCTTGCTGGAAACACCCGGCCGCGGCTTCCACCATCTGTGGCGTGAAGCTGCCGATCAGATCGAGATGACTGCCCTCCTCGAGCCACTCGGCGTGGATTAACGGTTCTGTGGCAAGCGTGGCACAACTGACAATGTCCGCATTGCGCACGGCCGATTCCAGATCCGTCACCGCTTCAGCTGGCAATCCCTCATCCCGCCAGCGCGCCGCACAGCGGCGTGCCGCATCGGCGTTGACGTTCCATACCGCAATCCGGTCCAGCGCACGCACGCTCGCGATCGCCGGTCCCACCAGGCTGCCGACCTGTCCCGCGCCACATACCAGAAGGCTCCTGGCGGATGCTTTGGCCAGCAGCGATACGCCTAAAGCGGCAGCCGCCGCGGTACGACGCGACGTGATCACGTCGCCGTCGAGCATCGCCAGCGGCACACCCGTGCGGCCGTCGTAAAGCAGGTACGTCGAATGCAGCCCCTTCAAGCCTTTGTTCCGGTTTCCCGGGAAAATGTTGACGATCTTCACACCGTAAAAACCCTCAGCGTCCCACGCGGGCATCAGCAACGACGTGCCGGTGTCATCGCCCGTCTGGATGGTGTGGCTATGCCGCAATGGAACCTGCGCACCGGCCTCAAACGCTTGCGCGAGAGCAGGTACGAGGCGCTCGAATGGCAGCAAGGCCGCCAGTTCAGCGGCGGTCGGTTGAAGCATGAATCGGTATCCTTCAAAAAACGGACCGGGTGGTCCGGCGGTCCGGCGCTCCGGCGAGGTTTGAATTTCCGCGTGCCTAGCTGCGCGCCGCAACCCGGCGACGAACCTGCTCGACCGCAATCAGCATCAGTGTCGAGAACACGACGAGAATCGTCGCGAGGGCCACGATGGTTGGCGTGATGCTGTCGCGAATGCCGCTGAACATCTGGCGCGGAATCGTCACCTGCGACGGTCCGGCGAGAAACAGCGTAATCACGACTTCATCGAATGACGTAGCAAACGCGAACAACGCCCCCGACACGACGCCTGGGAGAATCAGCGGCAACGTCACGCGACAAAAGGTTTCCAGCGGGCCCGCGCCGAGGCTGCGGCTAGCTTTCACCAGCGTGTGATTGAAACCCCTGAGCGTCGCACTCACCGTCGTCACCACAAACGGCGCCCCCAGCAGCGAATGCGCAATCACAAGCCCCGTATAGGTACCCGCAAGATCCAGCTTCATGTAGAACAGATACATTGCAACGGCCACTACCACGAGCGGCGCGACCAGCGGCAACAGAATCACGGCGGTCAGGATCCGCTTTCCGGGAAACTCCGCGCGGTCCAGTCCCAACGCGCACAGCGTGCCGAGCACCGTCGCGATGACGGTCGCGAAAGGCGCGATGATGAAGCTGTTGCGAATCGCGCGCCACCACGTGTCCGACGTCAGCAGCACGTGGTACCAGTGCAACGAAAGATGCGAAATCGGATAGACGAGAAACGCATTCGCATTGAATGACAAAGGCACCAGCGCGACGATCGGCAGAACCAGATAGATCAGCAGGCCGTAGCACAACACGCGTTGCGCCACGTACCAACATTTCTCCGGCCAGCCGGCATGCGATTCGAAAACAGGAACAAGCCGCATCTCACGCTCCCTTGTGTGCAGGCAGGACCGCGACCAGCATCCGGTACACGACGAACAGCATGCCCGTCGCAACCAGCAGCAAAGCACTGAGGGCCGCCGCGAATCCCCAGTTGATCGCCGTGTTCGTGAAGTACGCAATGTAGTAACTGAGCATCTGGTCGCCAGCGCCCCCGAGCAACGCAGGCGCGATGTAGTAGCCGAGCGCGCTAACGAATACCAGCATCGCTCCCGCCGCGACACCGGGCAGCGTCTGCGGCACGTAGACCCTCCAGAACGCGCCGAACGGATGACTACCTAGCGAGATCGCCGCCATCTGGTAGCTGCGCGGAATACCGCGCATCACGGCAAACACGGGCAACACCATGAACGGGATCAGGATGTGCACCATCGAGATATAGACGCCGGTGCGGTTGTATAGCAGCGCGACCGGCGAATCGATCAGGTGAGCCGACATCAGTACCTCGTTCACGAGCCCCTCTCTCGGCAATACCACCATCCATGCAGCGATACGTACCAGGATTGAAGTCCAGAACGGGATCAGGATCGCCATCATCGCGCGCTGCTGGTGTCGCTCGGGCAGACCGGTAAGCCAGTAGCTGAGCGGAAAGCCGAGCAGCGTGACCAGTAACGTGACGACAGCGCTCATCCAGAGCGTCCGTCCCAGAACGCCGACGTACACGCCCTCTTCCGACGAAAGCGCGACGACATGGCCGTCGGATGTTTCGGCATGGTCCACCGCGCGCAACAGATAGCTCGCGGTCAGCGGGCTGAGCGAGCGCGACAACGTTTTCCAGGTCGCCACCTCCCCCCAGCGGCTATCGACAGTCGCCAGTTTCGGCGGCGTGTCCGCGGCGTTTGCGTGGGCCAGTTGCCTGCGCGTACGCATCAGAAGAGCCCGCATGCCCGGTGCATCCTGATTCAGCCGCGTCGCCGCATCGCCTAGCGTCCCGGCAGCGTCGGCATTTTCAATGTCGTGCGCGAGCGCTGCGAACGTCGCGGGCGCTGGCACCGAGTCGCCGGCCCAGCCCTTTAGCGCTTCCGCCGTGGCGGGGAACGCATGCAGGACGACGGGATCCCATGCACTGCGGCTGAGCAGGCTGGCGATCGGCATCACGAAGAACACCAGCATGAAAATCGCCAGCGGCGCAATCAGCCACAGGGCGCCGCGCACGTCGCCGCGGACATGCCCCCGGCGAACCCGCCGGCCGCTGTCACGCAGTGCGTCAGGCATCGCACGGCTGGCTGTCGTGCCGCCTTCAAGCGGCGCTCCGGTTCGAGATGTGGTCGCCATCTGCCCGTGCCGTCTAATGCGTTGCCCACGCGGTGAATCGCTGATCGAGATCGTCACCGTGCTCGTCCCAGAATTCACGACTATTCGGAAGCCCAACCTTCCGATGCTCGGGTGTGTTCGGCAGATTCTTCAGTTGTTCGGGCGTCATCTTTGCGAGCGCTGCGGTGTTGGCCGGGCCGCCTGGCTGTCGCGCCAGATAGTCCGCCTGCTGCTGCGCGCCGATCGAGTAGTTGATGAACTTCATGGCATCCGCCTTGTTCTCCGAACCTTTGGGAATCACCCAGTAGTCATAGTCGGCTATCGCGCCATCCCAGACGATGTCGAGCGGTTGCCCTGCTTTCTGCGCCGTGATGATGCGGCCCGTGAACACCGTCGACATCACGACGTCGCCAGCTACAAGGAACTGCGCGGGCTGGGCGCCGGCGTCCCACCACTGGATCTGCGGCCGCAAGGCATCGAGCTTCCTGAACGCGCGATCCACGCCAGCCGGCGTGGCGAGAACCTTGTAGACGTCGGCGGGCTTGACACCGTCGGCCATCAACGCGAACTCCAGATTGCCACGTGCCGATTTGCGCATGCCGCGCTTGCCTGGATATTTTGCCGTGTCCCAGAAGTCCGCCCAGCTTTGCGGCGCGTTCTTCGTCAGTTTCGTGTTGTAGGCAAATGCATTGGCCCAGGCGAACAGTCCAACGCCGCATTCAGTCCGCGCTTCAGGAGCGAGCATGGGCTGATCCGGGACCGCATGCCAGTCGATCCGTTCGTACATGCCGGAATCGCAGCCGCGGCCGACATCCGTCGATTCGACCTCGACGACGTCCCAGGTCACCTGATGCGCGTCGACCATCGCCTTCACTTTCGCCTGCTCACCCGAATAGGATGTCGCGACGACATCGAGACCGGTCGCCTTCCTGAACGGTTCGATGAACGCGCTTTGCTGTGCGTCGGCCAGCGTGCCGCCATAGTTGATGACAGACAGCGGTCGCGCGAAGGCAACCTGGCTGCAGGCAAGCGCGGCAGCGGCAAAAACCAGATACTTAATGCGCATGATGGACCCCGTGAGATGTGGATGGTTCGTGCGCGAACACGCGCACATGAGTTGCGGAAATGGCCAGACAGACTGTGTCCCCGGCACGACACCGCTGAAGCATCGTGTTATCCAGCGGCACCTTCACGAAACCCGTTTCCTGTCCCGGCAGCGAGAAACGCACTCGCATGTGATCGCCGAAATACAGCGCCCCTTCGGACTGCGCCCGGAGCACATTCAGCGCACCGCCCGGGGCCGGCGTCTGCAGCGGGTCCAGCAAGGCCAGCCGTTCCGGACGCGCGCAGCCGCGCACCTCGGCGCCGATGCGCAACTCGCCGACCGCGAGCCCGCGTAGCCGCTGTCCGTTACTTAGTGCGATCTCGCATTGCTGGCCATCGATCGACAGCAATTCGCCGATAAACGTATTGCTGTCGCCGACAAAGCCCGCGACATTGTTGTTCGACGGCGTCTCGTACAGCGCATCGACGCGATCGATCTGTTGAATTCGCCCGGCATCGAATACGGCGACCCGATCCGACATCGTCAACGCCTCGCTCTGATCGTGGGTGACGTACACAAAGGTCACACCCAGTTCGCGATGCAGCTCCTTCAGCTCGATCTGCATATGCTCCCGCAGCCGCTTGTCGAGCGCACCGAGCGGCTCGTCCATCAGCACGAGCTTTGGATTGAAGACCAGGGCCCGAGCCAGCGCCACGCGCTGCTGTTGCCCACCCGATAGTTGCCGCGGCAGACGGCCGGCGAATTCGCCCATTCGCACCATGTCGAGCGCGGCCGCAACGGCCGCGGCTTTTTCAGCAGCCGGCGTGCGGCGCACTGTTAGCGCATAGCCGACGTTTTGCGCGACCGTCATATGCGGGAACAACGCATAGTTCTGAAACACCATGCCGATGTTCCGTTTGTGCGGCGGCGTGGTGTTGAGCAGCGTTTCCCCTAACCAGATTTCGCCCGACGTCGGCGATTCGAAGCCGGCGAGCATCATCAGGCAAGTCGTCTTGCCCGAGCCGGAGGGCCCCAGCAAGGATAGAAACTCGCCTTCGTAGATATCGAGGTCGAGACGGTCGACCACGGGCGTGACGCCGTCGTAAGTTTTTCCTACGTTGCGAAAGCGGACCAGCGTTCGGCGGGAATCGTTCATGACATGACTCCGTTCAACAGGACATGAGGAGATGACCGGCGGCCGCGATCACGACAGCGCGGCCACAACGAGGTCACCCATCTGTGACGTGCCGACGCGGCGCGTACCCGGCTCGACGATGTCCGCGGTCCGGTAGCCGGACGCGAGTACGCGGCGCACCGCGCGTTCGATACGGTCGGCGGCAGCGTGCTCGTCGAAACTCATGCGCAGCATCATGGCCGCCGAGAGAATCGACGCCAGCGGATTGGCGATATCCCGACCCGCGATGTCCGGCGCGCAACCGTGAACCGGTTCGTACAGCCCGCGCCTCTCCGCTCCGAGGGAAGCCGAAGGAAGCATCCCGATCGAGCCGACCAGCATCGATGCCTCATCGGACAGGATGTCGCCGAACAGATTGCCGGTGACGATGACGTCGAACTGCTTCGGTGCACGCAGCAACGACATCGCGGCGGAATCGACGTAGAGATGCTCGAGTTCGACGTCCGGATAATCGCGCGCCACTTCGTCGACGACTTCGCGCCACAACTCCATCGACTCGAGTACGTTCGCCTTATCCACGGAACACAGACGGCGACGGCGTTTGCGTGCGGTCTCGAATCCAACTTTCGCAATGCGGCGGATTTCATTTTCGTCGTAACGCATCGTATTGATGCCGACACGTACGCCCGCCTCCACGACAATGCCGCGCGGCTCGCCGAAGTACAGATCGCCGGTCAGCTCGCGCAGGATCATCAGATCGAGTCCGTCGACATGCGCCGCCTTCAGTGGCGATGCACCTCCGAGTTCGGGAAACGCGACGACAGGCCGGAAGTTCGCGAACAGATCGAGCTCGCGACGCAGCGTCAACAACGCGTCACCGGGGCGCAGGCCGCGCGGCAGCGACTCATACTGAAAACCGCCTTCAGCGCCGAACAGTATTGCATCCGCGCTTCGCGCCAGTGCGAGTGTCGCGTCGGGCAATGGGTGCCCGGTCGCGTCGAATGCGCACCCACCGATCAGCGCGCGCTCGCATTCCAGCGGCATGCCTTCGCGGCGCAACACGTCGAGCACCTTCATCGCCTGATCGATGACTTCAGGGCCAATCCCGTCTCCGGGCAATACCGCAATCTTCATGATTTCCTCGTAGTCGAACTATTCTCGCGACGATCGTCCTCGCATGGCGGCACGATGCCATGCCCGATTTCCCAGGCATCGATATAGGCGCCAAGCCGCAACGTCACGTCGGTTTCATCCTCGCCTGCCAGCAAGGCCTGCTTCGAGAACGCGTCAATCTCGAACGGTTCCGGTTCAAGCCCGGATGCACTCACTTCCTGCCTGTTCAAGTCCACAGTCACGCGCGCGCCCGGCGAGGCGTCGATAGCATCGAACAGCCGGGCGATCCACTTCGCGCTCACACGAACCGGCAACACGCCGTTTTTCAGGCAGTTGGAATAGAAGATGTCGCCGAAGCTGGTGCCGATGAGCGCGCGGATGCCGTAGTCGGCGAGCGTGTGAACCGCCTGCTCGCGCGACGAACCGCAGCCGAAATTTGGCCCCGCGATGATGATCTGCGCGTCACGAAAGGCGGTCTGGTTCAGCACGAAGCTCACGTCGTTGCGCAGGTCATGGAAGCAATAGCGGCCATAGTTCTCGCGCGGTTTATGCATGAAACGGGCTGGCACGATCTGGTCCGTGTCGATGTCGGCGGCGCACAGGGGCGCCGCGATCCCTTCAATTCGCGTGAACGCCTGCATCGCGCAAGACCTCCCGGTAGTCGATCAGGCTGCCTGTGACAGCGGCGGCGGCGGCCATGCCCGGATTCATCAAATGGGTGCGAACCCCTCGCCCCTGGCGGCCGACGAAATTGCGGTTGGTGGTCGACGCGATGCGTTCGCCTGGACGCCCTTCGTCGCCATTGATTGCCAGACACATCGAGCAGCCAGGTTCGCGCCACTCCGCGCCCGCTTCGATAAAAATCCGGTCGAGGCCTTCGGCCTGCGCGGCGTTTCGCACGCCACGCGAGCCCGGCACGATTAGCGTCGGCACCCGCACTCGGGCGTGCTTGAGGACGGACGCCGCCAGCCGCAGATCTTCGAGGCGTCCGTTGGTGCACGAGCCGATGAACACGCGGTCGACGGGAACACCGGCTATGCGCTGCCCTGCGCGCAAACCCATGTAGTCGAGCGCCTGCTCGATCCGCCGGCGCGCAACCATGTCGTCGGTCCCGGCGGGATCGCCGGCGCGGCCATCGACTCCGGCGGCATCGGCGGGGCTGGTGCCCCATGTGACCATCGGCACGACCGTGCCGGCATCGAAGGTCACAGCCCGATCGAATTTCGCGCCGATGTCGCTGCCAAGCGAGCGCCAACGCGCGAGCGCTTCCTCCCAGGCGGTGCCGGTCGGTGCATGAGGTCGATCGCGCAGATAGGCGAAGGTTGTGTCGTCGGGTGCGATCATTCCGCCGCGCGCGCCCGCTTCGATCGACATATTGCAGAGCGTCATGCGCGCTTCCATGCTCAACGCCTCGACCGCTGCGCCGCGATACTCGATCACATGCCCCGTGGCGCCCGCCGCGCCGAGATGCGCGATCAGAGCGAGCACGAGGTCCTTCGCCGTGATGCCGGCCGCAAGCGCTCCGCTAATGTGGAGATCCAGGGTGGCCGGACGTTTTTGCCAGAGCGTTTGTGTCGCCAGAACGTGACTCACCTCGGATGAGCCGATACCGAAGCCAAACGCGCCAAAGGCACCATGGGTCGACGTATGGCTGTCGCCGCATACGACCGTCATGCCGGGCAACGTCAGCCCCTGCTCGGGCCCGGTGACATGCACGATGCCGTGCCGCGGATCGTCGAGCGGAAACATCGAGACACGCTGCTCGCGCGTGAAGTCCAGCAGTTTCTGAACGAGCTCGCGGCGATCGGCGTCGACGACATCCGCGATCGACCGGCCATGCGTCGACGCATAGTGATCGGCCATCGCGAATGTCGCGCCGGGTTGGCGTACGCGCAGCCCTTTGCGGGCAAGCACGTCGAATGTGTCGCGCGGGAGATCGTCGCCGACATAGTGCCGGTCGATATAAAGAAGGGTATGACCGTCGTCACGCTCGTAGACGACATGCTGCTTCCACAGCTTGTCGAAAAGAGAGGCCCGACTCGCGATTGCCTGAGACACGCATGCTCCACCGGTTGATCGATGGAGTGAAGTCTAGGAAGGTCAAAAATCAGCAGAAGACGTATTTGGGAACGCTGCCAACGCGAACAACGATGGCAGCTTCAGGCGGCTTAATGCGACGTAATGCGACATGAGCGGGCCGGAATGATCGCTCAGAGACTGAGATACTCGACCAGCAGGCCCGTCGCCGCGGGCATTTCGTCCCTATTGCGCACGCACAATTTGTGCAGACGACTGGCCCATGCTTCGTCGAGCGGTACCTCTGCTATATGCATTGCCGAAGCGCGAGCGCTGACGAAGTAATCCGGCACGATGCCGATTCCCAGCCCAGCCTGCGCCATGTGGCACACCGCGTCGAAGCCGGCCACCCGGATGCGTGATTTCAACGTTTGTCCCGCCTCGCTCGCGAGGCGGTCGGTCAGGTTTTGAATCGAACTCATCGGCTCCTGCAGGATCATCGGGAATTCGAGCAGCTGCACGAAGCTGACGTTGCGACGCCCTGCCAGCGGGTGCCCTTGCGGCACCACGACGACCAATCGGTCAACGTAGCACGGAATCACCGTCATGCCGTCGACAGGCTGATCGCCCCAGAAAATGCCGAAGTCTGCGGCGCCATCACGGACCGCCTGCACAGCGCCCGTACTGGTATCCGGCCGCAGATCGACGGTGATGTTCGGGTACTCCCCCATGAAACGACTGAGCGCATCCGGGAAAAAACCGAACAGCGCGGACTCGTTCGCACGCGCGCGCACATGTCCACGCGCGCCTTGTGAATCCGAGGTGAACTCTCCTATCTCGGCCTCGAGCTCCTCAAGATCGCGAAGAATGCGACGCGAATGACGAAGCAATGCCTGCCCTGCCGGCGTCAACGAAACACCGCGTCGATGGCGTTCGAGCAGCGCGACGTGCATCATCTGCTCGAGGTCCGCCAGGCGCTTGCTGACAGCCGACGGCGCTACGTGCTCCCGATCCGCCGCGCGCGCAATACTGCTCTCTTCGACCACCGCAAGAAACAGCCGGAGCGTAAAAATGTCGATGCGGGAAACGAGGTGGCTACGCAATTCCTCACGGGGCAAGCCGCGCGGACCAGCAGAGAATGGAGTGATCGTCTTAAGCATGTGTCAATAATACATGCTCAATAAGGGTGGCGATTCATCACCCCACCTCCATCCGCAAACCCTGGACTTCCGCGCGGGCGCTACGGATACACCGATCAGAAGCGATGTACGAGACCGATCTGGACGCCGCGCGCCTCCGCACCGGGATAGGCCAGCGCGAGCCCGGCATTCGCAGCGCCGGCCAGCGTATAGCTGGCCTGCCCGCGATTCTGCAGAAACGACGCGGCAGCGTAGAGACTGGTGCGCTTCGAGACATCGTGGTTGTACATCACGCTGAACTGGCGCGCGCCGTTGCCCGCAGACGTCCGATCCGTCAACTGTGCCCATCCGAGCGCAACATAGTTGAACGGATTGATCGTGTACCCGACCGACACGCCGTAGGTGTTCGCATCCAGCGCCAGTTCGTCCCACTTCGCCCATGTGTACGCGCCATAGATCGTGAACTTGCCGATAGCGTATGAAATACCCGAGAGAATCGTGCGATCGGTCGGTGCGCCATCCGTGTTGCGCAGTGCCTGCCCGGCCACGAATGCGGAAAACGGTCCTTGATCGTAGGTGACGTCGAACTGATAGCTCGCACCCGTGCCGCGCAAACCGCCTGCATTGCCGAGACCGACATAGACGCTGCCCTTCAGCCCATGAAACGACGGCGTGAGATACGAAATCGTGTTGCTCGTGCGGATGCCGTAGGTCGTGATGTTGTCGAGTCCCGAGGCCTGCGTGACCGCGCCGAATGCGTCCATCCGGCCTTCGTCGATGAAAAGTGGCGAATTCTGCCGGCCCACGCGCACCTGCCCCCAGTCACTGGACAAACCGATCCACGCCTGGCGGTTGAACAGGCTGCCCGCAGTCGCGAATGCGCCAGTGGTTGGCAGGAAACCATTTTCGAGCACGAAGTTGACTGTATATCCGTCACCAAGATCCTCCTTGCCGCGCAACCCGAAACGGCTCGCCCATTGACCGCTCGACCCCATCGCCGCCGTGTAGCCGTTGCCCGTGTTGACGTACTGCACGAACTCGTCAACGATTCCGTACAGCGTGAGACTCGATTGCGCATGGGCGACGCTCGCGTAACAGGCTGCAAGTAACAAAAATGTAGTCCTAAGTTTCATGATGAAAATAAGTAGTAAGCGAGTGGTTGGAATACAGCGGAATAAAAAAATGACCGACCGTCTCTCGCGGCCGGCCAGGGACGTCAGGTATTAATTTTTTTCCTCGACAGCCACTGCGCGCCGACGAGCGCCGCCGTCGAAATCAGAATGAGCAGCGTGGAGATCGCAGCGATCGTCGGGTCCTGCTGATCGCGGATATTCTCGAACATCAGACGCGTCAACGTCGACGTGTCGCCGCCCGAGATGAACAGCACAATCACCGTTTCGTCGAAAGACGTCATGAACGAGAACAACAGCGACGAATAGATCGACGGTGCGATTTGCGGCAGCGTGATCTCAAAGAACGCGCGCATGCGCCCCGCGCCCAGACTGCGTGCCACCATCTCGTGGGTGAGATCGCAGGTTTCGAGCCCGGCGCTCACCGTGATCACCACATACGGCAACGCGAGCAGCGTATGGGCAAGCACGAGCCCGGTAAGCGAGTTGTTCAGGCCGAGCCGCGCATAGACGAAAAACACGCCAACTGCGATCAGAATGACGGGCGCGATCATCGGCAGCATGAAAACCGCGCGCACGGCACCGCCGAATTTGCCGCCGAGGTGACGTATCGCGTACGCACCCGCGGTGCCGAGCACCGTGGCGAACACCACAGTGGCGAGCGCCACTTCCAGCGAGACCCATGCACCACGCAGCCAGTCATCCGAGGCGAAAAAACTGCGATACCAGCGCAGACTCAAGTGGTGCGGCGGAAAGTGCAGGAAGCTCTCTGCTGAAAATGACATCGGAATGACGAGCAGGCATGGCACGACCAGAAACGCCAGCACCAATGCGCCCAAGAAATAGAGCCATGCTCGCTGCGCGTGCGTGATCTGCGTATCAGTGGCAATCATTTGCATCTCAATGGCCCTCCCGTGGCGTGACCGCGCGACAGATGCGTTGCACCAGCCACGACGCAAACAGCGCGATCAGCACGAGTACTACGCCGAACGCACTCACGAGCCCCCAGTCACCCTCGGTGGCGAGCGTGGTCTGGATCTGCATCGCCATTACATTGACGTTGCCACCACCAAGCAGGGCCGGTGTCACGTAATAGCCGAGCGAGATCACGAACACCATGACGATGCCCGCCGCGAGCCCCGTAAGCGTCTGCGGAAAGAATACCTGCCAGAATGCGGCGCGCGGCGACGCACCGCAGTTCGCGGCAGCTCTTACGAGGCTCGGGTCGATCGCACGCATCACGCTATAGAGCGGCATGATCAACACGGGCGTCATAACATGAACCATGCCGATCACAACGCCCGCGAAATTGTTCACCAGATGGAGGGGCGATGCGATCAGACCGTTGCCGACCAGCAGGTCGTTCACCACACCGTTGCGCTGCAGAAGCACAAGCCACGAGTAAGTGCGCACGAGCGTCGAGGTCCAGTACGGCAGCACCACGGCCACGAGCAGCACGCCTGCGATACGGCGCGGCAACTGCGAAATCAGATAAGCGACCGGATAGCCGATCAGCGCCGCGCCGAGCGTGACCGCGAGCGAGACCTCGAGCGTCGTCACGATCGAGTGCAGGGACACCGGATCAAGGAGGGCCATATAGTTGGCCAGCGACCATTGTCCGGTATCGCTCTGCAGCGACTTTTCGACAAGCCAGGCGAAAGGAATCACCAGCAGCAAGCCGACGATGGCGAGCCCCGGCATGCCCAGCAAAACCATCCGCAGACGTCCGGCGATTTCGAGGCGTCGCAGCGCAACTTCGTTTTCGCGCTGGCGTCGGCCGACGATGGCGGTTTCGTTCGAGGTGAGATTCACGCGCCCTCCCCGACCAATACGAGTGCTTCGCGCGGCAGGCCGACCTTGACACGATCGCCCGGTGCGAACCGCCGCCGCTCGGCAAGCGAAACACCGGGCGGCATCAGGACCTTCACTTCGTGGCCTTCGGCGAGGTCTGCATAGACGATCTGCGCGTCGCCGCGGTAGACCTGATCCTTTACCACAGCGTCGAAGCACAGGTTATCGGCGTCGGCCTTCTCGACGATGCTCAGCGATTCCGGGCGCAGCGCCATCCACAGGCCATCCGCCTCGCTCGTCCACGCAGGTGCTGCAGCAATGCACGTGTCGCCGAACCAGGCCGCGCGTGCATCGCGGCGTAGCGGCACCATGCAGGTCTCGCCCATAAACTGCGCGACGAAGCGATTGCGCGGCTGCCGGTAGATCTCCTCAGGCGTGCCGACCTGCGCGAGCGCGCCGCCGTTGACGACGGCGATGCGATCGGACATCGTCAGCGCTTCCTGCTGGTCGTGCGTGACATTGATCGTCGTGGTGCCGAAGCGTTCGTGCAGCCGCCGGATCTCGATCTGCATGCGATCGCGCAACTGTTTGTCGAGTGCCGAAAGCGGTTCGTCGAGCAACAGGATGCGAGGCTCGAAGATCAACGCGCGTGCCAGTGCGATACGCTGCCGCTGGCCGCCCGAAAGCGCGGTGATGCTGCGCCCGCCAAATCCCGTGAGTTGCACCACGTCGAGCATTTCTTCGACGCGCCGGCGTCGCGTCGCACCGTCGACGCCTCTCAGCTTGAGCGGATAGCCAATGTTCTCGGCTACGTTCATATGCGGAAAGAGCGCGTAGTTCTGAAATACCATGCCGACGTCGCGCCGATGTGGCGGCATCGTCAGCAACTCAACGCCGGCCACCCTGATCGAGCCAGAACTCGCTCGCGTAAATCCGGCCAGCACCATCAGCAAAGTCGTCTTGCCGCTGCCGGACGGACCGAGCAGGGTGAGGAATTCGCCCGCGCCGATGTCGAGTGAAACGTTGTCGAGCACCGTCGTCGCACCATACGACTTGCTGACGTTCCTGATCGAAACTGTCGCCTTCATTGTCTGCACCTGTATCGTCGCCTCAACGAGAAATCGCGGCCTTGTAACGCGCGGTGGCTGTTTTCTGGTTGTCGCCGGTGCCCCACCAGCGGCCGTCGATCTTCACCGCGTTCTTGAGGTTTTGTGGACTGGAGTTGAGTTCGGCCAACTCCTGTGGCGAGAACTGCTTCACGTCGAACGCGCGCGCGTTGGCCGGGCCGTAGCCTTCGAGCGCGTGCGGGATGTTCGCCTGGTACTCAGGCGACATCATCAGCGCGATCATCTTCTGCGCCTCAGCCACGTGCCGCGCGCCCTTCGGAATCGCGAGACAGCCCATGCCCAGAATGGTCTCAGTGTTCGAATACGCGACCGGCGCGTTGTCGTGCAACACGGGCGTGAGGCGGCTACCCCAGATCATCTCCATGTCGACTTCACCGCTTTCGATCAGTTGCGCCGATTGAGCGCCGCTTGACCACCAGACACTCACGGCGGGCTTGAGTTTCTGGATCGACTGGGTGGCGCGATCCATATCGAGCGGATAAAGCTTGTCTGGTTGGACACCGTCGGCGAGCAGCGCGATTTCAAGCGACTCGATCGGTGCGTCGGACATCGCGCGGCGACCCGGAAACTTGCTGACGTTCCAGAAGTCCTGCCACGTACGAGGCGGATTACCCGGATACTTGTCTTTGCGATACGCGAGCACGACGCTGTAGTAGTTGCTCGCAATCCAGTCCTTCGCCCAGGCGTTCGGCGCCATGCCGTCGGTCTTGATCTGCCGGTAATCGAGCGGCTCGAAAAGATTTTGCGTACTGCCCGCCGCGCACTCATCCGAACCAAGATTCACGATGTCCCACGCGGGACTGCCGGACTGCACCTGCACGCGCACCGCAGTGAGACCCGGTGTGGTGTTTTGCGCTAGCGACAATCCGAGCCGAGCCGCCGCAGGTTGCGCGAGCGCCTCGACGATGCCCTTCTGATACGCGCCTCCGTACCCGGCAAAGGTCACCGTCTCGCCTGCCAGCGCCGCGCCGGCCGTGGTGGCGAGCATCAGCACGGATGCCGCCGCGGCCGACCATGTCATTTTCTTCATCTCCGACTCCTTGCGATACATTTGGTTTGGATTACATATTAATCAGACTAATTCACTGGACTGTTCGGCATGAATGGCGCCAGATCGTGATGCTAGAACCAGGCTCGAAGAAAGCCGCGCAGGTTTTCGCCCAGATCAGGCGCAAGATAGCCCCCTTCCTGCACGAGCACGGTAGGCAAGCGCAGTTTCGCGAGGCGCGCACCGATGCGGGAAAAACCCCTCTCCGTGATCTGGAAATACGCAAACGGGTCGTGCTTCGATGCATCGAGGCCGAGTGCCACAACAAGCGCCTCAGGTGCGAACCCGGCGATCTCGGCGCAAGCCACATCGAGTGCCGCCAGGTATAAACCGTCGGTTGTGCCTTTCGGCATCGGGTAATTGTGGTTGCATCCAAGCGCCGCGCCAGTGCCGCGCTCGGATTCCCCGCCGCTGAAAAACGGATACGCCACGACAGGATCAACGTGCAGCGAGATCGTCAGCACGTCAGGGTCGGCATAATAGATGCTCTGTTGTCCGTTGCCGTGATGCACGTCGACATCCACTATCGCGATGCGCCGAAAGCGTGTGCGCAACTGCTCGACGGCAACCGCCACGTTATTCACGTAGCAGAATCCACCGGCGCGCTCGCGCTCCGCGTGATGCCCGGGCGGCCGGCACAACGCGTAGGCCACGGCATCGCCGTCGAGCACCGCGCGCGCCGCGTGATGCGCCGCGTGTGCGCTGCGCAAGATTGCGCGCCAGCTGCCATCCGAGATGGGTGACGTCGTATCCGCGACATGAAACCCGCAACGGCCGACAATCGAATCCGGATACACACTCGCCTCACCGAACGGATGAAAGCTTGGCACCATCGGACCCGCGACGCCGGTGGCGCGCCGCCACGTATCGAGTCCATCGCGCAGGAAGTCGAGATAGCGCGCCGTGTGCACTGGTTCTACTGAACTCAATCCGAAATCGTCGGGAACGTGCGCCACGCAGCCCGCGGCGAGCGCGGCCGCGAGCAGCACGTCGGCGCGCGCAGATTGCTCGGTATAGGCGGTCGTGCGGCCGTGCACGACAACCGGTCCGGGATCGTGCTCGCGCTGGCTCTCGCAATAAAAGACTTTCATTGTCTGTTTGTCCTTATGCGACGTTGCGGGGCGATGCGGCATTCATGTCTGACGATAATGCGCGCGTATCTCGCGACACGTCGCTCATCCTGAACCGGTTCGACGGGACCAGCAGCAGCGCTGCGATGCCGAGAACCTGCACTGCGCACAGGACATAGAAGCCCGGCGCGAAACCGCCGGCGAGGGTGCGCGCGTAACCAATCATGTAGGGAATCGCATAACCGCCGAGGTTTCCACCCATCGTCACCATCGCCAGCGCTGTGCCCGCCGCGGAGCCCGAGAACAGCGTCGCGGGCACCGACCACAGTACGCCCGACGAGGTCTGCGCGCCAACTACCGCGAGGATCAGGCCGATCAGCCCCCAAGCAAGGTGCCCCGAAGTCGCACCCGCCAGCCAGAAACCGACGACCGACAGCAGCATCGGAAGAATCGAATGCCAGCGGCGCTCCTGCGAACGATCCGAATGCCGCGCCACAAGCACCATGCAGGCACCCGAGAACACGTACGGCAGCGCGGATAGAAGGCCGACATGCAGGAGATTCGCGATCCCCGCGCTACGGATAATCTGCGGCAACCAGAAGCTCACGCCATACGCCCCGCCGAGAAGCGCAAAGTTTGCTAGCGCCATCAGCCAGACCGTAGGACTGCACAGCGCGTCCACCACGCGGCCAGGCAGTACTGCAGCGGTTTGCGCACCGTCTGCGCCGCGCGCCGACGCGTGCACGTAACGCCGCTCTTCGGCACTAAGCCAGCTCGCGTCGAGCGGATCGTTCGGCAGCCACGCGAACGTGAAGAACGCGAGCGCGACTGCAGGCAACGCCTCCATGATGAAGAGCCACTGCCAGCCATGCAGGCCGCCCCATTGCGGCACCGTCTGCAGGATCCAACCGGAGAGCGGACCGCCCAGCATGCCGCCGAAGGTCAACCCGAGGAAAAAAATGGCGCACACCTGTGAACGCAAACGCGCGGGGAACCAGTACGTCATATAGAGCATGACACCGGGATAGCAGCCCGCTTCGGCGATGCCGAGCAGCACGCGCATCGCGTAGAACTGGTGGGTGTTGGCGACGAACGCCATGCCTGCCGAAATCACGCCCCATACGAGCATGATTGCACCGAGCCAGCGGCGCGCGCCCACACGCTGGAGAATGAGGTTCGCGGGAATCTCAAAGGCGCAATAGCCGAGAAAGAACAGGCCCGCGCCTGTGCCATACGCGAGGTCACTCAGGCCGATGTCGCCCGCCATCTCCAGTTTGGCGAAACCGACGTTGACCCGGTCGACGAACGACACGACGAGAAGCAGAACGAGGTACGGAAGCAGCTTCGACGCAATCCGGTTGTACAGCGCATCGTCCCGGTCGCGTTCAAAGCCGGCGCGGCTCAAAAGTTTCATGCGATTACCATGGGTAGTTGGGGGCGCTCACGCACGATGTGGCACGCGCGCACGGCGTCAAAGTCACCGTCTGAGTCATCCGCCCATCGTTTCGATAGGCGTTACATCGTTTCTCTACGTGATCCATCGTCTGTTGACAAAAACACCGTGTCAATCGGTTCTTGCCACATCGCTCAATCGTGGAGCCCGCGCACTGTTTCGTCGAGACACTCCCGCACCGCCGCCAGCAGTGTTCCGATCTGCGCCGGCGTGCTGATCAGCGGCGGGGCGAACAGCACCGAGGCGCCAAGCGCCCGCAACAGGAAGCCGCGCCGCTGCAACGCGTCCGTCACGCGCTTGGGCACCTGCAATTGCGGATCGAACGGCGCGCGCGTGTCCTTGTCGGCAACGAGTTCGAGCGCGCCCATCAGGCCAATGCCGCGTGCCTCTCCCACCAGCGGATGCTCCGCCAACTGGTGCAGACCGGCCTGCAGCAACGCACCCGTGGCCGCGACGCGCTCCAGAATCCGATATTCGTCATACAGATGGAGCGTTTCGAGTGCGACCGCCGCCGCCACCGGATGACCGCCGTAAGTGAAGCCGTGGCCGAAGCCGCCGAGCGCGTTCGTCTGGCTCGCAATGGCCTGATAAAGCGTGTCGCTGAGCATGAGCGCCGAAATCGGCTGATACGCCGACGACAGGCCCTTCGCGCACGCCAGCATGTCGGGCACGAGGCCGAACGCCTGTGAGCCCCAATAATGGCCGGTGCGCCCGAAGCCGCAAATCACCTCATCGACAATAAACAGAATGTCGTGCTTGCGCAGCACGGCCTGGACGCCCTCGAAGTAGCCTTGCGGCGGCACGACCACACCGCCCGTGCCCATGACCGGCTCGGCAAAGAACGCGCCGATGTTCTGCGCGCCTTCCGCGAGGATCAGTTGTTCGAGTTCGGTAACAAGCCGCGCGCTGAATGCCTGCTCGGTTTCGCCTGCGCGGCCTTCCCGATAGAAATGCGGACAGGTCACGTGCAGCATGTCCGGCAGGGGCAGGCCCCACCCCGTCTGCATGTTCGGCAAGCCAGTGAGGCTTGCGGCGGCGACTGTCGTGCCGTGATAGCCGCGCCGGCGGCCGATGATCTTGCGCTTGCCAGGCCGCCCCGAGGCTGCCTGGTAATACCAGACGAGCTTGATCGCCGTGTCGATCGCCTCGGAGCCCGAACTCTGGAACATCACCTTGGACATCGGCACGGGTGCGCGTTCGAGCAGGCGCGCGGCGAGCTCGATAACGGGCCGGCTGCTGCGATGCGCGAACGTCTGCTGATACGGCAGCTTCGACATCTGCCGGTGCGCGGCGTCGGCCAGACGCTTTTCGCTGAAGCCGAGCGAAGCGCACCAGAGTCCCGACATGCCTTCGAAATAGCGGTTGCCGTCTGTATCGACGACATAAGGGCCGTCGCCTGACTCAATGATCAGGGGTCCTACTTCTTCATGCTGACGCAGATTTGTCTGCGGATGCAGATGGTGGTCGATATCGAGTTGGTTCAACGTGCTCATTGGAGTCTCCGTGACAGGAAATAAGGGATTGGGTTGATCACCCGTCGTTTCGCTTTACGTTACCATGTTTCTAATAGCGGCACAAAAATGTTTCTGCTTCCGTGACAGCATCACGCAGCGCGAACCCGCTTTGGAGGCTGATCGCTCTGCCCGCCGGCAGAGCCGATGTGATATATGTGCATGGCAAAATGGCCGCCGTTTCACGCTGGGCGGCGGCCTTCACGAAACAGGCATTGGCGTACGCGCAAAGGCGCGGCGCGAAGGGATGATCTAAAGATGGACGAGGAAAAAACCAAGAGCGGCGTCAAGTCGGTGCAAATGACGTTCGACATTCTGGAGGGCGTCGTCGGCGCCCCCGACGAGATCGGTGTGAGCGAACTGGCGGTGCAGTTGAAAACGACCAAGGCCACGGTCTTTCGCCATCTGCAGACGCTGCTGGAACTGGGCTATCTGGCGCAGAATCCGGCGACGTCGCGCTATCGTCCGGGCATGAAGGCGTATCTGCTGAGCCGGGCCGCGGCCTCGCGCATCGACCTGCTGGGCGCGGCGGAAACGTCCATGCGCGAGTTGCGCGAAGAGCTGGGAATGTCGGTCGTGCTTTCCGGGCTCAGTGCGCGCGAGCTGACCGTGCTCGCTACGGTGGTCGGCAAAGCCGCGCTCGAGATCGGTGTGCGGCCCGGCACGAGCCTCGCGCTGCACGCCAACGCGCAGGGCTATGTCGCGCTCGCGTTCGGTCATGCGGAGCTGCGCGCGCAATTGAAGAAGCAGGAGTTAAAGGCATTCACGCCGCACACCGTCACGGCGCAGACCGAACTCGACGCCATCGTGCGCAAGACACGCGAGCGAGGCTACGCCGTCGCCTTCGAAGTGGAAACGCTTGGCATCAGCGCGGTCGCGGCGCCGATCCTCGACAGCACGGCGTGCGCGGTCGGCGCGCTCGCACTCGTGGGCAGCATCCAGTACATTCCGAAAGCGCCGCCTGCGGCCATCGTCGATCCACTCGTGCGCACCGCCCTGCGCATCTCGTGGAATCTCGGTTACAAGGGCAGCGATCTGCAACAGGCGCAAACCGGCCGGCCGGCTAAAACCTGAATGCCTCGCGAGCGCATCCGCGCTTGCGAGACGGTCGAGCCGAAGCACGGAGTCGACTCACGGAGTCAACTCAAACCGGCGTATCGCCGAACCTTGCGTTCCCCGACGCGCGCCGACGCTGCCGCAGTTGCGGCACGCATGCCATCGTAATCGCGCCGACGAGCGTCGCCGCGGCCAGCGCATAGAGTCCACTTTCGAGGTGCCCGGTGCGGTCGCGCAGCCAGCCGATCAGAAATGGGCTCGCATAGCCGCCCAGATTGCCGATCATCGCCATCAGAGCGATCGCGGCAGCGGCGGCCTGGCCGGTCAGCAGAATGCCCGGGAGCGCCCACAGCACGCAGAACGCGGAAAGCCCTCCCGCCATCGCCACGCTCAGGCCGATTAACGAGAGCCACGGCTGCGCGTGAAAACAGGCACTGAACGCGAGGCCGCCCGCCGACAGCAGCGTGGCAATCGTGCCGTGCCAGCGGCGCTCCTTGGTACGGTCCGAGTGCTTGCTCACAATGATCATCACGACCGCGGCCACGGCGAACGGCACGGCGGCGAGCAGGCCCGTCGTGATGAGGTTGCGGATACCGAGGTTCTTCACGATCTGCGGCATCCAGAACGACACGCCATATGTGCCGCACAGCAGCGTGAAATTCGTGACAATCAGACACCAGATGCCGACGTTCGAGAACGCCGCGCGAAAATCGTGGCGCGCGCCGTCGCGTTCGCTCGACGCACGCTCTGCCGTCAGTTGCCCGGTCACGCGTGCATTGTCCTCGGCGCTCAGCCAGTGGACTTTGCCCGGGCCGTTGTCGAGATAGAAGTACGTGACGACGCCGAACAGAATCGCAGGCGATCCTTCGAGCAGGAACAGCCACTGCCAGCCGGCGAGTCCCCACACGCCCGCGAAAGTCTGCATGATCCAGCCCGAAAGCGGACTGCCGAGCACGCCGGCGAGTGCGATGCCAAGATTGAAATACGCCATCGCCTGAGATCGCGCGTAAGCCGGAAACCAGTACGTGAGATACAGCACGATGCCCGGATAAAACCCTGCTTCGGTAATACCGAGCAGGAAGCGCAGCACGTAGAACGAATTCGGAGAATGCACGAACAGCATGCAAGACGACACGATTCCCCATAAAACCATGATGCGCGCGATCCAGAATTTCGCGCCCAGGCGCTGCAGCATCAGGTTACTGGGAATCTCGCACAGGCAGTAGCCGATGAAGAACACGCCCGCGCCGAAGCCGAACGCGGTATCGCTCAGACCGATGTCGGCGGCCATCTGCAGCTTGGCGAAACCGACGTTGACGCGATCGAGAAACGAAATGATGTACAGAACGAACAGGAACGGCAGGATGCGGCGGGCGATCCGGTTATAGAGCGCCCAGTCGCGCGCGGACTCGAACGTCGAGCGGGAAAGCAGATTCATGGTGTCTCCTGGACTGCATAGTGTGCTGTTATTGGTGTTGAAGGTATTGCGCAATGAGCGATGGCTCATTGCCGCAGGCGGCGCGGCTCTCCGGCCGCGTCCGTTCCGCGTCTCGTATCAGGCCGCGCGCCGCACGCGTGCTTGCCGCCGCGCGTGCATGAAGTCGGCGCAACGTTCGCCGATCATGATGGTCGGCGCGTTGGTATTGCCGCTCACAATCAGCGGCATGACCGAGGCATCGCCGATACACAGTCCATCCAGCCCACGCACCTGCAGTTCAGGCGAGACAACCGCGAGCGGATCGGCGCCCATCCGGCAAGTGCCGACCGGATGAAATACCGTTTTCGCCACCGAGCGCACGTAGTCCTCGTAGACCTGCTGCGGAATCGCGTCATCGTCGAGATTGGGGAGCATCAGCATGCCGTCGAGATACCAGGCCAGCGAAGGCGCGCGCATGATACGTCGGGCGAAACGCACGCCTGCCACCAGCACGCGCAGATCGTCGTCGTCGGAGAGGAAACCTGCGTCGAGTGCAAAGCCGTCGTGCGGGTCGGCGCTGCGCAGGCGCAGCGTGCCGCGCGACTTCGGGCGCAACGCGCACGGATTCAGCGAGAGACCATGGCCTTCGGGCGGCGCGCGGTCGACGTCGCCAACCAGTGTGGGCACGACGTGGAACTGCACATCGGGACGCCCGCAGCCGGTCGCATCGACGAAAGCCCCACTCTCGATCACGTTCGACGTCAGCAGGCCGCGCCGCGCGGTGACATACTGCAGGCCATGCCGCAACGCCTTCATGCCGCGATCGTGTCCAAGCAGGCTTATCGGCTCGCGCGTACGCGCATAGACCGACGCCGCGAGGTGGTCCTGAAAGTTGCGCCCGACGCCGGGCAGATCGTGCAGCACGCCAAGCCCGAGTTCGCGCAGATGCACCCCATCGCCCACACCGGAATGCATCAGGATCTTCGGCGTGGCGAGCGCGCCCGCGCTCAGTACGACCTCTTCACGGCAGCGGAATTCGTGACGGCTGCCGTCGTCGGCACGCACGATCACGCCCACCGCACGGCGCCCCTCGAAGACGAGCCGCTCGACCTCCATGCCGGTGCGCACGCTGAGGTTGCGCCGCTCGCGCACGCGGCCCAGATACGCCACGGCGGCACTGCAACGGCGCCCTGCGTCGGTCGTGGTCTGGTAGTAGCCGACGCCCTCCTGGGCCGCGCCATTGAAATCTTCCGTATAGGGCACACCCGCTTCCATTGCTGCGTTCACGAACGCGACGCTCAGCGGATGGCGATGCGTGCCGTCGCTGACCTTCAGCGGACCGTCAGTGCCATGCAGCGGCGCACCCAGACGCCGGTTGCCTTCGGCGCGGCGAAACACCGGCAGCACATCGGCCCAACTCCACCCCTTCGCGCCCGCCGCAGCCCAATCGTCGTAATCCTGTTGCTGGCCGCGGATGTAAATCATCGCGTTCACGGAACTGCCGCCGCCGAGCGTGCGCCCCTGCGGGATGAACACCTCGCGGCCGTTCACGTGCGCCTGCGCGTCCGTACGGTACATCCAGGTGCGGCGCGTGCCGTGCACGCGAATGAAGGTGCCCGGAATGTGGATGAACGGATGATTGTCGCGCGGGCCGGCTTCCAGCAGCAGGACGCTGCAGCCCGCCTCGACGAGACGGCTTGCGACCGTGCAGCCGCCGGAGCCGCCACCCGCCACGATGTAGTCGAACGTCTCCATCGCGTTCCCGGTCAGACGCCGATCTGGCTGACGAACTTCGGTTGCAGGTAGGCATCAAGCCCTTCGCTGCCGCCCTCGCTGCCATAGCCACTATCTTTCCAGCCACCGAACGGCGTTTCGGGTGCGGCGAGGCCAAAGTGGTTGATCGAAACCATGCCGCACTCGAGATCGTCGGCAAGACGCGTGGCCGTGGCGATCGAACGCGTGAACGCGAAGGCGGCGAGCCCATACGGCAACGCGTTGGCCCGCGCGATGACTTCGTCGAGCGTGTCGAAGCGCAGCACCGTTGCAATCGGGCCGAACGGTTCCTCACGCATCACGCGTGCGTGGTCGGGCACGTCGGTGAGCACGGTCGGCTGGAAGAAGAAGCCGTCTGTGCCCGCAACGCGCTCGCCGCCCACCTGCACCGTCGCACCGCATTCGCGCGCGTCGGCGACGAACCCGGCCATTGCGTCGACGCGGCGTGCGTGCGCGAGCGGGCCCATTTGCGTCTCAACCGCCGCACCCGCGCCGACCACGAGCTGCGCGGTCTGGCTGGAGAACGCGCTGACGAACGCGTCATAGACGCCGGACTGCACGAAAAAGCGCGTCGGCGAGGCACACACCTGGCCCGCATTCCGGAACTTCAGGCCCGAACCGAGTGCAGCGGCCGCCGCGATGTCCGCGTCGTCGCAGACAATGAACGGTGCGTGGCCGCCCAGTTCGAGGGTGCAGCGCTTCAGGTGCTGCGCGGCAAGTGCGCCGAGTGAGCGGCCAACCGGCACCGAGCCCGTGAATGACACCTTGCGGATCACGTCCGAGCGGATCAGAAACGACGAGACCTCGGCGGGCACACCGAACAGCAGGTTCAGCGCGCCAGCAGGCACGCCCGCGTCATGAAACGCGCGGCACATTTCAATGCAGGACGACGGCGTTTCTTCCGGTCCCTTCGCGATAATCGAGCAGCCTGCCGCTAGCGCACCCGCGATCTTGCGCACAAGCTGCGAGACCGGAAAGTTCCACGGGCTGAACGCCGCGACCGGCCCGACCGGCTCGCGCAGGACAATCTGACGCGCGCCGCGCTGGCGCGGCGGGATCACCCGGCCATAAGCGCGCCGCCCTTCTTCCGCATACCAGTCGACGTGATCGCCCGCGCCGCCCGCTTCCATCCGCGCCTCGGCAAGCGGCTTGCCCTGCTCCATCGTAATCAGTTGCGCGATCGTCTCAGCACGCTCGCGCAGCAGGTCGGCGGCCCGGCCCAGCACTTTCGCACGCTCATACGCCGAGGTCTTGCGCCAGATGTCGAATCCGCGCTTTGCCGCTTCGAGCGCGAGAACCATGTCCTGTTCGCTTGCGAGTGAGAGTTCGCCCAGCGCCGCGCCTGTCGCGGGGTCACGCACCGTTGCACGCTGCGCATGGGTGCCGGCGCGCCACGTGCCGTCGATCAGTAAAGGAGTATTCAAAATCATCTTGCGTCCTGGTTGCGGGGTCTTCCGACCACCGTTCTTCATTAGATGCCGTGTTTTCTTGAAAGAAACCATGTTCTTTTCAACGACACATCCTAGACGTAGGATTCGAACCATGTCAAGCACTTGCCACCAGGTGGAAATCCCGGCGTCTTTTGCGAACAAGACTGCTTGACCGTTGCACGGAACACGATCTACGATTCTCTCCATCGAAAATATGTTCTTTCAATCGAAACGGTAGCGAGCGCAAAAACCGTAATGCGCGCTACTCCAACTTGCAGGGGACAAGCTCCGATGAACTACCAGGATCTGCTTCACAACTGGAACGATCTGCCGCGCGAGGTGGTGCGCAAGGGTGTTGAACGCGTGGGCTTCCGCGGTGACGACGTCATGTGCGTGATGAACTGGCTCACGCCCGGCATGCAGGTGTTCCCGCACAGCCACACGTTTGAGCAGCTCGTGTTGATCGTGCAGGGTCGCGTGCGCTTTCATCTCGGTGACGACGTGATCGAAGGCGGCCCCGGCACGATGATCCGCATCCCGCCGCACGTCATGCACTACGCGGAGCCGATCGGCGGCGAAGTCGTGCTGAATCTCGACGTATTCGCGCCGCTGCGGGAAGACTATCGTCATCTGGTCGATTACCAGGCGAGCGAGTTTGCAAAATCGCCCGCCCAGACGGGGGAATCGGCGTGAGCGCTGAAACGTTCCGCAGTCGCCTGCGTTCGGGCTCACTGCTCGTCAGTTCATTCATCAAGACCGGCCACTATCAACCCGTGGAAGTGGCGGGCGCGGCGGGTCTCGACGCGGTCGTGATCGATGCGGAACACGCAGCGTTCAGCGCCGCCGACCTCGACGCCTGCCTGATGGCGTGCCGCGCCGCGGGCTTGGCGGGCCTTGTGCGCGTACCGGATACGCGCGCCGCCACGCTGCTGCAAGTGCTCGACATGGGGGCAGAAGGCGTTCTCGTGCCGCACGTGAAGAGCGCCGCGCAAGCCGCCGAAATCGTCGCCTGCACGCGTTATGCCCGCGGCGTGCGCGGCTTCTCGAACTCGGCGCGTGCCGGCAATTACGGCGCCGTGCCGATGCGCGAGCACATCGCGCGGCAAGACGAAGCGGTGAGCGTGATCTGCCAGATCGAGGACGAGGATGCACTCGCGCATCTCGATGCCATCGCGGCCGTGGACGGGGTCGATTGCCTGTTCGTCGGGCGCGCCGACCTCTCGGTCTCGCTGCGCACTTTCGATCTCGACGACTCCACCGTAGCCGAAGCCACCCGCGCCGCGCTCGGCTCGGCCAGCGGCGCCGGCAAGGCCGGCGGCCTCTTTCTCGGCGATGTCGCGAGCGTGCCCGAATGGCGCGCTGCGGGCGCCTCGTTTTTTATTATCGGCTCGGATCAGTCCATGATGCGCGCCGGTTGGCGTCAGGCCGCACAGGCCGTGCGCGCCGCACTCTGAAAGGAATTCCCATGAACGACACCACGCTTGAACTCGACAAGACTGAACAGGACACGCAAATCGACCGCCTCATGCAAGGAGCGATCGATCTGCATTGCCATAGCGGGCCGTCCGTAATGGCCCGCTATCTCGATCACGTCGAGGCGATCCGCGAAGCATCCGCTGCCGGTCTCAGGGCCGTGCTGCTGAAGGATCACTACTACTCGTGCACACCGGTTTCGTATCTGCTCAACAGGCATTTCGCCGACTCCGGCGTGCAGGTGCTCTCGGGCGTACCGCTTAACAATGCAGTCGGCGGTCTGAACGTGCACGCAGTCGAGCACGGCCTGAAGCTCGGCGCGAATCTCGTGTGGATGCCCACGTTCTCGTCGAAGAACCACATCGCGCACCATCATCAGGACAAGCAGTTCGACCAGAAATTTCCCCAGACGACGCAGCGCATGCTACAGCCGATTCCGCTCACGGTGCTCGACGACGACGGCAAGCTCAAGGACGAAGTGCTTGCGATTCTCGACCTGATCGCCGAAGCGGATGTCGTGCTCTCGGGCGGCCACCTCAACATTGCCGAGATCTTTCCGCTGTTCGAGGAAGCCCGCAAACGCGGCGTGAAACGTCTGCTCGTGAACCACCCAACTTACGTCGTCGACGCCACACTCGATCATATGCGTCAGCTCGCGAGCGAAAGTGTCTTTATGGAACACTCGATGTGCATGTGGGTGCCGGGCTCGAAATTCAAGTTCTACGATCCCGATTTCCTCGGTCAGGTGATCGAGGCAGGCACGGTCGATCTGACGATTCTCGGCTCCGATCTGGGACAGAAAGGCAACCCGACCATCGGTGACGGGTTCCGCAGCGTGATACGCACGGCGCTCGACATTGGCTACAGCGAGGCGGACATCCGTAAAATGACGTCAGGCAACGCCGCCCGGCTGATGGGAATCTGAACCGCCCCGGGCCACAACCGGAGAATCAATCAATGGCAACACAGAAGGCAGGCATTCAGGAAGCGAGCGAAGGTCCGGCCGTGCTGGAATCGGTCGGGATCGTATTCAGGCTGCTCGACGAGATGTCGTCGGCGCGCCGGCCAATGGGCGTGACCGAGCTCGCGCAGATCGTCGAGGAACCGAAGCCACGGGTGTACCGGCATCTCGCTTCGCTGCGCCAGCTCGGCGTGGTGGAGCAGGATCCGGTCAGCGAGAAGTACCGGCTCGGCGCACGGCTTGTGATTTACGGTGCGGCCGCCAGTGAGCAGTTCGACTTGCGCACGCTCGCCGATCCGTATCTCACGCAGATTCGCGACGCGACGGGCCAGACCGCCCTGCTTTCGGTCGCGACGAACGACACGGCACTGGTCGTCGCGACGGTCGAGTCGAAAGCGAACGTGTGCATTTCGGTGAAGCCGGGCAATCGCGTGCAGCCCTATTGCTCGGCACAGGGCCGTATCGTGCTCGCGTTCGCCGACGAAGCGAGTCAGCAGCGCGTGATGCGTCGCAAGATGCTGCGGCTTACGCCGAACACGATGACCGACCCTGCCGAGCTCGCCGCCCGTCTGAAACTGATTCGCGCACGCCTCTACGATGACGCGGACGGCGAAGTGACGTTCGGCATCAACGCGCTGTGCTGCCCGATCTTCGGCATGAACAACGTGGTGCTGGGTACGATCGGTATCGTGGGATCGAGCGGCGAGGTCGTGTCGCCGCCCGACCCGACGATGCTCCAGCACGTCCAGACCGCCGCCGCCGCACTCAGCGCACGCATGAACGGCGATGCGTATGAACACACGCTCGCGGCGCATCGCAAGAAAGGGAACAAGCCCAAAGCATGACAAGCAACCGACTGGAGAGCCGCGTTGGCGCGCTCGCCCTCAAGAACCCCGTGATCTGTGGCGCCGGTGAGCATACGATGACCGGCGACGCCATTCGCGCCGCACTGCGCCATGGCGCGGGCGCGGTTGTCGCCAAATCGACGAACGAGTCGCAAGCCGCTAAAGATCAGCTCGACCGCACTGACTACGCGCTGCTCGACGGGCACTGGAATCCGGTGAAGTGGCATGAAGCGGACTCGCAGGACGCCACGCTCTTTTGTCGCTCGGGCCTCCTGCAACGCAGCTTCGACGGTTGGGTCGACGAGCTTGCCGCGCTCGATCGCGAGGCGCGCGCAAGCGACAGCTACGTGATTCCGAGCCTGATTCTGAGCGATCTCGAGCAATGCGCGCGCTTTGCCGCGCAGATCGAGCAGGCTGGGCTGCGCGTGCTCGAAGTGAACATCGGCGCGCCGCACGGAGAGGAAGCGGCACAAGGGGCGATCCGGCTGGAGCGCGACGCCGAGCGCATTACCCGCATCGTCGCGCGGCTACGCGCGAGCACGACGCTGCCGTTATGGATCAAGCTGACCGGCCAGAGCGAAGACGTCGCGGGAATCGCGGTTGCCGCGCAGGCGGGCGGCGCGGACGCCGTCATTCTGATGGGCCGCTTCATGGGTTTCCTGCCCGATCTCGACACGCAACGTCCTGTGCTCGGCACGAACGCCGCAGTCGGCGGCGGCTGGGCGCTGCCGCTCACGGCACGCTGGATCTCGCTCACGCGGCGCCGCGTGGGCACGACGTTTCCTCTCATCGCGACGAATGGCGCGCGCAACGGGCTCGATGTCGCACGCTTCCTGCTAGCCGGCGCGGCCGCGACCGAAATGACCTCTGCGGTACTCACCCGCGGCTACGCAGCACTGAGCGATGCCATCGCCGAACTCGACGCCTACCTCGGCGGGCGCGGACAGCGCGCCGAGCAGGTGCTTGGACTTGCGGCCGATTGCGTCGAAACCTATCAGCAACAAACGAGCCGCCCAGGACATTGGACGCAATTCTCGCCCACCACCGACTGATTCACCGCTGATCCACGCCATGGCCCACTATGGATGTCATGGTTTTTTATATTTCGCATTCCTATACTAAAAAATCGCTGGAGACAACTTGAAACACTTTTCCCCACTACTCGCGCTACCATTCCTGATTGCGTCTACCGCACACGCGCAATCGTCCGTCACGATGTACGGCATTGTCGATACCTTCGTTCAATACGTGAATACGGGCAACGGCTACACTGCCGCGATGAACAGCAGTGGCCAGTACGGCACACGCATTGGTTTTCGCGGATCGGAAGACATGGGTGGCGGCAACAAGATCGACTTCACGCTGGAGAATGGCTTCAATTCGAACGATGGCACGTTCGCCACGCCTGGTTCGATGTTCAACCGCCAGGCGTGGATCGGCGCTTCGGGAAACTGGGGGAGCGTGCGCGCAGGGCGGCAGAATTCACTGCTGTTCCTCAATGAGGGCCGGCTCGACGCGTTCGGCGGCGCGACTCAGGCCTCGGGTATCAATAACCTGAGTGTGTACACCTACCGCACGAGCAACACCGTCTCATACTTTTCGCCGAAAATTGCTGGCTTTCAGGCGAGTGGCTATATTGGTCTCGGCGATGCTGGCGGCTTTCGCTCAGGCGGATCGAATTACCAGTTCGCGCTGACCTATGACAACCAGGCGATCTCCGCTGTGTACGCCATGCAGGGCGTTCGCAATGCCACTGCAACCAGTACCGAACGCTCTACCTTCGCCGGCGGCTCGTACGACTTCGGCGCGGTGCGGCTTTACGCAGGCTACGCTTCGGCCAGTTGGGACGATCTACGTATCGACATCCGCAGCTACGAAGTCTCGGGCCGCTGGAGTTTCTCGCCGTTCGCCTATGTTGCGCTGGGCTATACATTCTTGCAGGATCGCAACGGCAGCAATGAAGCCGCCCAGTACAGCGCAATGTTCAACTACTCGCTGTCCAAACGCACGAGCGTTTACACGGCGCTCTCGTGGCTGGACAATCGACGCCGCGCGCAATATCGTCTGGCTGGCGCCGCCAATGCGGGGCTTGCGCTTGCCTACCCGGGTGCGGCTGCCAAGGGCTTACAGGTTGGAATCGTTCAGGCGTTCTAGAGGGCGTTGAGCGGTCAGACTGAGGCGATCAGTTCTGAAGCGTCGATGAGGGCGGTAGCGAGATCAGGTGTCCAATTCTATCGACATCGAAGGAAGAGGTGCCAGGCGTCGCAGGGCTTAAGCAACGGCAGCATCGGATCGGCGGATGACCAGAGTCTCGCGGCGGGGGCGACCATTTAGCCGATACCGTCAGACTGATTTGACGGTATCAGACAAGGCCGTCCGAGGAGTAAATGTCGGTATCCTCAGCAGCAATTTGTTGAGTATGAAGACTGCCTGCTTGGCCATAGCTACTCTCCAATGCGAAGTTAGCGAGCTATCGCGGGCAACGGCGGTTGCAAATCGCCACGAGCGCCCGCCTGCCCCGCATGTCAGAACACAGTATGGACCCCAATTCGCGCAATCGCCTGAGAAGCGTTGCTCGAAGATCCCGAGGACTCCATGATCCCGTTGATCGCAGCCTGTGCTCCCGAGTTGGCGCGTTGATAGATGCCTTCGACATACACCATCGTTCGCTTGGACAATGAGTAATTCATCGTTGCACCTATCTGATGCGCGTGGTTGTCGTCGAGGACCTCGTTGCCTTTCATATACATATAGCTCGCGCCGAGCGACCATGCGGGCGTGATATGCCAACTGGCGCCGGCCTGTGCGGCCCACGCGCCGGCGCCGGACAACAGATTGCGGACGGTTACGATGTCTGCAACCATGTAGATCGCGCCAAGAACGTAGTGCGCGCCGATTCCCCAGTTCCGGATCGGGATCTGCGGCGACCCGCCGGACGAGCCGGGATATTTTTTCTCCGTGTAGGCCGCGCCAAGGCCGAACGGCCCGGCCCCATAATTCACGCCAAAACTCATGGCCGAATTCGAACCAAACGATCCCGCCACGCCGCCCGGCGCATACAACGCACCGAAGGAAACCCCTGCAAAAACCGGTGACTCGTATTTCACGGAGTTATTCATCGGAATGCCGCTGGTTCTACTCCAGTCGAACCAGCCGGTCGCGTTCTGCGGAATACCGAGTTTTTGAAAGGGCCCGGCGGCGAAACTGTACAGCCCGCCAGAGAACACACTCGGACTGTCTCCTTTCTGCGTCAGCGAAATGGACATGAAGTCGTACACGTTCCCCAAAGTCAACTGGCCGAATCGCTCGTTCTTCAGCCCGACATAAGCATTGCGGCCGAAGATCCCCTGCTGAAGCATTCCCCCCGTACCGAGCTGGAACTGATCCTCGAGCTTGAAGATGGCCCTGGTTCCTCCGCCGAGATCCTCTGTGCCCTCGATGCCGAGCAGGTTCGGTGTATAGATCGCGTCATCGAATTTCGTGACCGAATGCCCACCCTGATTCGATACGTACGAAATGCCACCGTCAATGAGGCCGTAGATCGTGACACTGCTTTGCGCATACGCTGCCGAACACATCAGGATACCTAATGGAAAACCATAAATCCGTCGACGCATCTTTATCTCCAACGTAGTAATAGTATTGATCCAACTACAATGCTCGCGCGACGAACCGTGCGCCGGGTTTCTTCGCCAAACCGCGGCGCATCGGCGCGCTAGCAAACCCGTGCTTCAGCGTATCGGCTCGACGGGGCGAATCACATTGGCCGATACCGCAGTGCCCGGTGCGCTGAACTCGACCATCTCGACACCCACATAATCGAGAATTTCGAGGTCCGCGAGTCCATTGACAACATGAAACGTGGTGGGCAGTTGTTCGAACGTCGCGCGGTGCCATTTCACGGCACCGGTCTTGCCCTTCCATCTCTTGAAGTTCGCGTCGCTGAATTTAACCGGCGAGGCGTCGCCCGCTGCCTGCTGCACGGGCTGCGACGTCGTCGTGTAGGCGATATCGCAGCCGCCGCTTCCGAAGCTTCCGGTGCGCGGCATGTACTTGTAGAAAAGCGCTGCACCGCCCGGTCCGGGAAGCTTTTTTTCGCCGCCGGTCTCAGTCAGACCTTCGAGCTCGATCTCGAAGAACCTGAAGTCGAACCATGAAGCCTCGCCGCCCGCCACGCCCGCGTCGTGATCGACACGCAGCATGGGAATGTCGGCGAACAGCTTTGGAAAGCCCAACTCCTCGCGCCCGGTCAGAATCGCGTCCGGTACGCCTTCCCACAAGACGGGGCAGAATGCGCCGTCGATCGTTTCGTCTTTGCCTGCATAGACGGCCGGCACTTCGACCATGGCAATGCCGTAACCTCTGCCCGCCAGCCAATACAGGTTGTCGAAATACGCGAGCGAAACATGCACGTGAGGCTCGCCGCGCAGCTCGAAGCCCGGAGGCAGAATGCGCTCGAGTTGTGCGCGGTGCGTGAGGTAGCTCACCGTCATCCATTGCGCGTGCATGGTGCCCGTTTCCTCGGGTTTCCAGGGCGTGCCGTCCGCTTTCTGGCGAGGTCCGGGGGCGGGACCGAACACTGCGGGCATGCGATAGCGCACACCGGGCTTGAACTCAACTGTCATCGGATAGCTCCTTCTGTTTGATCGAAAGGTCAGAATGGGTAGTGACGCGGGGTGGTCTGCATGGTGATCCAGCGCAACTCGGTGAACTCGTGCGCGCCGGCCCGGCCGCCGAAGCGCCCCATGCCGCTTGCCTTCACGCCGCCGAAAGGCATCTGCGCTTCGTCGTGCACCGTGGGTCCGTTGACATGGCAGATGCCCGACTCGATGCGCCTCGCCACGTCGAAAGCACGGGCCACGTCGCGGCCGAATACCGCTGCCGACAAGCCGTACTCGTTGTCGTTGGCGCAGGCGATTGCATCTTCCACGCCCCGTACACGCACGATGGGTTTGACGGGGCCGAAGGATTCCTCGCTGTAGATCCGCATTGCGGGTGTGACATGATCGAGCAGCGTCGCGGGCATCAGCGTGTTCTCGGCCTTGCCTCCGCACAGTAAAGTTGCGCCCTTCGCCAGCGCATCGTCGATGAGCTCGTTGCAGCGCTCGACGGTGCTCATGTCGATGACCGATCCCAGCACCACGGGCTCCTCGCCGCGCGGATCGCCGACCGGCAGCGCGCGAGCCTTCGTCGCGAGCCGTGCGGCGAACTCATCGGCGATCGTTTCGTCGACGATGATGCGTTCGGTCGACATGCAAATCTGTCCCGAGTTGGCGAATGCGCCGAATGCCGCGCCGTTCACCGCGGCGTCGAGATCCGCGTCGTCCAGCACGACGAGCGGCGCCTTGCCACCAAGTTCCAGCACCACCGGCTTCAGATATCTGGCGCACGTGGACGCAACGATGCGCCCCACTCGCGTCGAACCGGTGAAGTTCACGCGGCGCACCGCCGCGTGGCCGATCATCGCTTCAACTACTGCCGCTGCGTCGGCAGCCGCATGAGTGACGAAATTGACCGCACCGGCCGGAAAGCCCGCGTCCCGGAACGCATCGGCGATCAGCCAATGCGTGTGCGGACAGAGCTCTGAGCCTTTAAGCACCACCGTGTTGCCGCATGCAAGCGGCACCGCGATCGCGCGCACGCCGAGAATCACGGGGGCGTTCCAGGGCGCCATGCCAAGCACCACGCCGGCCGGCTGCCGTATGGCCAGCGCAAGGCAGCCGGGCACGTCGGATGGGATCACCTCGCCACTCACCTGGGTAGTGAGCGCCGCGGCTTCGAGCAACGCGGCCGTGGCGACCTGCACGTTAAAGCCAGCCCATGCGGCGCTCGCGCCCGTCTCGGCGGCCATCGCCGCGACGAACTGCGCGGTCCTCGCCTCCAGTGCGGCGGCCGCAGCCGTCAGCAGGGTTCGTCGTGTGCCGGGACCGAGAGCGGACCACCCCGGAAACGCTGTTGCCGCAGAGGCGACCGCCGCCGTTGCATCTTCCGCGCTGGCCGCGGCGGCATGCGATACCGCTATGCCGGAAAGCGGACTGCGGCGCTCAAAGGTCGCGCCGGACGAAGCCGGCACCACCCTTCCGTCTATCAGCAAATTGACTTCGTATGCCATTTATATGGATTCCTGTCTTTTAAGGAATGCGCCGTATCTGCTGTTCAAACGGATTCGGCGGCGACTGTGTTCTCGATATGACCGAGCCGGTCAATTTCGACCCGAACCACATCGCCGGGCTGGAGAAACTTGCCAAGCGCAATGCCCACGTTCGCGCAGGTGCCCGTGGCGATGAGATCGCCGGGCTCGAGCGTCATCACCTGCGAGAGCTCGTGAATCTGCTCCCAGATGTTGTAGATCATGCCGCCCGTGCTCGCGCTCTGGCGCAGTTCGCCATTCACCCACAGCTTCATTTGCAACGCGTGAGGATCGGCAATCTCGTCTGCGGTGGTGATCCACGGTCCGATCGGGCCGTGAGTGTCGAACGACTTGCCCAGCGTGAAGGTCGGGCTTTTGAACTGCCAGTCGCGCGCGGTCACATCGTTCGCGACGAAGTAGCCGCCCACCACGCTGGCGGCATCCTGGACGCTCACATAGCGGCAACGCCTGCCGATCACGACGCCCAGTTCCGCCTCGTAGTCCATCTTGTCCGACACCTTGGGCTTGCAGATCGGATCGAACGGCCCGTTGATGCAGGTCACCTGCTTGTTGAACCACAACTGGTGCGCCGGAACCGGTATGCCGGCACGCGCGGCCTCTTCAGCGTGATCGTGATAGTTCATGCCGATGGCGAGGTACTTCTGGGCATCGGGAATCGGCGCTTCGAGCTTCACGTCCGCAAGCGGTACACCGCTGCGCGCATCGGCAAGCGCCCGCTCGAGACGGTCCAGCAATGCGGGCCCAGCTGCCAGCACTTCGCGGATCGTGCCGGGGGCCGAGGGGTCGAGCTCCGTCAACGCGACAACGCGGTCGCCGGCAACGGCGCCGATGGTAGTGACACCGCCAAGGGTGTAGCGGGCAAGTTTCATACAGAGCGCTCCTACGGAAAAAGTCGTGGAATGGGGTTCATGCGAAGAATTCGGGCGTCAAGGGCGGCGCCCATTGACGCAACTCGTCGGGAGACATCGGGGCATGCCCGACCGGCGTGCTGTCGTTGACGAGGTCGCCGTCAGTCCAATGCTCGATCTTGTTTCCGAACGGATCGCGCCAGTAGTCGAAGATCTGGCTGCCCTGGACATGGCGGCCCACGCCCCAGGAATGCTGGTAACCGCGCGACCTCAGGTACTCGCCGCCGAGCATGACGTCGTCGATATCCATCACCTCGAAGGCGGCGTGGTCGAAGCGGGCGCGGCCGTCCTGCGCGGCGATCAGGGCGACCGTATGGTGGTCCGTCCACTGGCCGCCGAGTCCGCAGTGCATGAACGCGGCGATCGTGTTCTGCTCGGCGCCGGCCCAATACGTGTCCGAAACGCGAAAGCCCAGCACGTCGCGATAGAACGCCAGCATTGCCGGAAAGTCGCGGACCTGAAGCGCAACGTGCCCGAGCCTCATGACAGCGCTGGGGCGCGGCGTCAGACGCACGGTCTCCCCCAGACGCTGCCGCGTGCCGCCGAAGTTCATCGCGACCGGCTCACGCACGGGCAAAGGCGCGTGCCGCGCATCGCCATGCAGAACGTCGATGACGAAGCCGTCCGGGTCGCGAAAACGCACGCGACAGCCGCCGCCCGGCTCGGGGTTGTCTTCCACCGGCACGCCGAGATGCGCAGCAAGACGCTGCAGGTCCGCCGCGTCGCGTGCATAAAGTCCGAAGCCGACGGTCGCATTTCCCGCCCCCAGTTCGCTCACATGCGCGTGATGGGCGGTGCCCGCAGCACGCATGTAGAGCGCGCCTTCGGTGCGCGCGGCCCGATGCAGGCCGAAGTCGAGCAGAAAGCCCTCCATGCGATCGAGGTCGGTGACCTGATAACGCACGAAGGCAATGTCTTGCACTGTAATCACGAAAGAGTCTCCTTCTTCTGTCAACCGGGACGTCCGCTTCGGCGTCGCGCCGCGGCACCCGATAAAATCTACAAAATCTACAATCGAAGATTATCTAAAATAAAATCGATAAAACATAGGGAATTCCATAATCTTGACGAACATGGATTGCCGAGGCGAGAATCGTCGCAAGCCTCATCACCCTGGAATCGTTCATTTCATGCAAAACACCGTGTCATCTCCTGGCGGGAAAAGCCTGACGTCGCTTGCCGTTGACCGCTTACGCGGGGATATCCTTTCCGGACAATTGCGCCCGGCGGAACGGCTGCGCATCCAGGTGCTCAGCGAGCGCTACGACATTGGCGCGACCGCCATCCGTGAGGCGCTCTCGCGCCTTGTGACGGACGGCCTCGTCGACTCCGAGGATCAGCGCGGCTTCTGCGTCACGCCGGTTTCGCGCGAAGACCTCATGGACCTCACGCAGACGCGCGTCGAGGTGGAATGCGGCGCATTGCGTCTGGCGCTCGCGCGCGGCAGTGTCGACTGGGAATCCAACGTGCTCTCCGCCTTCCACCGTCTTCAGAGGACGCCACCGCCCAGCTCGCCAGAACTGCACGAAGCGTGGGCGACGGTGCACCGGCAGTTTCACGAGGCGCTCGTGGCGGGATGCGCGTCGCCCTGGACGCTGCGCCTGTGCCGCCTGCTACACGACCAGTCGGAGCGCTATCGCAACCTGGCGGAGCAACACACGTCGGAGAAAAACCGTGACGCGATGAAGGAACATCGCGAGTTGATGGATGCGGCGATGGCCCGCGACGCCGAACTCGCGACCCGGCTGCTCGGCGAGCATTTCTGGGCGACCACGGGAATCATCCTGAAGGCCGCCTTCAACGACGACGCGACGTCTGGCGGTGCGGGACGCCGCGGCGTCCGCAAGAAGCAAAGCCCGTGATGCGGGAGCGCTAAGTCCGCAGGGCGCAGCTCCGCCCTTTCCTCACCACGATCCACATGCTGCGCAAGACGCGGCAGGGGCGAACTTTGCCCGCAATCCGACAACAACCATCCTGCATGACACTGGAGAGACGCCCCGATGCAACCGCAAACCGCCGCAGTTCCCGATCCGAAATACGAATTCAAGGCCGTCAGCGTGCTCGCACTCGGCCTGGGAATGGTCGGACTCGACCGCTTCATCATCAATCCGCTGTTCCCGGTGATGCAGAAGGAACTCGGGCTCGGTTACCAGGACCTGGGCCTGATCTCCGCGGCGCTTGCACTAACCTGGGGACTGGCGTCGATTCTCAGCGGCCGGCTCACGGATCGCGTAGGTCCCGCACGGGTGCTGGTGCCCGCCATGGTGATCTTTTCGCTGCTGGTCGCGACGACAGGCTTCGCGACGGGCCTCGTGAGCCTGCTCGTCATCCGTTCCGTCATGGGGCTCGCGGAAGGCGCGTATATGCCGGCCAGCATTGTCGCGACGGTGAATGCGTCGAAGCCGGCTCGCGTCGGACTGAACGTGGGCCTGCAGCAGACGGCGCAGCCGCTTGTCGGCCTGGGGCTCGGTCCCGTGATCGCCATCGGCCTGCTCAAGGTGATGCCCAGCTGGCATTACGTGTTCGCGGCAGTCGCGCTGCCGGGCCTGTTGCTCGCCGTGGTCATGGCGCGCGTGCTGCGCGATCCGAAACGCGCGGCGCCCGACTCGCGAGAAGTGCCGAAGGAATGGCGCGCCGTTCTCACGCACCGCGCCGTGCTGGTGAACACAGCGGCCATGCTGTGCTATCTGACCTGCCTGATCACGCTGTCCGCCTTCATGCCCAATTACCTGACCGACCACATCAAACTGAGCCTGGATCAGATGGGCATGGTGCTGACCGGTCAGGGCGTCGGTAGCTTCATCGGCATGGTCGCGATTCCGGCGCTGTCCGACCGGTTCGGGCGCAAGCCGATGCTGCTGATAGCGCTGGTCACGGAACTGGCCGCGCTATGGGTCCTGCCGACAATCGGCGCCGAGCCGCTCAAGCTCTTCGCGGTACTGTTCATCATCACGTTCATGAACTCGGGCGCCGTTGCGATCACCGTGGGCCCGCTCACGAGCGCCGCCGTTCCCGCGCGGCTCGCCGCTTCGGCTACAGGTGTCGTGGTCGGTCTGGGCGAAATAGTCGGCGGCGCATTGGCGCCCGCCATGGCCGGTGCCCTCGCGCACGTGATGGGCATCACCGTCATTCCCGTGATCGCGTTGATCGCGACCACCGTGGGCGCGGCGATCGTGGCGTTCGGCGTACGCGAGCCGCATCTCTCCGCGCATATCGAAGAGACTCCGGCAAACACCTTGCCTTGAAGGATCCGTTGCGGGCGTCCGGCATCGCCTTCGCCGCACCGACAATCACCTATTGGAGACATGCAGTGGTATCTATCTCAGCGCATCACGACGACAACCTGTCCGCGGACGTGACCGAAATAGCCGACGTAGCCGTCGTCGGCTACGGGCCAGTGGGGCAAGCGTTGGCGTTGAAGCTCGCACAGTACGGGCACCGGGTCGTCGTGGTAGAGCGTTGGCCCGATCTGTATGGGCTGCCGCGCGCCGTGAGTCTCGATCACGAGGCGCTGCGCATCCTTCAGTCGCTCGGGATCATGGACGAATTCGAAGCCGCCACCTGCCTGAGTCAGGTCTATGAATGGCGCAACGGCAAGGGTGAATTGCTGACGGCCTTTCCCGGACTCGACGAGATCGGTGCTTCGGGCTGGCCCAGGCGCTGCGGGTTCAGCCAGCCCGATCTCGAACGTCTGCTCGACGACAGGGTCTGTCACGCGTATGGGCAGCAGGTGACGGTTCATCGCAATCTCACCGTCGTGGGCGCGATCGAGCATCGCGACAAGGTCGTGCTCGAAACACGGCCGACCGGAGACACGGCAGGCGAACCGCTTCATATCGCGGCACGTTACGTCGTGGGATGCGACGGCGCCGGCAGCTTCGTGCGCAATGCGATGGGTGCGTCGCTCGAGAACCTGGGCTTTGCTGCGGACTGGCTCGTGGTCGATCTGCTGCCACGCGACCCTTCGCAGTGGAATGCGGACGTGATCCAGATCTGCGATCCGCAGCGGCCCACCACGATGGTGCCCGGCGGCCCCGGGCGCCGCCGCTTCGAATTCATGATGCTCGACGGCGAACGCAAGGATGAGCACAACAATGCGCAAGCCGCCTGGGCGCGCCTGGAACGCTGGGGCTGGACACCGTCCAACGCGGTTCTGGAGCGCCACGCCGTCTATACGTTCGGCGCGGCCGTTGCGGAGATATGGAGGCGTGGAAGACTGATGATCGCCGGAGACGCCGCGCATCTCACGCCGCCCTTTGCGGCTCAAGGGCTCTGTGCGGGCCTGCGCGACGTCGCCGCACTGGCATGGCGCCTCGATGCAGTTCTGCGCGGCCGGGCAACGGAGACACTGCTGGACAGCTATGGGATGGAACGGCGGGAACCTGCGTGCGTGCTCGTCGAGTTTGCGGTGATGCTCGGCCAGATCATCTGCGTGCTGGATCCGCGTCAGGCCGAGGAACGCGATCGGCAACTGCGCAGCGATACCGGGCGGGGCGAGCAGCGCGAGCCCGCTCCGCGCCTGGGCCATTCCCCACTCGTTCGCGAAGGCGACGAGACCGCCGGATGGCTCGGCGTGCAAGGGCATATCCGGTATCGGGACCGGGTCGGTCGCTTCGACGATCTCGCGGGATCGGGCTTCGTCCTGATCGGCCACGAACACGACCCGTCCGACACGCTGAGCGCCGGACAGCGCCAGTTCCTGAGCGACATTGGCGCAACCGTGATCGGCGTCGGGAAACGATGTGACGCCGAGGACATCGACGGCACCTACGCGCGCTGGTTCCGGCAGCTGGGCCGTAACGCGGTCCTTGTGCGGCCTGACTTTTACCTGTTCGGCAGCGGCGATGCGCCGGCCCTCGTCAGCGACCTCATGTCGGCGTGGAACCGGAACGTACCGGCCCTTGCACAGGAGGCGTCGTGAAGCTGGCCACGCTACCGCGACACGCCGTGATCGAGCGGGACAGCCAGCGCGCCTCGCTGCTGGCGAGCGGCGAACTGTCCGCGCTGGAAAGCCTGCTGGACGACGATCTGGTCTACGTGCATTCCACGGGTCTCGTGCATGGAAAAGCGGAGCTCATCCGTTTTTTTGCGGAGACGCTGGAGGTACTGCACGTGCAGACGTCCATCAACAGCTTCACCGATGGTGGCGACATCGCGTACATCGGCTTGTTTCAGCGCATGCGCGCGCGGTTGCGGGTCGACGCGACGCGTGAAGTGTCCGCCTGCACGTATGTCGGTGAAGTCTGGCGCCAACGGTCCGGCGACTGGCGTCTACTGCATTTCCAGTCGACGCTTGTTGGGGATGAATCGGCGCCGCGTTGATTAAGACCTGTGAGGAGTACAGTACGCGCAAGTTGTCGGCTCGGGCGACCGCCTGCGCTACCTGGTAGCGGCGGGAGCGATGCAGCGCGCTGCCGCGTTCTGGCGTGCCCAGGAAGCGCTTGGCACAAGCGCCCGCTCCCACTCTCACGGAAAGGCCCATTTGCACCACGCACTGCCGAATTGATCCATGATTCTTGCGTATACACCCGCGTACGGACTGAAAGTATTCTATGGATCAGGCACCCGCCTCATCCCGGGCTTATTCCATGCACACCAAAGAGACCGCGTCCACGCATCCGGGCATGCCCGCGTACCAGACAAACGGTGACCGGCATTCTCTCGGTAACGCAGCGATCGCCTTGAACTGGGCCATCAGGCATCAGCATCTGGCCGATTTCGTCCTGACCGACCGCATGCACGTGCGCACGCTGCCGGTCACCGCGCCGTTTGCGCTATCGCTGGCCGACGGTCGCACACTGGGCGTTGCCGACCTGAAACTGCTCGCGCCGCCGCACGAAGAAATCCTGACGGCAAATCCCACGGCGTCCCGGCTGGCAGAACGGATCCCAGGCAGACGCGTGCATGCCGTCCTCGGCGACGAACAGGATCGCCTGCGGGTGGAGTGGAGCGTGGAGCAACGCGAAAACTCGCAGTACTTGCGCTTGCAAGTGGCGATTACCGCGATCGGCAAGGACGAGCACATTGCCACCGTTTCGCTGTTGCAGACTCAGGCAGCCGGTGCGCAAGCCGGCGGCGAGTTCAAGGGAACACCGGTGATCGCGGACAACGTCTACCTCGGTTTCGAGCTTCCGTTGTCGGAAAGCCAGGTACACGGCGACACCGTCAGGCTCATCGTGTCGCAGGCGCTGCCGCAGGGAAAGGGCAAGACCAGTATCTTCTCGGCGGTGGCGGGCGTGGCTCGCGACGGCCAGCTGCGCCGCGATTTCGCAGCCTATCTCGAACGCGAACGAGCCCATCCGTACCGCCCCTTCCTGCACTACAACTGCTGGTACGACATCGGCTACCTTACGCCGTACACGCAGCAGCAAGCACTCGAACGTATCGACGCCATCGGCCGCGAGTTGCACGACAAACGCGGCGTACAACTCGACTCCTTCCTTTTCGATGACGGCTGGGACGACTACAGCGGCAGTTGGCATTTCGCCCGGGATTTTCCGCATGGATTCGTGCCGCTGCGCGACGCCGCCGCCCGGTACGGCGCGGCGCCCGGCGTGTGGCTGTCGCCGTGGGGCGGCTATGGCTCGACGCGGCAGGAACGCGTGACGCGGGGCCGCGCCGCAGGATACGAGATCACCGATGGTCGCTTCGCGCTCTCCGGCCCGAAATACTATCGACGCTTCCACGAAGCCGTGATGGAACTGCTCACGGAGCACGGCATCAATCACTTCAAGTTCGATGGGACTGGAAATGTCCGCACGGTGGTCCCGGACAGCCGCTTCAGCAGCGATTGGGACGCGGCGATCCAGTTGATCGAGGACATCCGCGCGACGAAACCCGATACCTTCATCAACCTCACCGTCGGCACCTATCCGTCGCCGTTCTGGCTGCGCTACGCTGATTCGATCTGGCGCGGCGGCAAGGACGACGACCTGGCCGGCGTGGGCAGCAATCGCGAACGCTGGATCACTTACCGCGACGCGCAGACTTATCGCAATGTCGTAGTCAGGAGTCCGCTATTTCCACTCAACTCGCTGATGCTCCACGGCATCATCTACGCGCAGTGCAACGATCGGTTGAACACCGCTCAAGGCAAGGACTTCGCAAATGAAGTGCATTCGTACTTTGGCAGCGGCGCACAACTGCAGGAACTGTACATCACGCCGTCGCTGCTGAGCAACGGCGACTGGGACGTTCTCGCCGGGTCTGCCAGGTGGGCCAGGGCGAACGCCGACGTGCTGCGCGACAGTCACTGGATTGGCGGTGCGCCAGATGATCTCGAGGTATACGGCTGGGCGGCATGGTCGCCGGTCAAGGCGATCATCACCCTGCGCAATCCCGACAGCCGGGCGAAGCGCTTTGTGCTCGATTTGCGGCGGCAATTGGAATTGCCGGCCGGCGCGGCGGGACGATTCCTGACGCGCGAATTGTGGCACGGCCATGCCTCGCATGTTCCGCCGGTGCTGGACGCGGACGAGCCGCGGACTATCCCCCTCTCGCCTTTCGAAGTGCTCACTTTGGAGCTGGTACCGGCAGGTGTCGAAGCGTAATCGAGGTGGCCGCGGATTTCCGCGAGTTGGCTTCCCGTGCCCTCTTCACGATAGCCCGCGCGCCAGCTCAACCGGCTTCGCTTCCGTCTGATGGAGATCGAAGATGATGAACTCGTTGTCACCCTGCCTCAGCCAGGGTGCCGGACAATACAGACGCTTTTGCGGGCCGATATTCCAGTAGCGGCCCAGATTGTGCCCGTTGATCCAGACCACGCCTTTGGTCCAGCCACTCATGTCGATATAGGTATCGCCGATTTGATCCAGCGGCAAGATTGCCTTGAAGAACAGTCCGGCCTTGCGCGGGTTCGAACAAACGGTGCACAGGTTCGCGATAAACGCGGTGTCCATCGGTAACAGGAAGACTTCCCAGCCCGTGAGCGTGTCGCTCGAGCCTCCCGTATCCTGCAGCGTGACCGATCCGAGAATGCCTTTACGGTCGATCATCGCGTTGCCATAGTTGACGCGGCCCATGCCCTCGACAAGGATATCCAATGATACGTCGCTGTCCGGCGACAACGACACACGCGGAACCACAAGCGGCGCGTGGTGCGTGACATTCAGCGGTTGCGCGTCGTGTTCCGGCACGAAAGCTCTCGACACGCCGCCCACGTATTGCTCGCCGACAAAAACGGTCGCGTAATCGTGAACTTCCTTGATATTCAGTACGCCATTGCGATAGCTCTGCAGCTTCTTGCGATACAGCACGAAACCAAACGCCTGGCCGTAAAACTCGAACGGCTGTGGATCGACGGTTTGCGCGGCCGGAAGCGCGGCAGGCAGGTTATCCCAGATGGACGTGCAAAGTTCCGGCATCAGGGCCTGGTCTCCTTTGCGGCTGATCGTCGGAATGGGTTTGGGTATATCGGGCAGCGGCGTCGAAAGATAGCGGGCGATGACGCCGCGGTACTTCATGTACTTCGACGTCGCCACGCCTTGCTCGCTGATGGGTGCCGCGTAGTCGTAGCTGGTAATGTCGGGTTGATACTCGCCTGAATCGGCATCCACGTTTGCCCCGGCATAGAATCCGAAGCTGGTGCCGCCATGAATGACGTAGAGATTGAACGACAACCTCAGTTGCATGAGCACGTCCAGCGTGCCGGCGATATCGACGGCGGCACCTTTGAAAGTCTCGTCGCCCCAATGGGTGAGCCAGCCTGGATACACTTCGCCGGCCATCGCCGGAACGGCCGGAAATTCCTGCCGGACGGCTGCGATTTGCTCTGCATCGCCATTGCTCAACGCAATCGCGCCGCCGGTGACGTTCGTGCGATTCTGTTCAAGCTGCCTGATGCCGTCTTCCGTATAGAACGGCCCCTGTACACCCTCATGAAGCCAGAGCTGCCGTACTTCTTCGAGGTAAGCCGGGTTGCTGGCGTACGAGCCGAACTCGTTCTCGATCTGAATCATCAGGATCGGTCCACCGTTACTCACCAGCAGCGGTTCGATGCGCGGGCCCAACTCCCCGATGTAGCGAGCGACCGCCGACATGTAGCGAGGATCGTTAGCGACGTCGGTCCTGAGTTGAATGTCCGGATACTTCAACAGGTACGACGGAATGCCGCCCAGATCCCATTCGCCGCAGATGTAGGGACCCGGTCGCAGCAACACCCACATCCCCTCCTGCTGGCACAGTCGGATGAATGCTTCGATGTCGCGATTCCCTGTGCGGAAATCGAAAACACCTGGACTCGTTTCGTGGTAATTCCACATGACATAGAGAGCGATGCAGTTCATCCCCATCGCCTTGGCCATCAGGATACGATGCTGCCAGTATTCAGCGGGGATGCGGGCGGGATGCATCTCCCCGCTGCGGATCTGGAAAGGCTCGCCGTCGAGCAGAAAGCTTTCGCCATCCTGAGCGAAAGAAAAAGCATGTCCGTTCCTGACTGTTGGTCCTGGGATGTCGACCTCGAAAGCTTCGGTCAGGCTGCTGTTCGGGTCATTGCAAATATCGGCTGTCGACCCGGCTGGCAAGAGCGCGGTGAATGCTGAGAATTCTCTTGTGTCCATTGATTGCATTTCCCAAGATGCGATCGAGACGCGGCACAACGGAATGCGTGGACGACGACGGAACACGAACCGCCCGCGTCGGTCCATTCGCGACAGAAACAATCGTAGCCTCCGTTCGCCGTCATGTCGACAAACTCGCGGCAATGGGTCCAGACCGCGAGCCCGCCAGACCCGCAGCAAAGAGCGGCCCCATTTGTGCGGACAGCAGGTGCGGTTCGGATGCAAGCGCGGGCGCTACGCACGCAATCATTCCGGAATCAAATCCATCCAGCACCGGTACCGCAATGCAAATGATGGCAACCGCGGTCTGGAATCGCGACATCTTGCAATCCTCGCCCGCGTCGCAATTCAACTGCCAGTGAATAGGGAATGGGGCAAGAAGACCATGGGACCGGGTTATATGCTTTGCCTTCGCAAATCATTCATAAAATGAACGATTTGTGCTTAACATTTGCCATTAACATCATATTTTCGAACAATTTACACAAGTGGGACAACCCTCCCATAGCGTTGCTTTCGGCTAGCAAAGCCATCTAATCTATTTATCGGACGAGCCCGCTTTCGCCAGGCCGAATCGCTTTCACAACCGGGAAAATAGTTAGCTGAGGGCTTAAACACCCGAGTGAGCGGATGAAAGTGCCCAATTGACACGCGTGTACGGCCTGATATCTCATGCGCTTATTCAACGACAAACGCGCAGCGCTGACGCCACGTCCAGCGTCGAAACGCAGGTCATAGGACTTCTTGCAATGGCAAAAATCATCGGCGGCCTAGCCGCTTCGCATACCCCGACAATCGGTTTCGCGTTCGACAAGAACAAGCGTGACGACCCCGTGTGGGCGCCGATCTTCGAAAACTTCGCGCCGCTGGCTGACTGGCTGGCAGAGAAGCGTCCGGATGTCGTTCTGGCGATCTACAACGACCACGTCACGTCGTTCTTTTTCGACCACTACTCGGCTTTCGCACTCGGCGTCGGGGAGCAGTGGCACGTCGCGGACGAAGGCGGCGGCGCGCGCGACCTCCCCGCTGTTCAGGGACATCCCGAGTTCGCCGCGCACATCGGCAAGTCGCTGATGACAGACGAATTCGACATGTCGTTCTTCCAGAACAAGCCGCTCGATCATGGCTGCTTCTCGCCACTTTCGATGCTCTGCCCTCACAAGCCTGAATGGCCGATCAAACTTGTGCCGCTTCAGATGGGTGTTCTGCAGTTGCCGGTGCCAAGCGCGCGGCGCTTCTACAAGCTTGGGCAAGCATTGCGTCGGGCAATCGAAAGCTATCCTGAAGATATCAAGGTCGCGATTCTGGCGACAGGCGGTCTGTCGCATCAGGTGCACGGCGAGCGCTCCGGGTTCAATAACACCGAATGGGATCAGCGTTTCCTCGATCTGTTCGAGCGCGACCCCGAGCAACTGGCGAACATGACCCTCGCCGAATATGCCGAACTGGGTGGCTACGAAGGTGCCGAAGTGATTATGTGGCTCACCATGCGTGGGGCGCTGTCGTCGAATGTCGTGTGCAAGCATCGCAGCTATTACCTGCCGTCCATGGCCGGCATCGCAACGGCCATCTACGAAGGCGAGGACAGTGAGTCCGGACCGGCGACCGTCGAGCGCCATCGTCAGAAGATGGAGACCGAACTGGCCGGTGTCGACAAGCTCACCGGCACCTACCCGTTTTCGATCGAGACGGCGGTGCGTGCCTATCGGATCAACGACTACTTGCATCGCATGGTCGAACCCGCTCATCGCGAAGCGTTCAAGCTCGACGAAGAGGCGAGCTTCGAGGCAGCGGGACTGTCGCAGCAGGAGCGAGACCTGATTCGCCGGCGTGACTGGCGTGGGCTGCTCCACTACGGCGTTATCTTCTTCATGCTCGAAAAGCTCGGTGCGGTGACGGGCGTGTCGAACCTGCACATCTACGCCGCAATGCGCGGCGAAACACTCGAAGATTTCCAGAAGACGCGTAACGCGCCTGGCGCGCTCTACTCCGTGGCCGGGAAAAGCGGTCAGAACGTCTCGTGGGACAAGTCGGCTCCGACGAAACCATAAGCCAACCAAAGTCGCCATAAGCCACCCCGACAACGACGAACCAACCACCGCGGTTGCCTGCGCAGCCCAACATCGCCAGAGACATAACGATGATTATCGACATTCACGGCCACTACACCACCGCACCGAAAGCATTGGAGACGTGGCGGAACCGCCAGATCGCAGCCATCAATAACCCGTCAGAGATGCCGAGTCCATCCGAATTACGGATCAGCGACGACGAGTTGCGCGACTCCATCGAAAGCAATCAGCTCCGGCTCATGCGAGAGCGTGGACTGGATCTGACCATCTTCAGCCCACGCGCCAGCTTTATGGCGCACCACATCGGCGACTTCGACATTTCGAACACGTGGGCGGCAATCTGCAACGAATTGTGCTTTCGCGTCAGCCAGCTTTTTCCTGACCATTTCACGCCGGCAGCGATGTTGCCGCAAAGCCCGGGCGTCGACATCAAGACCTGCATTCCCGAACTCGTGAAGTGCGTCGAGCAGTATGGGAATGTCGCCATCAACCTGAATCCCGATCCTTCCGGCGGTCATTGGACGAGCCCGCCCTTGTCCGACAAATATTGGTATCCGATCTACGAGAAGATGGTCGAATACGATATTCCCGCGATGATTCACGTGAGCACGAGTTGCAACGCGTGCTTTCACACGACCGGCGCGCACTATCTGAACGCCGACACGACCGCGTTCATGCAGTGCCTGACTTCGGATCTGTTCGTCGACTTTCCGACTCTGCGTTTTGTCATTCCCCATGGCGGCGGCGCTGCTCCCTATCACTGGGGACGTTTCCGCGGGCTTGCCCAGGAACTGAAGAAGCCTTTGCTCAAAGACCATCTGCTGAACAACGTCTTCTTCGATACGTGCGTCTATCACCAACCGGGCATCGATCTCCTGACCCGTGTCATACCGGTCGACAATGTCCTCTTCGCCAGCGAGATGATCGGCGCGGTTCGTGGGATCGACCCTGAAACAGGCCACTATTTCGACGATACGAGGCGCTATCTGGAAGCCGCGAATATCGACGCGGAAGCCCGGCACAAAATTTTCGAAGGCAACGCACGACGCGTTTATCCGCGTTTGGACGCGGCACTCAAGGCGAAGGGAGTTTGATCATGTACGAGATGGGAGTGGTATATCGCAATATCGAACGTGCCGACAAAGACGTCGCCAGCAAACTCGGCGCGCTAGGTTCAGCCACGGTTCATGAGGCGATGGGCCGGACTGGTCTGCTCAAACCATACATTCGCCCGATCTTTCCCCATGCGCAAGCATGCGGCACGGCCGTCACGGTCCTGCTGCATCCGGGCGACAACTGGATGATGCATGTCGTCGCTGAGCAGATTCAGCCTGGCGATATCGTCGTTGCAGCAATCACTGCGGAGTGCACCGACGGCTACTTCGGCGACCTGCTGGCGACGAGTTTCCAGGCACGGGGCGCGAGGGGACTCATCATCGACGCGGGCGTGCGCGATGCGAAGGTTCTGGAGGAGATGGGTTTCCCGGTATGGAGCAAGGCTATTTCTGCGAAGGGAACCATCAAGGCAACGATAGGCTCGGTCAACATTCCGGTCGTCTGCGCGGGCGCGCTCGTGGCCCCCGGTGACGTGATCGTGGCGGACTTCGACGGTGTCGTGGCCGTCCCGGCTGCCGCTGCCAATGCGGTGCTCGACAAAGCGGGCGCACGCGAGGCGAACGAGGCCGAGAAGCGCGCGAAGCTCGCCTCCGGCGTGCTGGGGCTCGACATGTACAACATGCGGGAGTCTCTGAAGCAGGCTGGCCTGCGCTACATCGACTAACCGGGACCAGCATGTCGTCAGAAAGCCAGAGCGTGCCGCTAACCATCGTCTCATCCATGGCCACACGCCATGTGTTGACGCAGCTTGCCGACGCCTATCAGCGGGAATCGGGGCAGACACTTTCTGTTCTGTCAGTTGGCGGCGTCGAAGCGGCTCGCCGCGTCAGGAATGGCGAGCACTTCGATATCGTCATTCTCGCGTCAGACGCCATCGGGAAGCTGATCGACGGTGGCCATGTCATCGCTGAAACCCGCACGGATGTCGCCCGCTCGCGCATAGCAGTCGCGGTCAGGTCTGGCGAGCCGCACCGTGACATCAGCTCGGAGGATGCGGTACGCGACGCGGTTCTACGCGCACGCAGCGTCGGCTATTCGACCGGCCCCAGCGGGACTCATGTCATCGGCCTGCTTGGACGGTGGGGCGTTGCCGGAGACCAGAACGGGCCGCGCATCGTCGAAGCCTCGCCCGGCGTACCGGTTGGCAGTCTGATAGCCGAGGGCAAAGTCGAAATCGGCTTTCAACAGCTCAGTGAGCTCATCCACCAACCCGGCATCGACGTGATCGGGATGCTTCCCGCCTCCATTCAGGCGGTTACTGTTTTTTCAGCCGCCATCTGCAACACGACGACCAGGCGAGAAGCGGCCATGGCGTTTCTCGAATTCCTGTCTTCTCCCGCTAACGATGCGGACAAGGTGAATCACGGAATGGAGCCCGTACAAGGTTGACGGCTTGCAAGCGCGCAATCTGAAAGGCGAGGACGAGCCCTTGCGAAGCCGCTGTACGTCCACGAACCATAGGCTGGTCTTCAAACGCAAGGAACGGAGCCGAACCGTCCTTGACGCGGCAGTCATGGGACTTGCCTCTTTTCCAGATATCGCTCGACAAAGCTGAGGATTGCCTTGGACCGGTAATCCTTTGCAAGCCGGCAAAGATAATCGGCGAACGGACGGAAGCGCTCGTCGAGTTCGGGCAGGCGGGTGGCGTGCTGGGCGATGGCCTGCATGTCACCGAGTCGCGCCAGACGATGCAGCGCTTCGATTTCCTCAGGCGGCGGCGCGATCAAAGTCCCGATGGAAGAATCGGCAGCAGGCGCTGCCGACTCACCTGGCCCTGCGACTTCCGCCCTGGAAGCCTCGTCGCTCCATTCGATATTCAGGAGAGCCGCGACCTTTGATAGCAGCTCATCGAAGTCGATCGGTTTGGACAGGAAGGCATTCGCACCGGCTGCCAGGCTTTGGGCAGCAGCGGCCCCCGAGGCGCCGGCGGAGACTGCGACGACGGGCAGATCCCGGAACTCTGGCATCTCGCGCAGGCGGCGTGTGGCTTCGAGCCCGTCCATGCCCGGCATGACAACGTCCATCAGGACGAGCGCCGGCCGCAGGGATTCGACTTTCTCGAGCGCTTCCACTCCGTTGCCCGCCTCCGCCATGGCAAATCCGAACTGGCTCAGCATATCGACCGCCACGGCGCGGTTTTCCGCCACGTCATCCACGACCAGGACCGTCTTGCGCGCTCCCTTATAGCCGCCTATCGTCCGCACCGGCGCGACGACAGCAGCATGAGGCACCGCCGCCGAGACGTTCAGTTCGAATGAGAAGGTGCTGCCGGCGCCGCGGCGGCTCAAGACTTGAATCTCGCTGCCCATCAAACGCAGGAGCTGCCGGCTGATGGCGAGGCCCAGCCCCGTGCCTCCCAACCGGTGGCGCGCGCCGCTCACCTGTTCGAAAGGCCTGAAGATTGCCTCCAGATGTGCTTCGTCAATACCGATGCCTGTGTCCTGCACCTCGAAACGCAGTCGTGCTGGCGGCAGGAAACCGACGCTCAGACGCACGCTTCCTTCTTCGGTAAATGTAATCGCATTGGAGAGCAGATTGAGCAGAACCTGGCGCAGCCGTTTTTCGTCGACGCGCACGCCCGCGGGCAGATCAGGGGCCATCTCGCAGGCGAAGGCCAGCCCCTTTTCCGTTGCCTTCACCCCGATCGCCTCGGCAATGAAAGAGATGAACCGGTCGAGCGGAACGTCGGAGAGGTTGAGCTCCATCTTCCCGGCCTCGATTTTGGCCATATCCAGGATGTCGTTGATGAGCGTAAGCAGGTGTTCGCCGCTGCGCTGGATCACCCGGAGCCCGTCGATCTGTCGTTGGTCGAGGCTCCTGTCGCGGCCAAGGATCTGCGCATAACCCAGAATCCCGTTCAACGGCGTGCGTAGCTCGTGGCTCATGTGCGCGAGAAAGTCGCTCTTGGCCTGGTTGGCCGCATCGGCGTGCTCCTTTGCGACGGCCAGTTCAGCTGTTCGTTCGAGGACCATCTCTTCGAGACGCTCGCGATAGCGCCGCAGCTCCTCGTCGGCACGCTTGTGCTCCGTAATGTCGCGGGAGATGCCGAGCAGGAACTGCGGCTCGCCCCGCGCATCTGGGATCGGGATCTTCATCGTGTGCACGAAGCGCACCCCGTGGCGCGTACGGACCGACTCCTCCGGCACGTCGACCATTTTCCGCGAATCCAGCACGGCACGATCCTTCAGCGCGAAGAACTCCGCTTCGTGCGCGGGAAACAGCTCGTGGACGGATCGGCCGATGAGTTCCTCGCGCCTGTAGCCGAGCAGTTGTTCCGCCGCCTTGTTAAAGCGCACGAAGTGCAGGGTCGCCGCTTCCTTGACGAAGATCATGTCCGGAATGTTTTCGATGATGCTGCTCAGGAAGCGCTCGCTTGCCCGCGCGGCCTCTTCGGCGTGCTGGCGCTCGACGATTTCCGCGGTCCTGCCCTCAAGCGCCCTGCTGAGTTCGGCCGTCCGCTCCGCGACGCGTGCCTCGAGTCCGGCGTTGAGCTCCTTTAGCGCGTCCTCGGCTTGCCGGCGCTGACGCCGGTCTTCAAGGAACTGCTCGACTGCCCGCGCCATGTCGGCAATCTCATCGTCCCCGTGCACCGGAAGGCTGGTCTGCGCGCTCTCCACGTCACCGTGCCGCAGCGTGTGGCTAACCCGGCGCAGCCGTGTCACGACATGACGACCGAGAAATACGCGGGCTATCAGCCAGCTAAGCAGCAGGCTCATCGCAACCTCCGCGCCCACCCATGCGCGCGTGCGATCCGAGCTTTCGGCGAGATTCTGAACCGCCTGGCGATAGTCGCGCGTCAAGTATTCCGATTGGAGGCGAGCCGCGACGGCCAGGGCGTCGGCCTGGCGGCGCAGATCATCGTCGAGGCTCGCGAGTGACGCGTCGGGTGCCGGCGCGGACGGGGCTGCGCCCCCGGCGCGCAGCGCGCTCTCGCGCACCTGCGCCTCGATGTTGACCGTATTACGAAAACGCTGGCTCGATCGATGCAGCGCCAACGCGTCGACGCCGGGGTCGTCGCTCGAGGTTGCGGAGGCAAGACCTTCCACCAGACGGTCGAACGATGACAACCGTTCGAGCACGTGCCGATGCGTCTCGCGCACGGCGTCGGCCGTGCGGTCACCCGACAACTGTAGCGCCAGGCGCTCGATCATCAGCGTGTGCTGCGCCAGATCCTGTGCGTCCTCCATGCGTGCCAGCCGATTGTCGGCCAATACGCGAAGCGCGTGCGCGGAGCCGGCCAGCGAGTAAAGCGTCGTGGCACCGACCGCGACCACCAGGGCGGCAAGACACGAGACCACGAGCGCGCACTGCGCTGTCAGCGAGTGTGGAAGGATGAGCTTCACGGGCGCTCCCAGATGCGGCGATAGATGTCGCGATAGCCGTCGGCGGGGTCGTAGAGCAAACGATCGCCGCCGTCCGCAGCCATGTTGCCTGCCGTCACGAGATGCACCGGAAACACGTAACCCGTGACGCTTTGCCCTGCGAAGAGTCTGTTCATTTCATCGACCAGTTGCCAGCCGTGCAGATTCAGGGGCTCAGCCACTGTGCCCGTCTGGAATGTGCGCGCCCGGATGCGCAGGAAGGCGGACTCGCTCCCGTCGCCGGCCGACAGCATCGCCATGGCGGTGTCCGGCAATCCCGCCTGGGTCAGTACGGGGGCGGCGTAGTCAAAGTAAATGTCGTTGATTGCCAACGCATGCGTCCAGCGTCTGCCATAACGCGCGAGCAAGCTGCGCGTTATGCCGGGCATGAGTTGCTGGCTGCGCGAGAGGGGAACGTCGCACACTTCGAGCAAGGTGCAGCCACTACACGCACGCACGGCGGCGGCCATTGCGTTCGCCTTGTCTTGCGCGATCCGGAAACCGCTGTCGGTGAAGATGACGACTCCTGCGCGTCCGCCGGACTGCGCGATGGCCGCCAGCGCGGTGACGCGCGCGACCTCGAGCGGATCCGTCGAGACGTTCATCGCCACAGGCGTGCCAGGCACCGCGCCGGCGCGGCCCGCGACGTGCCAGCCGACGATCGGAATGTTCTGCGCAGAAAAAGGCCGCAGCGCGGGCAGCAGGGCACGCACGTCGTCGCCGACGATAATCAGACCGTCCGGATGGCTGGCCAGCGCGTTGGCCAGCGTCGGCAGCCGCAGATCCGGCATGCCGCCAGCGTCGAATATCTTCGCGCTCCAGCCGATGACTTTGGCGGCCTCCAGCACGCCGTCGACCACACCGAGGATGCCGCCATTGCGCAAATCCAGGGCGACGACCGCGATGCGTTTCCCAGGCTGCGCGCGTGGTCCGTCACGTGGTCCGTTCCAGGGCGTAGCCGGTTGCGCCGCAGCATCGACGACACGCTTCGCCTCGTCCACATAGTTCCTCGCGGCAACCGAGGCTTCAGGCACGGGGGCAGGCAACAAACCCTGCGCCGCGACAACCGACGGCATGCACGCGCATGCCCACGCCAGAAGCAAGCCCCTCATGCTGTTCCCCACGGGCCCCGTCGATCGGGCGGCACTGAATATCTAGCCAGATACCCCGCAGAGGACCCTGCGAACACGATACTACATTCCGAAGGCCGCATGCCAGCGGGTAAGTGCTGAGGCAACTGACGGCAGCCTCAAGCACATACCCTCGCGCCCGGAGTTTCTGCGCCGATCCGGCCACTGCTCGCGAACCGTCGTAGCAGAGACGAATGCGGTTGAAGACCGACATGTCGGCTTCCCTGCATTCGTTGCGCAGTTGAACGGCAAGTGCGATTGGCACATCGCAACTGATCGAGCCGACGCAAATTCAGCCTATGTCATGTTGCGATACACGCCGGGGCTCCCCGACAACTGCGCCATCGGGTCTGTTGAAGTCCCAATCCCCTATACGTCACAACGTGACATATACCGGAAGGCGGGTTGCGCTGGCTCTCCTTGCGGCGTCTCACGGCGTCGCAGCGCTATCGCTGCTCCGCATGCGCCGATCGCGTTCTCCCATGCCTGGGATGACACGCCCAACTCACTGCCTGATACCTTCAGCCTGGATATGCAGCACCGTTTGCATCCTGAAGCCGTAAGTCTTGCCCAGGTCCACGCCGAAATCCGACCGGTCAAAAGTCGCCGTCGACTCCGTGCCGCACACTTCGCGCTTGAGCAACGGGTTCTGAAAGCACCTGAACGATTCGACCTTCAGGTTCAGCGGCTTCGTCACACCGTGCAGGTTCAACTCGCCGATCACTTCGACCGGAACATCGCCATTGAACTTCATCGACGTGCCCTTATAGACAGCGATGGGAAACTGATTGACATCGAAGAATTTCGGACCCTTCAATTCCGTATTCATCGCATCGTTGCCGGTATCCACCGAGGTCATGTCGATGGTCGCGTCCAGCGTGCCAGTTCTGGTCTCGCGATCGATCGTCACCGTGCCGCTGCTCTTTTTGAACTTGCCGCGCCAGATCGAGATGCCGCCAAAGTGATCCGCTTCAAAGCTGGGGTACGTGTGGGTCGGGTCCAGTTGGTACGTGGTTCCCGCAGACACCGCGCTGAACGATGCGCCTGCTGCCAGAGCGGCGATCGCCGCCGCCAGAAGTTGCTTCCTCATCATGATTCTCCTCGTTGGTCTGAGTGGCTTTGCTGCTCGTTTCCTGGCTTCGACAAGATGAAACCTGAAAAACACTTCGTCTGCGACGACATCGAACGGTCGCGTGCTATTTAGAACAGGTGGCGAATCCCCACCAACGCACCGGTTTGATCCACCCCTGGCAATGGCGTCGAAGCAGGCGGAATCACGCCACCGTCAATCGAGAAATTCGCCTTGCGCTCGTTGAATACGTGCCCTGCGGTGACATACACCGAGGTGGTCTTGGACAGGAAGTACATCACGCGTGCCGCGATCACAGAGCCCCCCGCATCGTGACTGCCGACCGTGATGCGGCCGAATTGCGCGTCAAGACCAATCGTTGGAATCGGCAGATAGGATCCACCGATCCACCAGTAGTTGCTGGTCGCGTCGGAAATGGTCGGTGTCTGCGCTCCGTGATTGATCCGGTGCTGGAATCCCGCGCCGAAAGTTGCGTTGCCGAACTTCACGTAGCCATCGATGAGAGCGCGTGTATCGGTCTGCGAACTAAGTGGCAGCGCTGAACCCGTGCCACCCCCACCGTAGTTGCGATCGAACGCCGCCGCCGCGCCCCACCTCCCCGCGTCGTATTTCAACATGGCGGATATGGACTTGCAGGCCCGCCAGTCGGTCGGCGATTGGCCAGCGCACCCTCCGGCCGGCGCACTGTCCACCGCGTCGCGTCCGAACGAATAGGACGCGGCCGCCGTCAGCCCCGCTGACGTGAAGGTATAGGTAATCGAATTATCCGCCCGCGGCTGGGTCAGGTAGGGATCCAGATCGGCGGCGGCATAGATGTTCGGAGCCAGCGTGTCGCCCGTCAATGTCGCCCAGAAGATTTGCGAGTATTGCCGCCCGACGGTGAGCTTCCCCCACTGCCCCGAGAGCCCGACGTAGGCCTGCCTGCCAAAAAGACGCCCGCCCTGATTCAGCGAACCCGTTCCCGGCGCAAAGCCCGACTCCAGCACAAAGACCGCACTCAGACCGCCACCGAGATCCTCCTTGCCGCGCAGGCCCCACAATGAGGGTAGAGAAGCCGTGAGAGACGGCACGTGCACAGAGCTGGATTTTTGGGAACCGATGTTCGTCACATACTCCACGCCCGTATCGATGACCCCATACAGGGTGACAGAGCTTTGCGCATGCGATACACCCGGCGCACATGCCGCAAGCGACGAAAACGTCCACAAAAATAGCCGGCGCCATGAATGATCACCTCTGGCCCGATTCAAGCGTGCACTCATTTGTTCGTCTCCAATGTTGTCGAAATCACGAGGCGACAGCACACCTGTGCCGTTGCGCGTCGAGCTTGCAGCGTACGGGCCGACCGAATATCGATTCGATTCAGCCCGGTTCGGTCAGCGGTGGCTGATTGAACCGAATGCGTTATTCAGGTTGTCATGTCCGACCACCCTCGCCGCGAGATCATCGGCGGCCTGCGGGAGCCGGTCGCCGCGCCACGCGACATGCATGTCGGGCCGAACCAGAACGAGGTCGCGCTCATAGACGGCGCGAAGCGCGCAATCCTGGGCCACGAGCACATCGAGTGGCGCGCCGAGCACTTTGAACGCGGTGAGAAGCGGGCCCGCATCGTGTCCACCCGCAACGTCGATCAACGTGTAGCGGTCCGGCCGCAGCCGATCCTGGATGGCGCTTCCATCGCGAAGCCACATATGGGGAAGCCGCGCGCCCGGCCAGGTCGTGGGAACATAGGCACGCAGATCGTGCTGCGGGCCGCCCGGCACATTGTCGATAATGGGCGAATCCACATACCGATAGCCCAGCTCCGCGCCGATCATTTCGTTCGACTTGCGCTGCTGCACGTTCGCCACCTCGACAAGGTGGGCGCGAGCAGCCGAACCTGCAGGTGTGTCGTCTCCGATCTCAGGACGCACCTCCGCCAGCCACGCACGGTACCCAAGCGACGCATAGCGCGATGCGCCGACGACCCGCTCGCCAATCTGGCGCCGTTCGGCTTCGTAGGAGGCCAGCAAGCCTGGTCCGCCCCACCCTTGCAGCGTGGCAGCCAGTTTCCAGGCCAGATCGGTGGCGTCGCCAACGCCGGTGTTCATGCCGAGGCCGCCCGTGGGAATCACGAGATGCACTGCATCGCCGGCGAGGAACACGCGCCCCTCTCCATAGCGTTCGGCCAGCAACAGGTTCTGCCGCCATTCCGCGCAATACAACATCTCATAGGGCAGCGCAACGTCGACGATCCGCTCGAACATCCGCCGCATCTCATCATCGCTCTCGACGGCGGAGTGGACCGTCCAGTGCCGCGTCGAGTCCTGCATGATCATGAAGGTAGGCGGTCCGCCCACCACCAGATAGTGCCGCCCCCGGCTCGGCCCGTTGCTTATCGGCAGCCGCTCGTAGAGTTGCTCGCAATAAAACAGGCCCTGCCTCAGCCGTGCAATGTCGCCTTCGCCCGCGAGGCGAATGCCCAGTTGCTTACGTACGCGGCTCGCGCCACCGTCGCAGCCCACGAGATAGGCGCCCTTCAATGTTCGTCTCACGCCGTCGACATCATTGAGCATCACTAAAACACCATCGTCCTGCCCGGTGAATTCCATAAACGTCGTGCTGCGCATCACCGTGACCGTCGGCGATTGTTCGGCCACCTCCAGAAGGAGTGGCTCCAGTGTGTACTGGGAGATGAGCTGATACGGCTCGAGTGGCAGGCCACCGTCACGGCACTCGCGCGTGAGTGTGCGCGCTTGCGCCACCGAGGGATAGGGCAGGCGCAGGATCGGCGGCTCCGTCATGGAGCGGATGATCTGGACGTCCATGGGGACGTCGTCTGGCATGCCGGCGGCCCGGATACGATCCGCAAGTCCCAGCCGCCGAAATATCTCCATTGTCCGTGCGTTGCAACGCTCCATTTTCGGCAGAAACTGGGGCTCCGCCTTTTGCTCGACGAGCACACACGCTATGCCACGCCTGCCGAGGTCGATCGCAAGCGTCAGCCCTACCGGCCCAGCCCCAACAATGATGACTTGCGTTTCCAAAATCCGATCTCCGTTTTCTTTCCGCGCCTACCAACGCAGCTTCAGGGCCGTGTTGCAACTTGACTCCCTCTCGGCCTATCAGGAATTTCCTTTCCTCGCGCATTCATTTTTTGAATTAGCATGGCGCGGAATATCTCGTTAATATTCTTCTTTTATTTTGTATTGCTAACAAACAAGACGAATCAAATGACACCATGAACCAAGTGCAACCAACCTGGGCACGTTGCGATCAGTTACACCGAAGTCCGCTAAAGCGCTGGCCGCACAACAATTTTGCTGGTGACCGACTTGACGCCTGCTACCTTGCCGGCGGCCTCCGTTGCAATGCGCTCCTGGTCCTGGCTTTCGATAAATCCGCCCAGAATCACCTCACCTGTTCGCGAATTCGCAAAAACCGCGATATCCGCACCTTCGAGGCCCTTCGTCCTGTTCAACGCAAGGTGCACGTTCCGCGCAAACAAGTGGTTTGCGGCGCGCTCCGCTTTCTTCGAAACGCCGGACTGCGACGCGTCACCAGTCACTGCTGCGCCGTTTTGCGCGATCGCACCGGATGCCGGTTCCTGAGCAGGCGCAATCGTCGAGAGCCATCCCACCAGCGCACACAACGTCGTTTTATATTTCATTCTCATAAACCCACCATGGTGTCTCAAGGATTAAGTTCGTTCGACTCGTGCAGCCGACTATCTTCCAGCGCGTGCGACCATCTCCTACGGCGTACACGTCCCTTCATCGTGACTTCAGCGTCGACTGCTAACGGCAAAGACTGCATACCGCATGAATCGCCTCCAACCCGCTAGCACTCGACACAATCGGACCGGTTTCTCCCCACGGCACGGCCAAGAAAAACAAGCATCAGGCATGAAGCCAGTGCAGGCACCGCAGCCGCGACAAACAACGCGGTATTCGACCATTGGAGCCTGATCAGTTGTCCCGCCAGGACAGGACCGACGATGGAACCCGCGCGGCCGATCCCCAGACTCCATCCGACTCCGGTCGCTCGCAGCGAGGTGGGATAGTGCGTCGCGGTCAACGCATTGATGGCTGGTTGCCCACCCACAATGCAGATTCCACTTATCAGCACAACGGCATAGCGCAACCCCGTTGATAGATCCGGAAGACCCACGGACGATATCGAACACGTCGCCACCAGAAAGCTGAATGCCAGGACGCGATAGAAGCCGAAGCGATCCATCAGCGGGCCCAGCAATAGCGCACCCGCCATACCGCCAACCTGCAACGATGTACCGATGAGCACAGCCGTCGACACGCCGTGACCGACTCGCAATGAAAGCATCGGAAGCCAGTTGGACAGGAAAAACAGATCGAGCAGGTTTGCGAAGTTGATACCCCATAGCAACAGCGTAGTCGTACTACGGCCATGGCGAAACAGCTCGCGAAACGAGGCCTTCGCCTGGGGCTGCCCATGAACGGCAAAGCGGGTCCCCTGCCCGACATGGACGTTCGGTGCGATTCGCCCAAGCCACCGAGCGACCCTTTCCGGGCTGCGCTGTCTGGCCACCAGAAACTGGAGCGACTCCGGCAGATACCTGACCATCGAGACGGCAATGATCAGCGGCAATATGCCCCCAACGAGGAACACCGACCTCCAGCCCATCGACGGCAGCATGGTTGCGCAGAGAAGCCCTCCAGCAATTGCTCCACCCGTGAAACCGCACGAGACCCATGCCATCAGCGACGCCCGATGTTTCCGCGGACTGTATTCGCTGACCAGCGCGACCGCGTTACCCACCACGCCACCGATTCCGAAGCCGGTCAGGAAACGAAGGACAAGAAATTCCGGCACGCTCTGAACCAGGGTGGTGGCGAGCATGCATAGCCCGTAGAAAATGGTCGCGCCGATGAGCACCGGCCGGCGCCCCACCCGGTCAGCCATGGCGCCGAAAACGATGGAGCCCGCGAGCATGCCCAGCAGGCCGGCGCCGAAAATGGGACCGAGCTCGGCCGGATCGATGCCCCACGCACGGACAATCGCAGGTGCGACAAACCCCATGATCTGCACGTCGAACCCGTCCATCACCACCGAGCCGCCGATCATGACCATGATCCATTTCTGGAAGGTGCTCAGCGGCTGGCTGTCGATCAGCGCGGCAATGTCGACGGTCGAAGCAGGCGTCTCTTCTACTCGGTGCACAATATCGGGGGTCAATCTTTCACCTCGCTCCGTGTGAGCATCAAATCACCCGCTGATGGGTCGTTTCTGCCTTCACAACATGGCCGCCGCGCGCCACGGATCTTCGCCCGTTTTCAGCGAACCCGGCGCAACACCGTTCTAGAACGGGTAAGCCGGAAGGTCCGCGCGGCTCGTTACCCACTGCCATTCCGTGAACTGGTCCGCATTGGTCAACGTGCTGTAGTTCTGTCCATTGCCCGACAGCCCCAGACCGCCCATCGGCCCAAACACCTCGTGCATGATCGTCTGGTCGTTGATGTGGACGATGCCGGCGTGCAGCCGATCCGCGATTCGCTGGGCTCGACGCAGATCGGCAGATGCCACGGCCGCGACCAGGCCATAGCGGGTCTGATTGGCGAGCGCTACCGCTTCATCGTCGTTCCTGAAGACGGTCACTGCGGCGACGGGGCCGAATATCTCTTCCTCAAACACGGGCATTCCCGGCGCGACGTCTACCATGACGGTCGGTCTGAAAAACAACCCGTTGCGCGTCCCACCGGCGAGGATCTTTGCCCCCTTGCTTACCGAGTCCGCGACGATGCGATCGACGTTCGCAGCCTGCCGTTCATTGACGATGGGACCTAAGTGGACATTGCCCTTGAAGGGATCGCCAACCAATAGCGCTTCGGTTTTCCGCACGAGGCTTTCAATGTAGGCCTCGGCAACGCGCTCATGAACAAGATGCCGGCCCACAGCCATGCAGACCTGCCCTTGATGCAAATAGGATCCCCATGCCCCGGCGCTCGCCGCGGCCTCGACATCGACGTCATCCAGCACGATGTAGGGATTCTTGCCGCCGAGTTCGAGGTTCGCCCGCTTGAGCAGGCCGCCCGCTACGGCGCCGATCGCCTGTCCCACTCGCGTGGATCCCGTGAAGCTGATCATGTTGACAAGCGGATCCCGGACCAGGGCGTCGCCCGTTTCCGCACCACCTGGAAGGACATGCAATAAGCCCTCGGGCAACCCCGCAGCCTCGAACAGCCGCGCATACAGGACCCCACCGCTGACTGAAGATTGAGGATCGGGCTTGAGCAGCACCGCGTTGCCGGTCGCAAGCGCCGGCGCGATGGCACGTGCCGCCAGGATGAACGGCGAATTCCATGGTGTGATGACGCCGACCACGCCGAGGGGAATTCTGCGCGCGATGCTATGCCGCCCCTTCACGTCGCTCGCCGTAATCATGCCCGATGGCTGGCTGCTCAACGCAGCAGCCTCGAGAATCTCCCGGATCGCCATCTGCACTTCCATCTGCCCTTTCTGCCGTATCGACCCGGTCTCGCGAACAATCTGAAGGGCGATCTCCTCGCGATGAACCTGCAGCAAGCGGACGACCTCCCGCAAAATATCCCCACGCTGAGGACCGGGTCTTGCGGCCCAGGCAGATTGCGCGTCTTTGGCGATCGCGGCGGCAGCGGACACGTCGGCGGCGGAGGCGCAGCCGATCGAGCCCAGCTCCGTGCCAGTCGCTTTCTCCGTCACCGGGATCGTACCCGCGCTTCCGGTTTTCCAGCCGCCGCTGTAAATCTTGTCGCGCCACACATCTGCCGGCGCCAGGTCTGTCACTGACATACTGTTTCTCCTGTTTTCCGAATCATTCAAGACCGAACAGACGTCGTGCGTTTTCCCGTCCAATCTTCACACGGTCAGTTTCGCTGATCGAGCACGTGTCGAACCACGTGGATGCTTCATCATGCGTTTCGAACGGATAGTCGACCGAATACATGATCCGGTCACTGCCCATTTCCAGCATCGTGGACAACAGAGTCTGGGTTCTGAAATTCCCGCTCGTCGTGACGTACACGTTCTCCCTGAGATATTCGCCGACGCTGCGCTTGCAGGGCACGCCTCGCGGCGCCTTCTGGAGAATGTGGTCGACGCGCCAGACGTTGAAGGGAATGCCTTCACCCAGATGGCCGAGAATCATCTGCAACCCGGGATTGCGGTCGAACAAACCTGACGTCATCAACCTCAGTGCGTGAATACTCGTTTCAACCGCGAACGCCCAGGTCGCAGCGGTCAGCCACGGAAACCCGTCGTAGATCGGTTCACGGGACGGCAACGGATCGCGGGGATGCATGTAGAAAGGCTTGCCGAGCGCCGCTGCGCTCGCCCAGAAATCGGTGTACTGCGGGGCGTCGTAGTAGACGACATTATCCTCATCGCGCACCTGGGAAAAGCCATTCACCATGAAGCCGTGAAATCCCAGATCCTTCACGGTTCGTTCGAGCTCACGCGCCGCTGCTTCGGGGTCCTGCATCGGCAACGCGGCGAACCCGCCCAGGCGAGTGGGATGCCGGGAAACATGTTCGGCGAGAACATCATTGGCCCGCCGCGCGACATCGATCGCCTGTTTGGCGTCCGGGATGCCCTGGGTGCCCGGCGAGTTGAGCGACAGGATCGAATACTCTGTTCCGCCCGCCTCCATCCGTTCGAGTCTCTGCTGCTCGATGTCCATCAGGTTCGACTTCAGAATGTCCCAAAGGTGAGGCGGGGCATAACCTTGCGACTGCCCGATGGTGAGGTCTATCGCAAAGTGCTCTTCAAGTGCAATCTTGTTTCTCATCAATCCGCTCCGGTTCGACGTGTGAAGCCTCGCTTACGTCAGAAGGGGGCTGACCATCCAAGGTCGCCCGGTTAAAATTTATATGATTTTTCAACTATATTTGCGTTGGAGTATAGTTGAAAAATCAAATACGAACACGCACGTAAACCCTCGGCCCAAGACGATCATGAAGACACTCAAGCGACAGCAAGAACTCGAACAGGCAGTTCCCTTCCTGCTGACACGTGCTGTGAGCAGGATGGGAAACGCGTTCGCGAAGGCACTGAAACCGTTTGACCTGAACCTCAGCGAGTGGCGAGTCTGTCTCTCGTTGCTTTACGTGCCGCACCAGACCGTATCGGAACTGTCGCTGCATGCGACATCGGATATTTCCGCCCTGTCGCGGATCATCGATCGTCTTGAAAGTCAGGAGCTGGTCAAGCGTGAGAGGAGTGCGACGGATGGCCGATCAATCAGGATTGCCCTGACAAAGAAGGGGGAGGATCTTGCTTCGCGCATCATTCCCGTCGGCAAGCAACATGAGTCGGTTCTCCTCTCCGGTTTCACGGCAAACGACGTTCAGGCGCTTCGCTCCATGCTGCTCAAGTTGTATGAGAATGCGGGGGCGCTTGACGACCTGCCTTAGCGGGCGGGCAAGCGGCGCCTGACGATCGCGTCGCAGCGTTGCCTCGAAACGTTCGTGAGACTGGCTACATCATTTCTCTACCGACCATCAGCATGCTCATCGAAAACTTGCTGAGGGTATAGGCCACATTGAGACAGACCAGAAAGAACTGGCAGAGCGGATCAACGACCCGCATGGCCTCCTCTTCACAGCACACTGGGGCAAGGGCACCACCGCGCCGCGCGACGGCGAGCTTTCTGTCGTTCATATTGGTCCTCACATCATCGCGGACCGCGCCATTGCGATGGAACCAGATGACACTACGCGGCGTCACGGAAACGCCGGAATCGTCGGGTCCGTTCCCTGGATGTCGGCCTCGGCGTGATGCAGCTTGATCACTTCCTCGATTTCTTCGACGCGATCTTTCACGACATCGACCATCATCAGCAGTTCGCCTTTTTCTATAGCCTGTTCAAAGCGATTGAGCCGCGTATTCGGTACATCGACACCGATCATCGTCGCCGCCCATGCACCGAAGCCGGCGCCGCATAGCGTGATCGCCACGACCGCGCCGCCTGCAATCGTCAGGCCGGCCGGCGGGAACGCCAGTGCGGCAAGTCCAGCCAGCGTCCCCGTGAGACCGCCCATTGCCACCCCTCTCGCGAGAGCAGGCAACAGATCGCTGCGTTGCGCCAGCGTGGCTTCTGGCAAATCCTTGAGCGGCACAGTGTGATTGGCGATCACATGGATATGTCGCCACTCGACCCGCAATAGCAGAAGTTCGTTAGTAATCGTGTGCGCGCTATGCACATTCGGCAATAGAAAATAGATACGTCTCATGTCCTTCTCCCGAACCGTGGTCCACCAGTCCCGAAGCATCGGGAGGGTGCCTTGTTCATACCGGAACTCGAGTGAAGTTATTCCCGAAGGACTGGCGTGTTGGCAGCCGAACGGGAATAAATCACGCGTATTGGCGGTTTGCTTCGGGTTCAATGACCAGAGGCTCGCTGCATTCAGAGCAGGCGCAACCACTTTGACGCGAGCGACGGGAATAAATCCGGCTTTGAGATGATCTTTCCGTTTGCGGCCGCGCAATTTGCATTGCCGATTGATCTGGCAAGCGAGGCTCAGCCCGTCACATTATTCTGAAAAGTGAGATCTTTCATGTCCCGCGCCAACAATGACACTTACACACGCTTTGCCATCGTCACGCACTGGTCCATTGCGCTCCTGATCCTGTTGAACCTGCCGATCGGACTCTACATGGATACATTCCCGCATAACTCACCTCGCTTCAACGGCATCCTGTTCTATCACGCATCGATCGGCAGCCTGATCTTCATGCTGATGGCACCACGCCTGCTGTGGCGCGTTATGCATACACCGCCGACACTCCCGTCCAGCATCGCGAAGTGGCAAGCGTATTGCGCAAGCGTGTTGCACGGGACGCTGTACGTACTGCTGTTCCTGGTGCCGCTTGCGGGTTACGTGCACCGACTAGCGGGCGCACATCCGGTAAGTTTCTTTGGTTTGGTGAACATGCCTGTCTTCATTGGCCGGGACGAACCTTTGCGCTTGCTGACTGACACGCTTCACCGCGGGTTGGTGCTGACGCTTGCGCTCCTGCTGATTGCGCATATCGCCGCCGCCTTGAAACACAAGTTCATCGACCGCGACGGCGTTGCTGGACGCATGGGAATTTGACCTATAGGAATGCCGCGGGAGGCGTCCCCTCCCGGCAACCTTCGAAATTTGCATCAACGCAGGCAATGGCGGGTCATCGAATTCACGGATGAGCCGGGTTCCTCGACCACCGTGAGGTCGCCGGCGAGACCCCGTCGCGACTCGCATGGAACCTTCCTGGCGTTCCTCCCATCGCCGTCCATCGGCATGTCCTCCAGCCCCCCGGCATCTGCAACCTTTGGCAACTTTGGGAATAAACGGCGCCCGCTCCCTGTATACCGTAGTGTGAGCACGCTCATGACGACTGCCGCGTCTCGATCCTCTCATATTGAAGCGGGCAGCAACTCTCAATCACTTACATTGGAGTCCAAAGTGAATAAGCGAACCATGATTTTCACCCTGATTCTCGCCTCCGGAATGGGCATTGCGATCAACGCGCAGGCTCAGGAAAAGACCCGAGCGGACGTGCGTGCCGATCTCATCAGGCTCGAACAGGCTGGATACAACCCTTCGGCTACCGATGACGCCACCTATCCTGCCGATATCCAGGCCGCGGAGGCCAAAGTAGCCACCCAGGACGCTGAACAGCAAACCGCCATGCCCCAGCAACAAACAAGCGACAGTGGCATGGGCGCCGAAATGAAGGGTATGAGCGATGCCGGTCACAAAAAACAGGATACGCATCCCTCGAATCCGTCGACCTGTGTCGGACCCGTCAGTTTCTGCAATCTCTTTTTCGGCTCGTGAACCGCACGCCACTGTGCTTCGCCAGAAGTGGTTTTATGCGCGCCCAGTGCCAACTTCTCGTGTGCCGTGTCAGCATGCCTGGCATGGCACGACGAGAAGAACTTGCAGAAGGACAAGAGTACGAAAAGCTCTGTCAGGTTGGCGAGGTGGTTGCGCAAGCCGGGTGGCATCGCATCACCAGGCTCATGCAGGATTCGCCCGATTTCCGAGCGAGCGGTGCGCTCTATCGGCTACTGCGTCATCAACGCGACAGTAGAGACACGCTCAAACGACGGCCATCCAGGCGCGTGGCCGGCGCAGGGACCATTCAATAGAATTTCGTCATCGGACGCGGCGCCGCTGGCGGAAAGACATTCCACGTACCGTCGATGTGCCGGAAGAACAAGAAGGAAACCCGCCGCTCCTGCCGCGACACCTCGACGCGCACGAAGCGCGTGCCGCCGATCGCCAGTCGACTGAAGTCGCTCACTCGGGCAGGTGCGGCCGGCGTCGGTCTAAGCCATTTCTCCACCACCGAACGAAGCGACTGCTGCGCGAATCTCACACGCTCCGGTGCGGAAATCACTGTAATTGGGCTCATTTGGCTTGCCTCCGTACCGACAGATCATCCCCTTCCCCCTGGTACGTGAAATGTCCGGGGAACACTTCGCCGAACTCACATACGGCAGGCCAAGGTTCAAAGATCGGCGTTCCATCAACAATCGAACCTGGTGTTGTTCGATTCACCGCTTATCGATGACAATTTTTATGCTTTCCATCCGTATAATTTAGAATAGTAAAATACTTACCAGATGTAAAGCATTTCGAGTGCTGGGACTATCCCTGTACGGCGATGGCTTGCGAACACGAGAATCATCAGAACTTTAGTAAGGCGTTAACGTCACGGGTGTTAGCGTCACGGCTACCGGTTTCCGCTCGCTTTGCCCGCGCCACCCCAACTAAAACCTGAACCGAACTGCAGCGCCGGCGCCCACTTTAGCGCCCACTTTACGCACACCTGAAAACTCAATACAGCGCCGCCGACCGCAAGCAGAACCGGAATCAGAAAGTCCTGGCTCACCCGCGTAAATTCAAAAACGAGCACCACGGCTGTCATCGGCATCTGCATCGAAGCAGCCAGAAACGACGTCGCGCCGACAACGGCAAAAGCGCCTGAAGAAGTGCCGGGCCAGAACAGGCTCCATGTCCCGCCGAGCACGATCGCCAACAACGCGCCATTCGCAAGCCCCGGTGTCAACAAGCCGCCTTCGGCGCCCGCACGCAAACTACTCGTGGTGATCGCCACCTTCAGCGCCAGCAACATGGCCGCGAGCGTCATCGTCAAGTTGCCGTCGAACGCCAGTCCCGCAGGACCTTTGCCATTGCCTGGCAACTGCGGAAAGTGCATCGCCAGCACGCCGATGATCGCGAAGTTCAACAGCGACAACACCGGCAAACGCCAGTCCCTGGGCGCCGCGGCACGCGCGCGCTTCGTCAGCTCCGTAAAGCCCCATGCCGCGGCACCGAAAATCGGTCCGCACACCGCGGACCAAACGACCAGCGAGGTACTCACCGTCAACGACGGCACCAGATACTGATGCTCATTGCCCAGGCCGAATTGCGCGACCCGTGCCGCCACCGCCGACGTCACCACCGCCGGCACCCATGCCTTCCAGCCAAACGTGCCCAACAGGACTTCGAGCACGAACACCGCGCCGCCGAGCGGCACGTTGTAGACGGCGGCCAGACCCGCGCCGGCACCGCATGCAACCATGATCCGGCTCTGCTCGACCGACAAGCCCGCGCGGTGCGAGAGCCAGCCGGCCAGCACCGAACCGATCTCGCGCGGCGCGACTTCGCGCCCGAGCGGCGAACCGAGCGCCACCGTGACGATCTGCAGCAACGCATGCGCAACGGTGCTCGGCACGGGCATGCGCGGATCGTCGGACTTGACCGCCTGGCGAATACTCACGAGCGGCCTTCCGAAGCGATACAGCAGCCACCAGCCGAGCCCGGCCACCAGTCCGCACATCGTCAGAACGAGCACACGCCGCTCAGGCGTGGCGTCGGTGACACCTTGCAGAAAACTCTCGCTACTGATGACGTGCGTCGCGCTGTAGCCGTAGGCAAGGTGCTGAATGCCATGCAGCAGCAAGGCGAGCAGCATGCCGCCGAGACCGGCGCCGATCCCCGTCAGCAAAGTGACGACGGCGAGTGCCGCAAGTGGACTGCGCGCGCGGGGCCGTTGCGCTGAAGTGATTGATTTGACTGACATGGTGCGTCGACAGAGGCTGAATGAATTGATGGCGGCCATCTTATTCCGCGTCGCAACATGAATCAAATTGCTTTTTCTACTCGACTGATGCGTCGCTTGCATAGATTGAACGCACCGGCCTCCCAACGAAATCGCACTCGGGTGGACCGTCCGGATTGCGGGAGTCCACGACACCTGCATCCGGTGCCGCCAACCTGAATCCCGCGAGTACGGCCTCGACAAACGCTCGACACACGTCAATAAGATTGACCAAATCAGCTCCGTCGGAAGGATAAAAAATATATTACAAATAACAAACAACAAATCAAACATGCTTAATACAACAATTACATTTGGCCGACATACTCCATGCATTGAGATTCGCACTGAAATTCGCTCCAGGGATTAATACGGATAAACGAGGCTTCAACCATGCAGGCGTTTAACACTCGGCGTACACTCGCTCGAAACCCGCACCACGGGTCGCGCGGGGCCGCAGAGCCGCCCGTTGCCGAACACGGGCTATTGGAGACTCAGGAGAACCATCAATGAGCTGGACACGGGAACAGAGAAACGTCACGATCGCCGCCTATCTGGGCTGGACTCTCGACGCATTCGATTTCTTTCTAATGGTGTTCGTGCTGAAAGATATCGCGGCGGAATTCAATACAAAAATCCCGACGGTTGCCTTCGGCATCATGCTGACTCTGATAATGCGTCCAGTCGGCGCATTGATTTTCGGCTGGCTCGCCGACAAGTACGGCCGCCGTCCCACGCTGATGGTCAACATCGCGTGCTTCTCGCTGCTGGAATTGCTGTCCGGCTTTTCGCCCAACCTGACCACCCTGCTCGTGCTGCGCGCGCTGTTCGGTATCGCGATGGGCGGCGAATGGGGTGTGGGCGGCGCACTGACGATGGAAACCGTGCCGCCCAAGTCGCGCGGCATCGTCTCGGGTCTCCTGCAGGCCGGCTATCCGAGCGGCTACCTGCTCGCCTCGGTCGTGTTCGGCGTCTTCTATCAATACATCGGCTGGCGCGGCATGTTCTTCGTCGGCGTGCTGCCCGCGTTGCTCGTGCTGTACGTGCGCGCGCATGTGCCGGAGTCGCCGGCCTTCAAGACGCTCGAGAAGAGAGAGCATCCGGGTCTCGTCGCCACCTTGAAGCAGAACATCGGGCTGTCGCTCTATGCGATCGTGCTGATGACCGCGTTCAACTTCTTCTCGCACGGTTCGCAGGATCTGTATCCGACCTTCCTGCGCGTGCAGCATGGGTTCGACGCGCATACCGTGTCGTGGATCACGATCACGCTGAACATCGGCGCGATTTGCGGCGGTCTGTTCTTCGGCTGGTTCTCGGAGAAGATCGGCCGCAAGCGCGCGATCTTCATCGCCGCCTTGATCGCGTTGCCGGTGTTGCCGCTGTGGGCTTTCTCGTCCACGCCTGTGCTGCTCGCAGCCGGCGCGTTCCTGATGCAGATCTCCGTGCAGGGTGCGTGGGGCGTGATTCCGGTGCACCTGAACGAAATCTCCCCCGATGAAATTCGCGCGACGTTCCCGGGCCTCGTGTACCAGCTCGGCAATCTGATCGCGTCGGTGAACGGCCCGCTGCAGGCGAGCGCCGCCGAGGCACATGGCAACAACTACGCGCTGATCATGGCCATCGTGATCGGTATCGTCGTGGTGGTGATCGCCGCGCTGATTCCGTTCAGCCGCGAGCGCCGCGGCATCGACATGACGCAGTCGGCGAAAGAAGTCGCGGCAAGCACCTAGGGAAATCCATCAGTCCGAAGGAAGTCCCCTCGAGAGATCGCGGCACAGCTTTAAGCGTTCGAACTAAACAGCTATTTCGCCGGCGCGTTATCGTGCACAATAGCTACCAAGGCGGCTTGGACCGCTGTCAAGCAACAAGCGAGCAATACAGGCAGCACTGGCGCGAGGCAAACGCAAAGCGGTAAAGCAGTAAAGCGCGCGCGCAGCCGGCGCCAGAAAACAAACGCAAGGCCAAACACAGGTAGCAAGCAATACGAGGCCGTTCCGATTTCGATCGGAACGGCCTTTTTTATTTCCGCGCGGTTTGACGAACCCGCGCGCATTGGAAAGACGGACCTTCGTCAGGTCTTCTAGAGGAGTTAGTCCACACCGAGCCCTTGATCGCAATCCCCGTCCTTACTTATCCTGAAAAAAACGGCTGTTTCAAATAGTCATTTGAATCGCTTGTTTGCGGGCCGGATGCCCGGCAACTGGGAGACGCAAAATGGCAGTTCGCACAACAGGCCGGCATGCCGGCGACACGAAGTCCCGCATCCTCGACGCCGCCGAAGGGCTCTTTATCGAATGCGGCTACGAGGCCATGTCCCTGCGTCAGATTACTTCGCGTGCCGAAGTGAATCTCGCGGCAGTCAACTATCACTTCGGCAGCAAGGAATCGCTGATTCATTCGATGCTGTCGCGCCGGCTCGACCGGCTCAACCAGGAGCGGCTCAAGCTGCTCGACCGCTTCGACGAAATGCTCGGCGCGCGTCTGACCTGCGAGCACGTGCTCGGCGCCATGTTCATTCCGGCGCTGCGGCTGTCGCGCGATCCGCGCGTCGGCGGCAAGGCGTTTTTGCGTCTGCTGGGGCGCGCTTATACGGATCCGTCGTCGTTTATTCGCGACTTTCTGAATGCGCATTACGAGTCCGTGGCGGTGCGCTTTTTCGATGCGTTCCAGCGCGCGCTGCCGCATCTTCCGCGTGAAGAGCTCGGCTGGCGTCTGCACTTCGCGATCGGCGCGCTATCCGGGGTGCTGGCCGGCACCGATACCGACAGCCTGATTTCGGAGTTCTCGCAGGGCAAGTCGATGAACGACCTGCAACTGATCGCACGTCTCGCCTCGCTGATGGTAGCGGCGCTGAAAGCGCCCTTGCCCGACGGCTCGCAACTGGCCACGTTCGCCGCCGTGCTGGGCGACGCCACCGAAGGCGGCCCGGAAAGCCAGACGGAAGGCGCGGACCCGGCTACGGGTGCGCAGCCGGTGTCATGCGGGCTTGACCCGTCGGCGCCATCGGCTTCGGAGGACGGTGAACAGCACGGTGGCAGTGTTGAGGCGAGTGCGTTTCAGCCCGCGCTGCACGGCACGGCTTGAACCGGATGGCGCGGGCGGCGCTGCCGTCGACCGTCCGCGCGCAAACAATCGCGAATACCGCCTACCTGAGCAGCACGTCTAAGTCCCGCACCTAAGCAACGTCACGCTGTCGAACTATAGAGACGACATGAAAAGCGAAGCAGGCACGACTCGAAAGCTTGCTCGCGAGCGCCTGACAAGCACGCTGAAAAAGCGGCTAAAGCGCCGCCAAAGGCGACGTCAAGGCACCTCGAACGCGTGACGCGGCAGCAACACCGCCAGTTAGAAGACCAATAGAACGCGAGCCGTCCGCGACCCGTGGATGCGTTCGCACGCACCGTCGAAACAGGAGGAAACGTCATGCCGTGGTTCATCCCAGTGCTCGTCATTGCCGCTCTCGCGCTCGTCCATGTTCAGGCGCGCGCCTCATGGTGGCTTGCCTTCATGATCGTCTGGGTGGCAGCCGCGCATGTCAGCGGAGCTGCGGGTCCGGTGGCGACGACGGCGCTCGCGATCGTCTTCGTCCTCCCGGCCCTCGTCCTCGCGATCAAACCGCTGCGCCGTGCGTGGCTCACGAAACCGGTGCTCGACAGTTTCCGCAAGATCCTGCCGGAGATGTCGCCGACCGAGCGCGATGCGATCGAAGCCGGCACCGTCTGGTGGGACACCGAACTGTTCTCCGGGCGCCCGCATTGGGACACGCTGCTAGGCTACGGTCCAGCCACGCTCTCCGCCGAGGAACAGGCGTTTCTCGATGTCGAATGCGAGCATCTGTGCGATCTCGCGAACGACTGGGAAACCACCATGGTGTGGCAGGACCTGTCGCCGGAAACCTGGCAGTACATCAAGGAGCGCGGCTTTCTCGGCATGATCATTCCGAAGCAGTACGGCGGCAAGCAGTTCTCCGCTTACGCGCACTCGCAGGTCATCATGAAGCTCTCCACGCGCTGCTCGGCCGCCGCCGTTTCGGTGATGGTGCCGAACTCGCTCGGCCCGGCCGAGCTGCTGATGCACTACGGCACCGAAGAGCAGAAGAACCACTATCTGCCGCGCCTCGCTCGCGGCGAAGATATCCCCTGCTTCGCGTTGACGAGCCCTTACGCCGGCTCCGATGCGGCCGCGATTCCCGACATCGGCATCGTCTGCAAGGGCACCTTCGAGGGCCGCGAGACGCTGGGTTTTCGCGTCACATGGGACAAGCGCTATATCACGCTCGGGCCGATCGCGACTGTGCTCGGCCTCGCATTCCGCGCGCTCGATCCGGATCATCTGCTCGGCTCGGAGGAGGAGCCCGGCATCACCTGCGCGCTGATTCCAACCGACCATCCGGGCGTCAACATCGGCCGCCGTCACTGGCCGCTGAACGCGGTGTTTCAGAACGGTCCGAACTCGGGCAAGGACGTCTTCATTCCACTCGACTGGGTGATCGGCGGCCGCGCGCAAGTCGGCAACGGCTGGCGCATGCTGATGGAGTGTCTCGCGGCGGGCCGCGCGATTTCGCTGCCGTCGTCGAATGTGGGAATGGCGAAGATCGCCGTGCGCGGCACCGGCGCCTACGCCGCGGTTCGCCGCCAGTTCCGCACCGCCGTCGGCAAGTTCGAGGGCGTGCAGGAAGCGCTCGGCCGCATGGGCGGCAATCTCTACGTGATGGACGCCGCGCGCCGACTGTCCGCGCATGCGGTGGACCTCGGCGAAAAACCGTCGGTGATTTCGGCGATCGCGAAGTATCACATCACCGAGCGCGCCCGCATGGTCATCAACGACGGCATGGATGTGGCCGCCGGCAAGGGCATCTGCATGGGGCCGTCGAACTTTCTCGCGCGTGCCTATCAGCAGGTGCCGATTGCGATCACCGTGGAAGGCGCGAACATTCTCACGCGCTGCCTGATCATCTTCGGGCAGGGAGCGATTCGCTGTCATCCGTATGTGCTAAAGGAAATGGAGGCCACGCGCGAAACGGATCGCCGCAAGGCGCTACGCGATTTCGACGCGGCCTTCTTCGGCCACGTCAGCTTCACGCTCTCCAACGTGGTGCGCAGTTTCGTTTATGGCGTCACGGGCGGCGCGTTTATCGCCAGGCCGCGCACCGCGTATGCGCCGCTAGTGCCGTACTACCGCGCGGCCACGCGCATCTCGACGGCTTTCGCCTTGCTCGCGGACGTCTCCATGCTCGTGCTCGGCGGCGATCTGAAGCGGCGTGAACGCATTTCCGGGCGTCTGGGCGATGTGCTCTCGCAGCTCTACCTGATCTCCGCGACGCTCAAACGTTTCGAGGACGAAGGCCGCCAGGAAGACGATCTGCCGCTGGTGCGCTGGGGCGTCGAAGATTCGCTGTACAAGGCACAACAGGCGCTCGACGGTGTGCTCGCGAACTACCCGAACCGCCTCGCCGCGGGTCTCGTGCGCGCGCTGGCATTCCCATTCGGTCTGCCGCATCGCGAGCCGTCCGATCACCTCGGCAGCGAGATCGCGGAGCTGATGCAAACGCCGGGCGCGGCACGCAACCGCCTCGTGTCCGACTCGTACGTGCCGCATCCGGACGTCGACGCGCTCGGCTACGGCGAGCTCATATTCGAGCTGAACCCGCGCTTCGCGCAGATCGACCTGAAACTGCGCGACGCGGTCAAGCAAGGCCTGCTCGAACCGATGCCGCAAAGCCTGCCGCAACTGGCCGAGTGGACCGAAACGGCGCAACGGAAAGGCCTGATCGATGTCGACGATCGCCGCGTGCTCGACGACTACGCACGATATGGCGGAGAAGTCGTCAAGGTCGACGACTTCCCCGCCGACTTCGATATGCTCGCCAATTTGCAAAAGCGCAAGGATGCGCTCGAAAAAGCGCTGGAGCTCGCGGTCTGAGCACCTTGAAAAAACTTCCAGGCGGGGCTCTCCCGGATGCCCCGAACTAGGTGCACACTGACACACGTCCGACGTCCCCCAGCGGGACTTCCTTCGAGCGTGGCCAGCGGAGCAACGAATAATATGAACGACTCTTATCTGAACTTCGTCAACTCGCCATTCGGCGCACGCCTCGCGCGCTCGTTGGGCTTGCCGAAGCCCGAGGTGCTGCAGCGCTATCGTGCGGACCGGCCCGAGTTCGACGGGCTGATCGCGATCGGCGCGGGCCGCGAACCGCATCTGCTCGACGCGCTCGCGAATCTCGTGACGAGCATCGGCATGACCAGCGTGGCGCATGAAAGCGCCGGGCTGTGGGTGCCGCTCGCCAATCGCCATGGTTTGCTGACGGGCCGTTTCGAGGCGGCGGAGTCCGGCTCGCAAGGCAAGCTCGGCGCCCTGCTGTTCGATGCGAGCGGTATCGAGGACAGCAGCCAGCTCGAACCCTTACACGGATTCTTCCACGACACGTTGCGCTCGCTCGGCAAGTGCGGCCGCATCGTCGTGCTGGGGCGGCCGCCCGAAGCCTGCGCGAGTCCGCGCCAATGGACCGCGCAGCGCGCGCTCGAAGGCCTCACGCGTTCGCTCGGCAAGGAAGCGCGGCGCGGCATTACCGCGAATCTCGTCTACGTGGAGCAAGGTGCCGAGAACGGCATCGAGGCGACCTTCCGATTCTTCCTCTCGCCGCGTTCCGCGTATGTGTCGGGCCAGGTCGTGCGCATCGGCATACGCGCCGGCGCCGCTGCCTCTCCGGCGTTCGACTGGAATCAGCCGCTCGCGGGCCGGCGTGCCGTGGTCACCGGCGCGGCGCGCGGCATCGGCGCATCGATCGCGAGCGTGCTCGCCGCGCAAGGCGCGCACGTGATCGGCATCGACATTCCGTCGGCGCGCGACGCGCTCGATTCGACGATGCGCCAGCTGAACGGCACCGCCCTCGCCTTCGATATCGCCGCGCCCGAAGCGCCCGCGCAGATCGCGGCGGCGCTCGACGAACAGGGCGTGGATATCGTCGTGCACAACGCCGGCATCACGAAGGACAAAACCATCGCGAAGATGACCGATGCCGCGTGGCAAAGCGTCATCGACATCAACCTGTCCGCGCAGGAACGGATCGACGACGCCTTGCTCGCGGCGGGCATTCTGCGCGACGGCGGCCGCATCATCGGCGTGTCGTCGATCAGCGGCATTGCCGGCAATCCCGGCCAGACCAATTACGCGACGTCCAAAGCTGGCGTGATCGGCCGCGTGCAAAGCATGGCGCCGCATCTGCGCGCCCGCGGCATCACGATCAACGCGGTCGCGCCCGGCTTTATCGAAACGCAGATGACCGCGAAGATTCCGCTGACCATCCGCGAGGCGGGCCGCCGGATGAATTCGATGAGCCAGGGCGGCCAGCCGGTGGATGTCGCCCAAACCATCGCGTGGCTCGCCCATCCGGGATCGGCGGGCGTGAGCGGCCAGATCGTGCGCGTGTGCGGGCAAAGCCTGATTGGAGCGTGACCATGCGTGAACCGGGTGATCCGTTCCGGAGCGGTTACGCTGCAAGCGCGGCCCGTCCGAAGACCGTCGTCATCGAGCAGTTGCCCGCGCCGGCGAAGCTGTATGCGCGTGCGTTGTCCGGCATCGTCAAACGCGGGCGCGACACCCACCTGCCGGCGTTGCGGCTCGTGCGCCCTGCCGTGGCCCTCGACCCCGGGCCGATCTGGCGTTATTCGCGGGTTTGCGGCTTCATCCCCGAGCACGGCGTGCCGCTCACGTATCCGCATCTGCTGGCGTTCCCGGTGCATCTGCTGATGCTGACCGACCCGGCGTTTCCCTGGCCGGCGCTCGGTCTCGTGCATCTGGCGAACCACGTGCGGCTGCGCCGGCCGCTCGCTTACAAGGACATGCTGCGCGTCGAGGTCGAATTCGGCGCGCTGCTGCGTCATGACAAAGGCCAGGCGTTCGTGCTGCACACCCGCATGTACCGCCGCGGCGAAGCGGTGTGGGACGGCGACAGTGTCTATCTGAAACGCGGCGTGCCGGCGAGCGGCAGCTCGCTCGATCCGCTGGAACTCGGGCATGACGCGCTGGAACGCATCTCGCGCTGGCAACTGGCGCCGCAACTGGGCCGCGACTACGCGAGCGTGTCCGGCGACTACAACCCGATTCATCTGACCGCGCTGTCGGCGAAAGCATTCGGCTTTCCGCGTGCGATTGCACATGGCATGTGGACGCTGGCGCGCGCCGCTGCCGCCCTGCAACCGCCGAAACCGCTAGCCGAAGCGACGTTGAGCGCCGAATTCAAATTGCCGATGCTGCTGCCGGGCGAGGCGACGCTGTGGAGCGCATCGCCTTCGCTGATCGAGCGCGACATCGAGGTACGCGACATTGCCGGAGAAAAACCGCATTTGCGCGGCCGTATGCAGTGGAAGTTGCTATGAGGCACGCACAGGACAGCGCATGGGTTTTGTCACTGCGAGGCATTGAAGCCGCCTGCAAATCGCTGCTGAGCTTGCACGCACACCAACGCAAGGGAGCCTTGCTTGCCGCTCGCGCCATTCGCACCGTTCGCGCCATTCAATAACCAGGGAACGCCCCAAAGGAGCCAAGCATGTCCAACCCGCTGCCCGCCGTGCGCCGCGTCGCCATCATCGGCGGCAACCGGATTCCGTTTGCCCGCTCGAACACCGCTTACGCGACCGCGTCGAATCAGGACATGCTGACCTTCACGCTGCAAGGCCTGATCGACCGTTACGACCTGCACGGCGAACGTCTTGGCGAAGTGGCGGCCGGCGCCGTCATCAAGCATTCGCGCGATTTCAACCTGACGCGTGAATCCGTGCTGTCCACCACGCTCGCGAAAGAAACACCCGCCTACGACGTGCAGCAGGCCTGCGGCACCGGGCTGGAAGCGGCCATTCTGGTCGCCAACAAGATCGCGCTTGGGCAGATCGAAGTGGGCATCGCGGGCGGCGTCGATACGACGTCCGACGCACCGATCGGCGTCAACGAGCGCATGCGCAAGATATTGCTCGAAGCAAATCGCGGCAGGAGCACCGGCCAACGGGTCAGCGCGCTGAGCAAATTGCGGCCGGGCATGTTTTTCAAGCCACTCTTGCCGCGCAACGGCGAGCCTCGCACCGGGCTTTCGATGGGCGAGCATTGCGAGCTGATGGCCAAACGCTGGAACATCTCGCGCGAAGCGCAGGACGTGCTCGCCTACGACAGTCATCGCAAGCTCACCGAGGCGTATGCACGCGGCTTCGTCAACGATCTGATGACGCCGTACCGTGGCCTTGCACGCGACAACAACCTGCGTTCCGACCTGACGCTCGAGAAGCTTTCCAGCCTGAAGCCGGTATTCGATCGCGACGCGGGCACGCTGACCGCGGGCAATTCGACACCGCTGACGGACGGCGCCTCCGCCGTGCTGCTCGCAAGCGAAGAATGGGCGGCCGAACATGGCCTGCCTGTGCTGGCGTATCTAAGCTGGTCCGAAACCGCCGCCGTCGATTTTTTCGACAGGAAGGAAGGCCTGCTGATGGCGCCCGCCTACGCCGTGCCGCGCATGCTGGCCCGCGCCGGACTCGCCTTGCAGGACTTCGATCTATACGAAATTCACGAAGCCTTCGCCGCGCAGGTGTTGTGTACGCTCGCGGCATGGCAGGATGACGAATATTGCCGCACGCAGCTCGGTTTGCCCGGGCCGCTCGGCACGATCGACCGGGCCAGATTGAATGTGAACGGCAGCTCGCTCGCCACCGGCCATCCGTTTGCCGCCACGGGTGGCCGCATCGTCGCCGGACTCGCGAAAATGCTCGCGCAACTCGACAAGCCGGCCGGCACCGCGCGCGGGCTGATCTCGATCTGCGCGGCGGGCGGCCAGGGCGTGGTGGCGATTCTGGAACGCTGAGACCAACATATAAACCGACGAAGCGACTGCTTCAGGAGACGACCGATGACCCAACCCACGCAAGTCCCGCTCTCGCCCACCGCCGGAGCCACGCCGCTCGCGAACGCGGCGGACCCGGCGCCCAGTCAGGCGGCGAATCGCGCGCCCAACACCGACGGCATCTGGTACACCTCGTATCCCGCGAACGTGCCGCATGAAATCGACGTCAACCAGTACGAGTCGGTCGTGCAGTTCTTCGACGAATGCATCGCGCAGTTTCGCGAGCGCGTCGCGTATGTGAGCGTCGGCGCGAACATGACGTATGGCGAGCTTGGCCGCAAGGCGGCCGCGTTCGCCGCGTACCTGCAAAGCATCGGTGTGAAGCCCGGCGAGCGTGTCGCGATCATGCTGCCGAATACGTTCCAGTATCCGGTGTCGCTGTTCGGCGTGCTCAAGGCAGGCGGCGTGGTAGTCAACGTGAACCCGCTCTACACGGTGCGCGAGCTCGCGCACCAGCTGAAGGACAGCGGCGCGCAAACCATCATCGTGTTCGAGAACTTCGCGAAGACCGTCGAAGACGCGCTGCCCGGCACCAAAATACAGAACGTCATCGTGACCGGTCTCGGCGATCTGCTCGCCGACGGCCTGAATCTGAAGGGCCGTCTGCTGAACTTCATGCTGCGCCATGTGAAGAAGATGGTGCCGGCATACAACCTGCCGAAAGCGGTGCCGCTGCTCGATGCGCTCTCGACCGGTTACACGCGGCCGCTGACGCCCGTGCGCCCCACGCACAACGACATCGCCTTCCTGCAATATACCGGCGGCACCACGGGCGTGGCCAAAGGCGCGATGCTCACGCACAGGAACATCATCGCCAACCTGCTGCAGGCGAAGGTCTGGTCCGAGGGGCAGTTGAGCGGCGACATCGAAACGGTGCTCACGCCGTTGCCGCTCTATCACATCTATTCGCTGACGGTGAACGCGCTGATCTTCATGGGCCTCGGCGGACGCAACATCCTGATTGCCAATCCGCGCGACATGAAGCGCGTGATGATGATCATCCGTCACGAGAAATTTACCGGTATCACAGCGGTCAATACGCTCTACAACGCGTTCCTCGACAACGAGGAGTTCTGCAAGCGCGATTTCTCGAACCTGAAACTCGCGATGGCCGGTGGCATGGCCACGCAGAAGTCGGTCGCCGATCGCTTCAAGGCGGTCACCGGCAAGCCGATCATCGAAGGCTATGGGCTGACCGAGTGCTCGCCGATCGTGTCGATGAATCCGGTGGACCTGACCAATCTGCGCGACTTCGAAGGCTCGATCGGTTTGCCCGCGCCGTCCACGCAAGTCCGCTTCAGGAAAGACGACGGCTCGTGGGCAAACATCGGTGAAGCGGGCGAGCTGTGCGTGAAGGGTCCGCAGGTCATGAAAGGCTACTGGAATCGCCCGGAAGAAACCGCCAAGGTGATCGACGACGACGGCTGGCTCGCCACCGGCGACATCGGCGTGATGGATTCGCGCGGCTTCATCCGCCTGATCGACCGCAAGAAGGACATGATTCTGGTGTCGGGCTTCAACGTCTATCCAAACGAAGTCGAAGACGTGATCGCGGCGCTTCCGGACGTGCGCGAAGTCGCCGCAATCGGCGTGCCCGACGCGGCGCAGGGTGAGCGCGTGAAGGTGTTCATCGTCAAGCGCAATCCGTCGCTGACCGCGGAACAGGTGATCGCCCACTGCCGCAAGAACCTCACGGGGTACAAGGTGCCGAAGCTCGTCGAGTTCCGCGACGAGCTGCCGCAAACCAACGTCGGCAAGATTCTGCGCCGCGCGCTGCGCGACGAGGAACTCGCGAAGCAAAAACCTGCCTGACAGGCAAGGCGCCCGACCCCGCGCCTTGCGTCATCCTTTCGGAGAGATTGATGAAGCACAGCATGTCCGCACGCTCACGCCGTTTGTGTCGCTCGTGCCGTTTGTGTCGCTCGGGCCAATCGGATAGCTCGAGACGCGCGCCGGCTTTCATGCGCCTCGCCCGATTTTCGTCGGAGAGCGCTGCGTTCAGCGCGTCCCTCGCCGCTTCATGGCGTGCGGCTTCGTCACGGTCACGGAGACTTCTGATCGGCGCGCTGGTGGCAGGCGTCGCCGCGCTGGCCACACCGGCGGCGTTCGCCCAGAACGACGACGCGCCGCCCGCGCTCGACACCGCCAGCGCGGTCAAGGCGCCCACCACGCCGTCCTCGCAGGTTGGCAAGCTCACGCTCGATCAGCAGGTCAAGTGGCTGCGCGCGGCACAACAGAGCGGCGCCATGGAAAAGCTCGACGACGCGCACCTGGTCGCCCTGTTCCAGTCGCTCGATCCGCTTGCACTGCCGCGCTACATCAAGGAAGGGCCGAACGGCTTTCCGTCATACGAGTTCACCATGTCGCGCTCCGAACGCATTCACGGGCAGTGGCCCGACAAGCCCGATCACATGCTGGTGCGCATCGCTCACGATCCGCTGCGAATCTACGCAAAGTGGCTGCCCGACGGCGCGCACGCCGACCAGGAAGTCATCTACGACGAGTCCAAACGCACCGACGAAATGTTCGGCCACCTCGGCGGCATCATGAACGTGATGCCGGTGTGGACCTCGTTGAACGGCGCGCTCGCCCGTGCGCAATCGAACCATCAGGTGCGCGATCTCGGCACCGAGTACATTGCCAATCAGTACCTCTCTGAAGGCAGGAAATATATCCAGGCCGGCTTGCCGCGCTCGACCCAGGTGGAAGTCAAGACGATCGACGGCGTGCGTGTAGTCGCCTTCACCTTCGAAACGCCGAACGGCCAGCCGCAGTTCTATGCGAAGAAAGAAACGCTCGGACTGGATCTGCGGCATCCGTATTTCCGCACCGTCGAGTCTTATGACAACGACGGCAAGATCTTCGAGAAGATCGTCTTCGAAAGCATCGCGCCGAAGACGTTCGACGACGCGACCTTCGATCCGAAAAACAAGGCTTACAGGTTCTAGCGGACAACGCGCGGCGTGAGTGCGAAGGCGACATGCGCGATAGGCCCCGCGCCCTGCTCGTGGCTGTGCTCGACCAGGCGGCCTACGCGAGTGGCAAGCTCCCTGAGCACGAAGTAATCGGATGCGCGCGTGAGTCCGATCAACGACGCCGGCGTTTGCACCGGCGCCTGCCTGAGACGCGGCGCAAGTGTCGTGTACCAGAGCGTGCCGATGTCGTCGCCGGTTTCGAAGACGGGCAGCTTCATGTGCGCGACGTAGTCGGCGAATGCGGGGCCGCCCGTGAGCGTCGAATCGATCACGGCGAGCGTGTCGCCGCGAGCGGCTGCATCGGCGAGCCACGGCCACGCACCACCTGCCACGGTGGAAAGCCATGCACCGGTCATCATGAAAGCGCGTCGGTCCATTGTTCGCTCACACCGTCAAATCACGAATGTCTTGCACGGCATTCGCTTCGGTCATACATCGCGTCCGTCAGGTACGGTACCCGCACCACGCATGTCACGCGCGTCACGCACGTCACACACCACGCACGCCATTCGCCTCATTCGCGCGCTTCACGTATAACCCCGCCGGTCGCGCCACGCTGCCGGCCAGATGCCCTGCTTGCCCGGCGCGAGAATGCCGTTCGGGTCGAGGGCGTCCTTGATCGTTTCCGAGAGCCGCAACAGCGCGCCGTCGTTGAAACTGTACTGCGCCGCGGCGAAATCCATATACGCGAGATGCGCGCGATATTCGCCGTAACCCGCCGCGCGCGCATCGCTCATCAGCGAGCGCAGCAAAGCACCGGCCTGCTCGACCTGATTCGCGTCGTCGCGGTCGAAAATCGCCGCGAAGATGTGATGCAGATGACGCACGCCCGCCGTAAAGCCACCGTAGTAGTCGAAGCCGTATTCCGCCGCGCGCGCCTTGACCATCGTGTATTGACGCAGCGCGTCGCGCCCGGTCGCCGGGCACACCGGCGCGAAATCCACATGCGCGCCCGCGCCGCCGCGCCAGTCGAGCATGCGGAACGCGCTCATCGCCGGGATGCCGGCCTGATTGCGATCGCCGCCCGCGGTGGGCTGCGCGTCACCCGCATAGCGCGCCGCCGAAAGTTTCGCCTTCGGCACGCGGGCAAACGCACGCTGCACGATCGCATAGCGCGCGTCGATCAATTCAGGCGTCCCGTATAGCGCAAAATGAAGATTCCAGCGGCCCACATTCAGCTTGTCGAGCATCGCCGCCACTGCGCTTTCGGGCATCGCACCCTTGCCTTCGTACCATTGCTGACGGGCCGACAGTCCCGCGGCCCGGCGCAAACCGCCTTCGATCACTGCGTTGTTGCGGATCGTTTCATCGAGCCGCAACGGCCGCAAGAGCTCGACGATCGCTTCGAGATCCTCTTCGTGCCGGAACTGGATTTCGCCGAGCAGATACGCGGGGGGCGCGGGCATCAGCCAGACGCCGAGCTTGGTCACGATACCGTAGTTCGACTGCATGAACATCGCATCGAAGGAAGGCCCATAGCCCGGCTGATACAGCTGCCACGCTGTGCCGATCTCGATCCCGCCCATTCCCGTGCGCAGCACGTCGCCGTTGGCGAGCACCACTTCCATGCCGCACTGCGCCGCCGCGTGATCGCCGTACGCGGTATAGCCGAAGCCGCGCTCGAGCGTATTGCCGACCACGCTGCCCCAACCCGCCGCGGGCGGATCAACCCAGAGTTTGTAGCCTTTTTCGCGCAGATGCGCGTGGAGATCGAAGTAGCTGACGCCCGGTTCGACCAGCGCGTAGGCGAGCGTCTCGTTCACTTCGATGATGCGATTCATCCGCTGCAGATCGAGCACCACGGAACCCGCCAGCCTCGGCGCGGCGCCACCGTATGCAAAGTTGCGTCCGGTCGAGACTGTCCACAACGGAATGCGAAATTGATTGGCAATCCGCAGCACGGCGCGAATCTCGTCGACCGACGCGGGCAGCAGTGCGGCCGAGGCGGAGAACGCTTCGCGCTCGCCGGGCGCGAACGGATCGAGGTACGCGGCGAGCCCGGCGGCCGAAGTCACCACCTGCGATTCGCCAACGATCGCGCGCCAGCCGGCGAGCGCGCGATCGAACCCGGCGGCGGAAACTTTCGGAGGCAAGCTGCGCGTCAAGGCATCTCCTTTGCGGCGATAGGTCCGTGCGGGGGCAAGCTAGCGGCGCATCCCGCCACCACCGTGCGACATGCCGCCCCACATGTGCGTCGACGCGCCCCCATGCCAGCCGCCTCGCCCACCCATGCCAATCGACCCGTGCATGGGACGCACATGATCCATGTGATGAAAATGATGAAAGCGGTCGACGAAAACGAACGACACGCCGGTGAACACCACCGGCGGCCCCCAATACCATGGATCGTAGTAATACACCGGCGCCGGCGCCAAGGCCAGCGCGGCGGCATCGTCTTCGACGATCTGCCAGCTGCCGTCGGGCTGCAGGCACGCTCGGCCGCTGACCTGCTGCATGACGCCGTCGATTTCCGCCTGACCCACGACGAAGCGGCAGGTCGACGTGTCAGTCGGCGGCGCACTCGCGTCCGATTGCGCTTCGACCGGCGCCGCGTAAGCGGCGCACAGGCACAGACACGCTACGCCGGAACGCAGCCCCGTGCCGAACTGATGAAAAGTAAGCATGATTTCGCTGCCTCGACGCGCCGGCGTTGCGACTCGCAAAAAGCGTATCGACACCGTGAAGACCCCGTCGGTTTGCCTTGCACGAGACCGCGCCGTCGCAACGCGCTTGCAAGGCGGGACAGCACGATCCTGCAACAGGTAAACGACGCGCCGCGCAACGCTATTCCGGCGCCGCGCACGGGCGCACGGGCGTTTCTGTTACCAGGTGTTGCAGAGGAATCCGAGGCCCGGCGGGTTTGCCTGGCCCACGTGCTGGCCGTGCGTTCAGCGCTATTGCCAGGCCTCCGGCTTGCCGCCTAGCGCGCTGCACACTTCGATGGCAATCGAGCGCAGCTTGTCTTCCGCGATCGGCCCGGACAATGCGTAGCCCATGCGGTCGCTGACCCAGTAGAAGGTCCGGCGGTTACCGTCGCGGAACAGGCGGAACGCGGTTTCGTCGCGAGAAATGCCAGTGATGTACAGCGTGAGGCGCGCGCCGTTGGGATTCTCGTACATGAACTGGGCGGCCGGCCCTGCTTCGCCGGGCAACAAACGCCCGCCCACCAGCGAATAACCGTATTCCTGCAATGACGGCACCGACAGCGGCCGGTTCAGGCGCTTCGATAGCCAGTTGATCAGATGCTCTTCCTCGTTCGCGGCGACTTCCACCGGATGCCGCCGCTCAGGCGTGTACACCGCATACGCGATATCGGCGCGCTCGGCGAAGCTCGGCGGCCGGCCGCCCAGACCGTCCCAGGCGCCCCCCGTCAGACGCGGGGCGAGCGGACCCAAGGCGAGCGCGAGGCCCGCGCCGGCCGCGAGCCAGCACGCCGCGAGGCCGACGCGTTGCCACCGCGGCGTCGGCCGCCGCACCACGATGAAGGCCGGCTCGTCGTCCGCGGCGCGCTGTCCAACGCTCCCGTTGCGCTCGTTGCGCTCATCGTGCTCGCTACGCTGCGGCGCACCACAGAGCGCCTGCAGCGCCGTTTTCTGCGCGCGCCATGCGGCCAGTTTCGCGGCAGCCTCCGGCTGCTGCGCCAGTTGCGCCTCGACCGCGGTGCGCTCCGCAAGCGGCAATTCGCCGTCGACAAACGCCGACAGCGCTCGCAGATCGAGCCCCTCAGGCAAACTGGAATCGTGGTCGTCATTCATCACGGATTTCTCACTACTTTCAGCGGCGGAACCTTACGCGCCAACCCCACGGCGCCCCCTTCGACCGGCCCCTCCGTCATCAGCACGCGCATGTGTTCCCGCGCGCGCGACAGCCGCGACATCACTGTGCCGATCGGCACGCCGAGCGCTTTCGACGCTTCCTGATAAGACAGTTCCTCCACGCAAACGAGCAGCAGCACTTCCCGCTGCTCGACCGGCAGGCAATACAGCGCCCGCTGCAGATCGCGCAACACCAGACCGTCGACCTCGCCATGCGGCGCTTCGAGATTGCGCCACGGCGCGCTTTCATCGTCGACGGCGATCTCGCGGCGGCCGCGCAACTGATCGATGTAAAGATGCCGCAGGATCGTCAGGAGCCACGCGCGCAGGTTGCTGTTCGGACGGAACGCCGACCAGCGCGCGAGCGCGCGCTCCGCCGTATCCTGCACGAGGTCGTCGGCCCAGGCGCGGTCACCCGTCAGTGCGCGCGCGTAGCGGCGCAACTGAGGGAGCCACGAAATCACTTCCGCTTCGAAATTCACCCGGCGTGGCAACGCTCAGTAGCCGCCGCCGCTGCCCGTGTTGCCGCTGGTGCCCGAGGCGCTGTTGTCGGTTGCGGAGGTGCAGCCGCTCGTTGCGAGCGAGCCTAGCGCGAGCGCCAGCAGCACGAAGGCGGCGGACAGAATGCGGGATACTTTCATGGTAAGTCTCCTGATGAGCGCCCCGGACGGCGCTTGCGAGCCGGAACCCGATCGGCCGCGTGCGATATGCAGCGCTGCCATGTCTGAATTAACGTGAACGGCCCGAGATTTATTCCACGTGCGGCACCGGCGCGCCCCATCTTTTTCCGCCACCCCGATCGGGCGCGCCCGAATGGGGCTGCAGAAGGCGCTATTCTTCGGCAGATTCGTAACTCAACGTTACAGCTAATAGTTATCGGATGCTTATGTGCGCGCAAGCCGTTATAGTGGACGCAGTTCGCCCGCTGACGCGTTCCGCCCCCACACAGGGTAGAATCGCGGCGAACAACCGTCTTTCTAACCTGAATTGTCCATGGCTTCCGCAGAATCGCATCCGCAAAACGACTTCATGAACGCTGCGCGCAAAGAACGAAAGCGCGTCGAGATCTATCTTGTCAACGGCATTCGCCTGACAGGGTGCATCGAGTCGTTCGATCAGTATCTGGTGATGCTGCGCACGCCTGTCGGCCTGCAAGGCATTTACAAGCGCGCGATCTCGACGATCCAGCTCGACACCGGCACCCGTCCGGCGCCGCGCGCCGGGGGGCGGCCTTCGCACGGCGAACACACCACGCGTGGCCCGCACGGCTCGCGTGAACCGCGCGATCACCGGGAGCCGCGTGAACCGCGCGAGTCGTATGGCGCGCCGTCTTCGGATCGCCCTGCGCCCGATCGCAGCAGCAGCACGTCCGACGGTCCGGTGGTCGTAACACGCCGCCGGCGTCTGTTCGGCACGGGTGGCGGCGACGGCGGCAACCATGGCGGCGGCAATCATGGTGGTAACGGCGGCGCCAGCGGCGGCAACGAATAAAGCGGCTGCGCCGCAGCGGCTCGCCTACTCCGACGGATAGCCGAGCCGCTGCAGAATCTTCTCCAATCGCATCACCTGCAAGTCCGTCAGCTCGAATCCGCATTTGACCGCCAGCACGCGGCGGCGCCAGTACACGGCGTCCAGCATGCGCAGCGCCGGTTGCCGTGTTGCCCAATCCAGATGTTCCAGTTCGGCTTCCACCACGTGTGACGCATTGAAGCGCTGCGCGCGCGCCGGTTTTTTTCGGTCCATGTCGTTCGCTGCCTTGTTGTTCGCTGCTTCTGTTTGCTCCCCTCCCGAGCTGGACGTTGCCCGTTCACGGTATGCCGTGCGGTTTGCCGGCCTGTGCGGCCGATGGATGCTTTTCTTGTCAGGCGACACTCGGAGAACGACTTGATGCGGGTTGGTTTTAAGTTTTGTTTTTTTGCTTGTTGGGATCTGGGCTGGTGTTTTTTGGGGTCTGGTTTTTTGGAGTCGGGGTTTTGGCTTTGAAGGACATGCTTACGGCGCGAGGGCTTAGGTCGTTCAGCTGATGCTCGCCTTGGGTCGCTTTGCACTATGCTGAATTGTCGACCCTCTTCTTCTAATGGAGCGTGTCATGACCAAGCAGAAGCAACTTGCACCTCATCGCAACAAAGCGGCGCAGCCGCCCGCCGCGTCCGCGGAAAGCCGCCTCGATGAGGCTCTCGAAGAAAGCTTTCCCGCTAGCGATCCGATCGCAGTCGATCTGAGTGAGCCGCGGCACTCGCCAAGGGATGAGACGCGTTCGGCTCAGAAGAAGCGGCATCATTAGGGGTGTGCTTTTTTTTGTGTTGCGGGGCGCGTGGTGGGTGGGGCGCTTGCTTGTTAGGTTAGGGTGCCTTTCCTTGCATTGTTTGTGGTCTATTAGCGTTCGCCCCTGTGCGGGGCAGGCACTTACTTTCTTTGCCGCCCCGCAAAGAAAGATAAGCAAAGAAAGCGGCTCACACCGATCTTGCTAAGCGGGAACCGTGGCCTGCAAGCGGTAGTGGCTCCGTGGAATCCGTGCTCGCGCTCCTGCATGCGCTTGTGACAAAGGACTCATCAGCTCCCACTCCGCACTACGTGCGTCGCGGACGGGTCTGCATGGGAAACCAGGTGCGGGATGTCTGCTCGTGTGGTGATGCTTCGGAAACGAGGCTTTCTGCTGCGGGGTCTACTGCGGGGATTGGTGACTTGCGCTACTAAACGGGTTGTACGGCCGGGTTGTACGCCAGGCCTGTACGTTCGCGTTGTATGTTCGGCTTGTACGTTCAATGGGGTGGGCGGCGCTGTTAAAGCCGCCTTGCCCGCCCATCTTCCGGTCGTCGCGCTCAGTGCGACGGCAGGCCGGTTTCCAGTTGACGCTGCAGTTCGCGAACCTGGCGTTGCGCGGCGCGCAGCTGGTCTTGTGCGGCAGCCTTCTGCTGCGCCAGCGCCGTTGCCTCGGCTCGGGTCTGCTGCTGCTGATTCGCAACAATCGTCTGCTGCTGATGCGCAACGTCAAGGTCGGCCTGCAAGCGGTTGGCACGGTCCTGCGACAACGCGATCATGCGCTCCGTGAACGCCTTCTGCGCCTCCAGCTGTGTGCGGCGAATCTCGACGTCCGACAGTTGCAGCGTCTGACGCACAAAATCCTTATAGATCATGTCCGCACGCGTGGCGTCCTGCGTCTTGATAACGCGCCAGAAGTTCTTTTGCTGGAACAACGCCACGTAGTACGTCATCTCCTTGCCATAAAACAGCAAGCTCGCGCCGTAACTGCCGTTGTACGTCGTGCGCAATTCGCTCAGATCCGAGCCCCGGATCATCTGCTGCAATTCCGCCACATTCCCCGCTGCAGACTGCTTGGCTTCGTCCGGCGTCAACGCACTTGTCTGCGCCTGTCCAGCCACTGAATTGGCCGGCAAGGCGGTCGGCGCGCCCGGCTGGGAAACGACGCCAGCACTCGACCCGTTATCCGCCAGAGCTTGCGCGTTCACGCCCTGCACCGCCCCCATTGCGATGACTGCTGCCAGGGCAATCCGCCGTAGTTTCGACTTTCGGTCCATGTAAATCCTGCTTGAACAGATTTTGTTTTAGTACAACCGTCTCATTATTACTCACTTTCGCGTGTTTCGGGCTCTTCGTCAAAAATTTGATACTTACGCATCTTCTCCCACAAAACCTTGCGGCTGATCCCCAGATAAAGGGCCGTGTCCTGGCGGCGCCAACCGTTTGCGTCGAGCGCGGCCAGCACGCGGTTGCGCTCGGCCATGTCCCATTTGCTGCGATCCACCAGCACCTCGGCGGCGCTCTCGGCCGGCACCGGCTGGCTGGTGCGCGCAAGCGCGAGCAGCCGCTGCAGGCGCGCCGCGTCCCACGCGCCGATCTGACGCACCGTCACGCCGATCCGCTCGGCCAGGTTGCGCAGTTCGCGCACATTGCCGGGGAAGTAAGTGTCGGCCACCGCGTCGGCCAGCCAGTACGGCAGGTCCGGCAACGCGGAAAGACGCTCGCTGCCGACGACCTGCGCAATGAACGCCTTGAAGATCGCAATCTTGTCGACCGCGCCGCGCTCTTCGAGGGACGGAATCTTCAGCTCGATCACTGCAAGCCGATAGTAAAGATCGGCGCGGAAGGTGCCGTCCTTGACCAGTTGCGGCAAATGCTTGTTGGTCGCCGCCACCAGCCGGAAGTCGAGCTTCACCGGCGTGGCCGAACCGATGCGCGTGACCGCGCTGTCTTCGAGCACGCGCAGTAGCTTGACCTGCTGGTAGAGCGGCAGATCGCCGATTTCGTCGAGGAACAGCGTGCCACCGTCGGCCTGTTCGAAGTAACCCTTGTGCGCGACCACCGCGCCCGTAAACGAGCCTTTCGAGTGACCGAAGAACAGCGATTCGAACAGACCGTCCGGAATCGCACCGCAGTTCACCGCGACGAACGGCCCCTGGCCGTAGCGGGTATGTTTTTCGTGCAGCAGTTGCGCGATGCGCTCCTTGCCGACCCCGGTTTCGCCGTGCACCAGCACGCTCGTGTCGCAGTCGGCGAACGTGTCGACTTCGTGCAGCAGCGCCTGCATGCACTCCGAGTTGGCGATCATCGCATCCGACTCGTGCGTCTTGGCGCTGTGCGCGCGCAATTGCAGCACCAGCTTCATCACCATGCCGCGCAATTCGGCGCAGGTGAAGTCGAGCGGCAGGATGTGCGAATAGTCGGACGGGTAAGTCGCCGGATCATGGTCGCGCGGCGCGGCGCCGACCCACACGACGGGAATGCCGTGGGCGGCCTGCCAGTCGCGCATGAGCAGCGCGCCGCTGTCGATCACCGACACGCTGATGATCGCGAGCGATGGCCGCAGCGCCGTCCGTTCAGGCGAGATCGCGATATCGTCCGCGCGGATCACTTCGACGTCGAAGCTCGCCATGCAGCGCGCGACCCGGTCGACGATGTCGGCCTTGCCTTCCCAGACGTAGATATCGAGTTCCTCGATTTTGGTGTTGGTTCTCATCTTGTCTTGGTTACGCTAGTTGACCAGTTGCGAGACGCCGCATGTCAGCGACAGGTCGTGAATTGTGCTGACGCCAATCTGCGCGCCGAGAAGTTGCAGCACGGGAACAAGGAGCGTGTCGAGGCCGGCAAGCGCGGGCGCTAGCACGTTACCGAGAAGCGTAACGATAGGCGACACGATCGAGCCTAGCGGCAGGCTCAAACCACCGAGCAGCGTAACGGTCAACGCGTTCGGCTTTGCCAGTTGAGCGCCAAGGCCTGACAACGCATTGGAAATGACACCGCCGACATTGTTCGAATTGGTAGATTGATATTCGTTATCGACGACACCGTCGAAAGTAAGCGAGGCGGTCTGCGGATTCACCGCAGAAACCGATGCCACACCAGTAACAGTCGCCACGTTCAATACGTTCACAAGGGTGGCGGGCTTCTTGCAGCTAAACGCCTTCGACGCGGACAGATTGTTCGGCGGATCGCCGACACAAACATTCGCGAGCCCCGTCTGAACGCCAATCACCGATTGACTGGCCTGACTTGTCGATGCGCACCGTGTCGAGCTTAGTCCCGCTTGCCCCGGCGCCACCTCGAGGTAAATCGGCAGATTGACATTGATTGGGAGCAGCGCACCGAGGAAGCCGAGCGGCAACGAAGCCGTCCCCAGATTCAGATTCAGGTACGCCCGCACCTGCGCGGAGCGTGCTGTCGTGACCCATGCTGTCGAGTCGCCGGCTGCCGTGCCTGCTTCACCGACCGCCAGCACCGGCGGCTGGATGATCTGCAACTGCAAGGTGGTGCTGAGTCCAGGCAGATTCAGGCCCGCCGCAATGTTGATAGGCGGCTGTCCCTTCCTGGCGATTTCAGCAGACACAATCAACGCATCCAGTGGACTGATCGTTGCATCGAGCGCAGCCTGCGTATTGGCCAGACCGAGCGATAACAGGCCTGATGCCGAAGAACTGTCGCCAATGTTGAACCCACCTGGCACGTTGGCGCTCACCACTGTCTGCAGCGCACCGATGGTGGAGCTCAGATTGGCATTGACAACCGACGTCTGCTGCAACGCGGACACCATCAGATTGGCAAGGCTGCTCACCGTGACCGGAAGCGCGAGCAATCCATCGACCGTGCCCGCATTGGCCGCTACCACAAGATCGCGCACCTTGACCCGCGCGGTCGCCAGGCCGCAGTACGACACCGCGTCCAGTTGCAGGTTGATGCCGAGCAGACCGCCGAGTACGTTGTTCAGAGTACTGGCTGAGGCCGTGCATCCGTTACTGCCCACTGAAATCAGCGAAGTGCCGATCGTAAATACGCCGATGTTCGTCGCTTTCGCTGTCGCCGATGCTTGCAGGTTGCGCGCCGGCCCAAGAAAAAAGTACGGGACCGATTCTCCGACGGTCACATTCACCGCGTTGATCGGCGAACCCGTCCCGTCGGTCGGGGGAGTAGTCAACGTCGTGCTGGTCGCCGTGTCCCATCTGCCGCACGACACCGTAACGGTGCCGGTGGTCGGCAAACCATTGGTCGTCGCGTTTTGTGTTGCCGCCGCGGTCGCCGCGGAGCAACCACCGGCGCTGTTGACCAGTTGCACGCCCGCCATCGCCGCCAGGTCCGCCGTGCTCTGCAACTGCCTGCGCACGAAAAACACATTGCCGATATCGATCGCGCCGAGCGCCGCGATCGCAATGCTCAGCCAGATCACCGCCAGAACCGCGACCGCGCCATGCTGGCGGCGCCCGCCAGGCATCGACGCGCCGCCGCGCCGCGCGCGAAGCGAGCGCGGATAGCCAGCGGCCACGGTAAAGGTCGAAGGTTTGCGCATGTCAGTTCGAACCGACGCCAGGGCCCGTCCCACCGGTTACGCCCATCGCGCCGCCGTTACCGCCACCGTTGCCGGCATTCAGCGCCGACCCGTACAGATCGGGAATCTTGCTCTTGAACGATTCCATGTACCGCCGGTAGGCAAGCCCGGCTTCGGCGCCGAGCATCGGCAGCGCGGGCGCGGCTTCCGCGTTGCTGCTTTGCAGGTCGAGCCAGGCGCGGGTCGAGTGACCCACTTCGCTTGCCCGGACCAGCGGCTGCGTGGCCTCTGCCGGCTGAGCGGCGTCGCTTGTCTGCGCAACCGCTGAAGCCGCCATGCCAATCGCCGCGCCCAAGCACAGCACTCGCAGCACCGATGCCGCCCAGCCCCGATTCGTTGTTCTTTTATGCATCTCGATTCCCCTGATTGCCTGATCGGGCACCGCGCGCTCACTGCGCGAAACGCTGCAATAAGCGCGGTGCCGGTTCGATACCCTGCGCGCTCGCGACCGTGCCGGTGCCTGCACCGGCCTGCCCGAGCTGTTGTTGTGATTGCGCCTGAGTCCCGCGCGCTTGCGAGCGTCCTGCCGCGGCCACCTTCGCCGCATCGCTGCGAATCGCCGCACGCACGTCCGGCGTGAACTTCTGCTGATTCATCACCGCCAGCGCCTCTGCCTGGTCGCCGTTGGCGAGCAGATAAAGCACCATGTTGCTGACGATCTTCGGATTGTTCTGATCGAGTTCGGCCGCCTTCATCAACGGCACGCGCGCGCCGTTCACATCGCCATCGCGCAGCTTCGCGTAGCCGAGATCCGACAGGGTCGCCGCATCGGTCGGCGCGAGTTGCGCGGCCTGCTGCAATTCCTGCGCGGCGCGCGCAAAGTCGCCGGCCGCGCCGGCGATCAGACCAAGCCCGCGATAGCCACGCATGGCGAGCGGCGTCTTCAGCAACTGGCCGTACGTGGTCGCTGCGGCGGCGGGCTGATCGGTCATCCGCAACGCGTCGGCGCGCAGCAAAATCGTGTCGGGACTCACACCGTATTGCTTTTCGTACGCGTCGATATGCGCGAGCGAGGCGAAGTAAAGTCCCTGCGACTGCATCTGGTCGATCAGTCCGAGATACATGCCGGGCGTGTCCGGCGCGGGATCGCGATTGGCTTGCTGGGCCATCGCCGCACGTTCGGCCTGCGGCCCGACGCCGTAACCCGCGACGTCTTTGGACGCGCACGCGCCAAGCAGGAAAAACGCCGCCAGTGCCACGCCGCAGCGTGCGGCACGGCGCGCGCTTTCGGCCGGGCGCGTCAGAGGTTCGAACGATAGACAGTGAGCCATTGCCAGATCCTTACCGATGCATCGCGACCAGCGAATGCTGGACAGCCAGTACGCCTGGGCCGGCGGTGACGATCATCAGCGCGGGCAGCAACGTGACGATCATCACACCGGTCATCTTCACGGCGAGACGGCCAATGCGCTCGCGCAACATCGCCCGGCGCGATTCGCGCAGGCGGTCGCCGAACTGCTTGAGCGGCTCCTGAACGGCGCCGCCGTGCCGGTCGACCTGCACCAGCAGGCGCACGACCGCGCGCAGATCTTCGTTGTCGTAACTGGAAGCGAGCCGGTTCAGCGATTGCTCGCGGGTGCGGCCCGCCGCGAACTGGCGCTGCGCGATTTCGAGTTCGCTCGAGAGCACGGGCAGCATCGAGCGGAAATCGTTGACCATGACTTGCAAGCTTTGATCGAGCGACAAGCCCACGCCCTGCAGCAGGCGCAACAGATCGACCAGCAACGGCAGTTCGTCGACTACGCCGAGTCGGCGCTTGCCGGCTCGCCGCTTGAGGATGATTTTCGGCACCATGAAGCCCGCCATGGTCGAGATGACCACGAGCACGACATAGCGTGGACCGTCCAGAGCGCCACGCGCCAAGGTACCGACCAGCACCGGCAGCACCAGTGCGCCCACGAGCCGCGCCACCAGAAACAGGCCGCGCGTGCGCGTATCCACGAAACCGCACTGCTCAAGCAGGCGGCGGTCTTCCTCGGCCACGACCTGGCGGCCGAACGGCGTGTCGAGCCAGCGAATCCCGGTGTGCGCGAAGCGCTCGAGCAGCCCCTTGAACCCCTTGAGTTGCACGTTTCGCAAGGCAGCTTTTGAGTTGCCCTGCGCGCCGTCCGCGCCACGCGCAGCCGCCGCGGACGCGAGCGCCGCGGTTTGCAACGCGCGCTCGTCGAGCGCGTGTCTTAGCGTGCGTTCGCTGCGCCGCACGGCGGCCACGCGCGCCAGCACCAGACCGGCAAGCAGCAGCACTGCGAGCGCGGCCAGAGCCAACGCGAGAGCGACGAGTTGATAAGCCTGCATCGTCAGCTCCTCAGATTCGCGAGGCGATACAGCAGATAGGCGCCCGCGACTTGCAAAGCAAACGCCAGGTAGACGAGCAGCCGTCCGGTCGGATCGAACCACATCGACGCGAAATACTTAGGATTGGAGAGAATCAGAAAACCGCCGATGCCGATCGGCAGCATCGCCAGCACCCACGACGACAGCCGCGTTTCCGCCGACATCGCCACGAGTTCGCGCTCGGCCTGTTCGAGATCGCGCATGAACGAAGACATGCGGTCGAGCATCACGTCGGCGCGGCCGCCGTACTTGACCGACAGACGCAGGACAGCGCCAACGAGTTCGAGCTCGCGCACGCCATAGATCACCGCGACCTGGGACAGCGCGCGATCGATTTCGACACCGGTGCGCAGCATCCGGGAGACATAGTCCAGACATTCGCGCAGCGGCGCCTCGGTGTTCTGCAACGCGGCCTGAAACGCGGCCGGCACGCTGTTGCCGAGCGTAATCAGACGCACGATGCCGTCGAGGAACAGCGGCAATTGCCGCACGATCAGTTGACGACGCTTGTTCGCGCGCATCGCCAGCAGAAAATAAATAAACATTGCGCACGCAATCAGCATCGCGCCGGCGGCGAGCACGCCGCCTGCCAACGCGGCCCAGCCGCACAGCAACAGCACGATTGCACCGGCAATCGTCGCAGGCGCCCGGGCGTTGGCAATGCCCGAGCGAGCCATTGCGTGTTGCACGATGAAGCGCACGCGCGCTTGCAGGTAGCGCGCTCGCGCGAGCCAGCCTGCATCCGCCGGGGGTGCTTGCGGCGCGATCGCGGCAGACGCCGCGGCGGCGCGCGCGGCGGCGACGCGCGGACCGCCCCCCGCACCGCTCGCCACCCCGCCCGCACCCGCGCCGGTCGGCATGGCCACCGCCATGCGGCTATCGATATAGCGCTCGGTGCTCGCCTGGTCTTTGCGCTGCGCGCCACGCTGCCAGAGCAGCAACGCGAGCGCCGCGCATAGCAGCGCGAGCGCCGCGAAGACCAGTACCACGCTAGACATTGAAGCCTCCGCCGAAACCGCCACCACCGCCGCCTCCGAAGCCGCCGCCGCTGAAGCCCGCGTTGCCGAAGCCGTTCTGTATCTCGCCGCCCAACGCCTGGCGAAAACGCGCGAGTTTCGGCGAGTGCGGATGAATACCGAGCGACACCCAGTTATCGAGCTCATCGCCTTCCGCGGTCGCGACCGGCTCGTAGCGATAAAGCTCCTGCGTCGCGATGATGTTGTCCGACAGACCGGTTACTTCGGTAATCGAAAGAATCCGCCGACGCCCGTTCGAGAGCCGGCCGATCTGCACGATGAAGTCGATCGCATTGGCGATCTGCCGGCGCAAGCTCGACTCGGTGCCCTGAAAGCCCGCAAAACCGGCCAGCATTTCGAGGCGGTACAGACATTCGCGCGGCGAGCTGGCGTGCACCGTGCCCATCGAGCCGTCGTGGCCGGTGTTCATCGCCTGCAGCATTTCGAGCACCTCGCCGCCGCGCACTTCGCCGACGATGATGCGGTCCGGCCGCATCCGCAAGGTATTGCGCAACAGATCGCGAATCGTCACGACGCCCGCGCCGTCGAAGCCGCCCGGACGGCTCTCGAGCCGCACCACGTGCGGGTGGTTCAACGACAGTTCGGCCGTGTCCTCGATGGTCACGACCCGCTCCGGCTCGGGAATGTGGAATGCCAGCGCGTTGAGCAGCGAGGTCTTGCCCGAGCTCGTCCCGCCCGAGACCAGCACGTTGCAACGCGCGGCGACCGCCGCTTCGAGCAGCGCGCCGATTTCCGGGCTGTAGGTGCCGTTGCCGAGCAGATCCTCGGGGCGCATCGGATCTTTGCGGAATTTGCGGATCGAGACGATCGGCCCGTCGATCGACAGCGGCTCGATCACGACATTCACACGCCCGCCGTTCGGCAGCCGCGCGTCGACCATCGGATTCGATTCGTCCAGACGCCGCCCGATCGGCGCGAGAATGCGCCGCACGATACGCAGCAGATGCGCGTTGTCGGCAAAGCGCACCTGAATCTTGGTCAGAATGCCGTGGCGCGACACATAGACGTCGTTGTAGCCGTTGATCAGAATATCCTCGACGGCCGGATCGGCGAGCAGATCCTCGATCGGGCCGAAGCCCGCGAGTTCCTTGGTCAGCGCCTCGGCGATCAACCGCACTTCACTCTCGTTGATCGGTATCCGGCGCAGCCTCACAAAGCTGTCCATTTCCAGATCGACGAACTGGTTGATCGCGTTGCGCGACCAGCGGCCGAACTCGGAGCCGAGCTCCTCGATACGCGTCAGCAGGTGTTCGTGCGCGGCGTTCTTGATGTCCTGGAACTGCTGGCTATGCGCGAACGAAGGCGCGTCGTCGGCAAATTCGATTTCTTTTGCCATCGTCTATGACCGCTTGTAAGGGGTTGGAATGAAGCGCTTGAGCGCGCCGAGCGCCGATTTGCTGCGTGCTTGCGCGGCCGCGCGCGCGGCGCCGCCGAGCCGTTCGATCAGAGGTTCGAGTGCGCGCACGTACGGATCGCGCGCCGCGACATCGGCCAGCAGATGCCCCTGGTTGACCGCCTGGCCGAGCGTGATGCGCCGCTCCGGCAAGGTGGCGAGCAACGGAATATCCAGGCGCTGCGCGATCTGCGCGGCGGCGAGACCGAGGTCGGCGTCGAACTTGTTGACGATCAACCGCACGTTCGCCGTATCCACGCCCTCTTCGCGCAACGCGTCGAGCACGCCGACCGCCGAAACGATCGAGGCGACGCCCTGATCGCACAACAGCCACGTTTCGTCGGCGGCCTGCACGACGTGAGCGATGAACTCGCTGTTGGTAAAGCCGCCGAGGTCGACGATCTGCTGATCGAAGAACGCGCGCAACCGGTTCAGCAAACCTATCGACGAGGAATACGACACCTCGCGCATGTCGGCGAGATTCGGCGGCAGCGTGGTGAGCGCGAGACCGCTCGAATGATGCGACAGTGCGGTGTGCACGAAGGTCTGATCGAAGCGGCGCAGATTGCGCACGGCTTCGACGAAATTGAATTCGCTGCGCGTATTCAGGAGCAGCGAGCCGTCGCCGGCCGGCAAGCCGAGATCGAGCAAGGCAGCTTGCCGGCCTTGCGCGACGTCGCGCCGTTGCAGCATCACCGCGAGATTCGCGGCCAGCGTGCTCACGCCCATGCCGACGCGCGCGCCCAGCAGCGCGGTGACGTTGCCATGGCGGCTGACCGGTTCCACAAGGTTGTCCAGGACTTGACGCGTGATGCGCAACGCGTCTTCGGCGGGCGCCGACAGGTCGATGAAATCGCGCACGCCGGCACGCAGCGCGGCGAGAGCGCTTTCGGGCTCGGCAAGCGTTCCGAGCGCGACGATCTGCATGCCGGGATAGGCCGTGCGCACCGCGCTCGCCGTGGCGCTCGCCGCCGCGCCGCGGCCGCCGGAGAAGTCGACGAACACCAGCGAAGGATTCAGCGCCGCAATGCGCTGCATCAGCATCGACGGATCGAGTGTGGCCGCTTCGACCACACCTGCGCCCACCAGCGTATCGGCGAGCCAATGCACGTGTTCGTCGGCTAACGACGCAAACACGAAATAATCGGTGACCGCCCGTTCAGTCAATGAATGCGTTCTCGCGTTCATATTGGACATCCTTATGCGGCATGGGCCGCGAAGCCCCCGCGTCGTACTGCTTGCCAGCGAGCAAGCGCGGTTCGCGTGCACGCTGGCTCAATGCTCCATCGATCCGGCGCGCCGCCTGGGCGCCCGCCGGCTTCACTTCGAAAATCCCGGCGCCGCATCGCGCGCCGCCACGCCGCCGATCAGCGAGCGCCACACCGGCCCGTTACGCTGTTCGGACTGCTCACCCGGCGTCGTCGGCAAGGTCGCGCCCTTTGCGAGCGGCGAAACCAGATGCGGCGTCACGATGATCACCAGCTCTTTCTCGTTCTGCTGGTAGTTCAGCTGCTTGAAGAAGGTGCCGATCACCGGCAGATCGCCGAGCAGCGGCACCTTCGATACATTCGATGCGGTCTCGCGGTCGATCAGGCCGCCGATCACGAAACTCTCGCCGTCGCCGAGTTCGACCGTGGTATCCGCGCGCCGCGTGGTGAACGCGGGCACCGACACGCCGCTGATCGTCACGGCATTGGCGAAATCCAGCTGGCTCGCCTCGGGCGCCACCTTCAACGCGATGCGCTGCGGGCTCAATACGGTCGGCGTCAGCGTGAGTCCGACGCCGTATGGCTTGAATTCGATCGAGGTCGAACCGAGCGCCTGCGGCACGGGAATCGGCACCTCGCCACCGGCGAGGAAACTGGCGCTCTGCCCGGATAAGGCCACGAGTGTCGGCTCGGCCAGCACGCGTGCGAGGTTGTTGCTTTCCAACAGGCTCAGGTTCGCGAACAACCCGTGCGTGGCGGAGTTGAAAATCAGGTTGAACGCCGACGAGATCGGCGTCGTGGCCGTCGTTTGCGGCTGCTGCCCCGCGGTCGCGGAAACCGAGGTCAGCGCCGATGGCGCAAACGAACCAAACGAAAAACCGTTGTTCTGCTTGAAGAAGTTGAAACCCACTTCCTTAAGCACCGAGCGGCTGAACTCGACCACCCGCACATCGACCTGCACCACCGCTCGGCTCGCCACAGTCGACGTGTCGAACACCGCGCCGTCCTTGCCGAGCGAGCCTTCCGACGCGACCACGGCGCGCTGGTGCGCCTCCATCGTCGCCGACGAGCCGGACACCACCGCCGTGCTGCCGAGCACCTTGACGGCCGGCGTATCCGGTCCAAGCAGCGAAGCCGCCGCCGGCGTGATGACATTGACCGTATAGATCAGTGGCGCCTCGCGATCGCTTGCCCATAGCATCAGGTTGGTCGTGCCCGCCGCCTTGCCGACCAGCAGCACGCCGCCGCGCTTGTCGCCCTTGATGATCAGCACGTCGGCCACCGCGGGGTCGCCGATCGCGACCCGCTTCAAGGTATGGCCTGTCGCGAGCGGCTGCTGCGCGCCGACCTTCAGGTCGATGGTCTGCGAGGGCACGGCCTCGGACGCCTGTACGGAATGCCCTTGCTGCACCGGACCCGCCGCATCAGCCGCAGCCGATACGGCGAGCAAGGCCAATCCGAGCCACGCCGCCTTCCCGAAAACAAAAATCCGTTCTGTCATGTAGTGTTGGACGCGTCCGGCCGCCCGCTCCCTGAAACCGCTTACCAGGCGACCGTCTCGGCGCGCCCACCCCGTATCACCTCGATACCGCTCTTTGTACTGTTTGTATTACCCGCAACGCGCGTAGGCAGCGGCGGCATATGCGGCAACGGCGGCCGCGCAACGGCGCCTGCCGAATTGGTGCTTCCCGACAAGGCGTCGAGCGACACACCGGCCGCTGCGCGTGTCGAATCCTGCAGCGGCGCGGCCGCGCCGGCGGTGGCAACCGTCTTCAACACGCCGGGATAGGCTGGCAATGCATTTTGATCGACTACTTCGGCATCCTTCGGATTGCGCAACGCGAAGATCAGACGGCCGGCGCTCTCGGCGAGCGTCAGGCGGTCCACATCGGCGACCGGCACTGCCAGCACCGCGGTGCGCACCATGCCGTTCGGGTCGCCGGCGCTGTCGCCGCTGGTGGTGGCATTACCGAACGCGAGCACGCGCACTTTCGACATCAGGAGACGCGCCTGAGTACGATCTATTTCGCCGCCGTTGCCGATGGCGCCGTCGCGCTTGAGCGTGAAAAACACGTCGACGAAATTACCCGGCCGCAACCGGTTGCCGACGGCATTGCCCTCGTCGACCCGCACGGCCAACGCGCGCTCGCCCGGCTCGACGCGCTCGGCAAGCCCTGACGACAACTGGGCTTCGAGCACTGGCGAGTCCGCGCCGATCTCCGCGTTCGGCACGCGGCCGGCCAGTTGCGCGGGATCGCTGAAGGCGCCGTTCGGATTGATCGGCAGCGACTGCACGCGCAGTTGGTCGACCGTGATTGGTTTGCCTGCCGGCAACGCGTGGATGGCCACCACCACCGGGAAGCTTGCCTGCGTCGCAGGGGTCACGGCAACCGGCGCCGGACGGCGCGACAGCGTCCACGCGAACAGGCCGAGCAGCAATGCGACAGCGATCAGCACACCGGCAAGAATTTTGGTCAGATTCGGCATGACGACTCGCTGCTTCGGTTAAACGATGCCGTGCCGTACGAGCGTTCGAAGCCGCTTCGGTGCACAAAAAGGCTGAGAGCCGGCGCGTGCGTCACTGAATATTCTCCGGATTGAGTTGTACCGTGGCGCTGCTCGACAAGGTGTTGGGCAGCGTGTAACTCAGCAGCGGCAAGGTCGGCACCAGTGGATTGGCCTGGTAGTTGTAAGTCAGCACGACGCTCACACACTGCATCGCGTTACTCGGGCCGCACGCCGCGGAAGTCGACGTGCATTGCATGGATTGCACCAGCGTCGCGACCATCAGATTCGCCGCAGCACAGGCAGCGTTGCCCCGATTGACGAGCGCGTTTTGCAGCGACGTATTGCTCTGCCAGTTCAGCGCCGCACGCGCCCCTTCTTCCGCTGCGAGCGTCAAGTTCTGCTGCGCCACGAAGATCAGACTGAAGGTGATGATCGAGTACAGGATCGTGAAAAACAGCGGGAACAGCAGCGCGAACTCGACCGCCGTGGAACCGCGCTGCGTAGACGTGCGGCGCGTATGAACCGGCTTGAGTCTCAAGCGCGCGAGCTGCGTGGCTACCGGCTTCATCGCACGCCTCCGCTCAGTCCTTGCAGCAGGAGCCATGCACTGGCGGCCGCCGTGAGACATGCCGCGTACGGCGTGGACGCTTTCCCGGCCAGTTCGAAAGTGACGCCGTCATGACGGAACAAACCGGCGAGCCGCGTGCGCGTTGTAATCAGCAGCCAGAGCGCATGCACGCCCGCGGCAAGACTAGCCGCCATCCAGAGACCGAGCAGCGCATGCATGCCGCACCACGCGCCAAGCACCGCAAATACCTTGACGTCCGCAGCGCCCATGACGCCGAGCGCGAAAAAAGGCAGCAACGCGGCGAGGCCGACCAGCGCTCCCATAGCCGCCTGGGTCAACGAAACGCCAAAAGGCCCGCATTGAAGAAGCGCGCAGGCGAATGCCGCCGCCAGACCGGCAACGATAACTGCGTTGGCAATACGCCGGCTGCGGCAGTCACTGATAGCGACTACCGCGGCCCAGGCGATAAATAACAAAATACCGACGGAGACATTCATTTCGCACTCGACAGGCGAAGCAACGCCATGCGAATTGCAATGCAATTCGCATTAGCCAATATAGCGAAGCTTTAAAAAACGCCCGCGACGCGGCCTGCCGTAATAACGTCGGCTGCTTCGCGGAACGTTTTCAGGTTGCCCTTTACGCTGCTGACGGAGCGACGATCTTGTTTGCGACGTCGGTCAACACGGTCGAAAGGTTACTGCCGATCGACGTGACCGCCGTTGCAATGACGAGTACAACTAACCCCGCGATAAGACCATATTCGATGGCCGTCACGCCCTTGCTATCTCTCAGGAAGCGTTGTGTGAACTTTTTCATTTTTACCCTCGGACTTCATTTATTTCGTTTGTATACGTGCTGCTTCGGATGACGGGTTCTTCAGCGCTGCGGACCATTGGTCTCTCATTCCTGGTCCTGCGTGTTGCGCTGCAGAAGCACCGCCTGGCAGCCGGCTTCAATAAAACAGATGCCTGTGCACGGTCTGTTCGATTACGCACCTCCCTCGTCAATCCTTGATGCTTTCGGGTTTTATAGCCGAACAATCATATTTAAGCAATTGTCCGCTGCCCTTAGCTCGACACCGTGTGCGTTTTAGCGCCGCACTCAGGTTAACGGCAGTTCGTGCGTTGCAGCACATAGGAATAACCATAAGTTAGATTCGCTGCACTAATTATTTGTTTGAACAGAACGTTTCAAGCGTCCGGGGCCCTCCCGCTGCACTTGCGTTACCCCATGTTTCGTAACGGCGCGCACGACTCGTTACGTTACGCAGCCCTCGCAAACGTTTAGCAAATTCATTTTCTCGCGGTATATCTGAGTTAGCGGACACTCCATCAATTCTTCGCAAAGCCATATCACATATGGCTTCACGCCCCTCGGCAAAGAAATCCTCCGCATTGCTCAGTCGAAATGGCACGGCTCGTGCAGAGATAGCCACGCAGCAACATCCAATAACACATGCGATGCGAGGGCGACATGAACATTCAAACGGCCAACACCACATTTCGAATAACCCTGATTGCGGCCAGCGTGGCAACGATGCTTTCTCTTGGCGCTTGCGGAGGCTCCGGAACCTTGAGCGCCGGCACCGGCGGCGGTAGCGACTCTTCCGGCAGCGCACTTTCCACCACCACCGGCAGTGGCAGTGGCAGTGGTTCGATGGGTTCGGGCGGGTCCGGCACCGACACCGGCAGCAACGGTTCGGGAAGCAGCTCCGGCACCGGAACGGGAACCAGCACGACCGCCGTCGCGAATGCGCTAGGCACGGTTGCCGACAACACCGGCGGCGTGGTCAGCGATGTCGGTTCGACGGTCTCGAGCATCGGCACCGTGATCGGTTCGCAAACCCTGCCCGGCGTCAGCTCGCAAACCACCCAGGCCGCCGGCGGCATCGTGCAGCAAGTCGGCTCGGCGGTCTCGACGCTCGGCACCGGCGTATCGCAGGGGCTCGGCCAGCTCGGCACCGGCGGCGACGCGATCGGCACGACGGTCTCGAGCCTCGGTGGCGTGGTCGGTCATGTCGGCGGCGCAGTGACCGATGCAGGCAGCCTCGTGACGAGCCTCGGCAGCGGCCCGCTCGCACCGCTGGCTGCGATCACGACGCCGCTCGGTGGCGTAGTCGATACGCTTGGCAATGCAGTCACCAACGGCGGCAGCACGCTCACGACCGCGCTCTCGACAGGCCCGGTCCAGCAAATCACGCAAACGCTCAGCACCGCAATCACGCCGATTACGTCGATGGTCGCGTCGACGACTCAAACGGTCGGCAACACGACCGGCCTCGGCGCACCGCTGAACAATCTGCTCGCGACTCTCGGCGGCGGCCTCGGCCAGGCCGGCACGCTGATCAGCGCAACCGGCGGCAATCCGATCACGGCCGCTCTCGGTCATACGGTAACGGACACGGGCACCACGGTCGCGTCGGTGGGTGGCCTGCTCACCGGCGGCACGGGCGGCAATCCGCTCGCTCCGCTTACCAGCGCGCTCGGCGGCCTGACGGGCGGCTCAAGTAGCGGCCCGCTGGCTCCGCTCACCAGCGTACTCGGCGGCTTGACGGGTGGCTCCAGCAGCGGCCCGCTCGCTCCGCTTACCAGCGCACTCAGCAGCGTAACAGGAGGCCTGGGCGGTGCATCGAACGGCAGCAGCCCGTTGGCGCCTGTCACCGGTCTGCTCTCGAGCGTGGCGAGCGGCCTGAGCAGCACGACCACTGGCAGCAGCAGCCCGCTCGCCCCGGTCACGGGCTTGCTGTCGAGCGTCACCGGCACGCTCGGCGGCGTCACGACTACGGCTGCCAACACGCCGGCCGCGACGACGACCAGCACCACCACGAGTCCCGGCCTGTCGCTGTCGGGCACCAGCGGCAAAGGATCGGGCAGCAACCCGCTCGCTCCGGTGACGTCGCTCGTCGGCGGCCTGCTTGGCGGCCTGACGAAGAAGTAAGCAACACCGTCGAAAGAAACGCAGCAACCGGCACCCGAAGTGCGGCCCCCAAGGCGTGCCCCGGCTCTGCCGGAACCCGGCTGCATTGAGCCGCGCCGCCCAGACATCCGTTGCACCGGCGCACGCAAACCACGCACACGACATCTAGAAGACACTGAGGAGCACCTATGTCCAGCCAACGTTTTTTTACTCTCCATGCGGCGTGCGCGACCGTGTCGTCGTTGCGCGCCCCGTTGATCGCCCTTGCGGCCGCCGGCTTGCTCGCCGCGTGTGGCGGCAATGGCATCACGGCGCCACCTGCCGCGTCAAACAGCGGTAGCGCCGGCGGCGGCGGTTCGACGAGCGGCGGGCCGCCCGTCAGCGCGTCGTCGGGCACCACCGGTGTCGCCACCGCTGCCGCGCAGACCACCAGCGACCTCGGCAACACGATCGCCTCGCAGACCATCCCGGGCCTCAGCCCGCAGGTCACGCAAGGTCTCGGCAACGCCGTGTCGAGCACGAGCGGCACGCTGAACTCGCTCGCCAACGCGGTGAGCGGCGGCGTCGGGCAGATCGGCACGACCTCCAATCCGGTCGGCACCACGGTCGCCGGCCTCGGTTCGGTGGTCAGTTCGACGAGCGGCGTCGTGCAAGGTCTGAGCACCGCGGTCGGTGGCCTCGGCACCGGCAATCTCGCGCCGCTGTCGCCGCTCACCACGCCGCTGGCAACCGTTCTCTCCACCACCGCTGGCGCCCTGAACGCCGGTGGCGCGACGCTCGGCAATTCGCTGGCCTCCGCGCCGGTGCAGCAGATCACCCAGCCGCTTAGCACCGCGATCACGCCGATCGTGCAGACCGCCGGACTCGTGACGCAGACGGTCGGCACGCAGACCGGCCTCGGCGCGCCGGTGGGCGGTCTGCTCGCGCAAATCGGCGGCACCTTGAGTTCGACCAGCGCGCAAATCGGCGCGGCCACGAAGAGCCCGGTCGGCGCCGATCTCGGCACCCTGGTCGGCTCGCTCGGCAACACGGTGACGAACGCCGGCGGCCTCGTCAATCCGAACGGCCCGAATGGCGCCAATCCGATTCCCGGCTTGATCACGAGCCTCCTCGGCAGCACGAACGTGGCCGTCGTCAATGGGCCGCCTGCCAACGGCAGCCCATTCGGCCCGCTGCAAAATTCGCTTGCGAGTCTCGGGCTCGGCAACAATCCACTCGGCTCGCTGTCGACGCTGCTCGGCGGCACGCCGCTTTCCGGTCTGACCTCGGCGCTGAGCGGCACGCCCTTGAGCTCGCTGACTTCGAGCGGCTCGCCGCTGAGTTCGCTGACTTCGGCGCTGGGTAGCACGCCTTTGAGTTCGCTCACCTCGGCGTTGGGCAGCTCGGGTAGCGCATCGAATCCGCTGTCGACGCTGACCGGCGCGCTCTCCGGTGTCACCAGCAGCGCCTCGGGCAGCAGCGGCAGCAACCCGCTCGCCCCGGTGACCGGCCTCGTCGGCCAGCTGACCGGCGCACTTAGCTCAGCGGCAGGGTCGACGAGCGGTTCGAGCAGCGCGACGGGCGGTTTGACGACGCTGCTCGGCGGTCTCGTGCCGGTGAGCCATAAGTAGTCCGCATAAGTTGCTCATCGATGCCGCTATGCAAGGCGCCCCATTGGACGTCTCGTTACGCGGCGTGCATAAGCTGTCCGTCTCATCACGTGCTCCGCGCTTTTTGCAGCCGATGTTCAAGCCCGCCGGAGCACGTGACGTAATACATGCAAGCATGGCAGTATGCGTCGAGCCACACATAAGCGATCGCAACCAGCCCGGCCAGGCGGTGCGTGCGCAAAACAAGAACGGCATACGAGGAAAATCCGATGAAACTCGGGTACGGTAGTAAATGGACCCTCCTGCTCGCGGCGATCGCGGCAAGCGGGATGCAAGTCGCAGCACACGCGCAGTCACGCCCGGCCGGCCCGGCCGTCGGCGGCAATCCTCTCGATTCACTGCCGCAGATCAAGGCGCCCGACAAAGGCCCGAACGTGACCGTGCAGGTCGCGCCGCAAGCCCCTCAGCTTCAGGAACTGCTCGCCCGCCATCTGACGCCCTCAAAGATTCAGGTCGAGGGCGTAAAGTCCATTCCGTTCGACGAGGTCGCGCAGCGCTTCACGCCGCTCGTCGGCAAAGACATCACCATCGGCGATCTGATTCAGGTCGCCAACGGCGTCACGAAGCTGTATCAGGACCGCGGCTATGCGCTCTCCTTCGCCTTCATTCCCGCGCAAACGTTCGACGGCGGCGTGGTGCGCGTAACGGTAGTCGAAGGCTACGTGTCCGCGGTCAAGGTGACGGGCAAACCGGGCGCGGTCGAAGACAAGATTCGCACGATCGCCGACCACATCGTCGCCGACCGGCCGTTGCGGCGCGCCACCTTCGAGCGTTACATCAACGTGCTGGGTCTGTTGCCCGGCGTGAAAGTCGCGGCCAACGTGGCGCCACCGCAGAATACCGACGGCGCCACTACGCTCGAGCTAAACGTGGACCGCAAACCGTTCGACGTCAGCACCGGTATCGACTTCAATCATCCCGGCGTGCAAGGCCTGCTGACGGCCACCGAAAACGGCCTGACGGCACTTGGCGAACAGTTGAGCGTGTCTGCGCTGCTGCCCAAGGGTCGCGACAACGTCACCTACCTTGCCGCGCACGCCGCGGTGCCGATCGGTAGCAATGGATTGATTGGGAAGATCGACGCGTCGCATTATCGCGGCAATCCCACCGACAATCCCGGCCTGCCCTCCTATATCGAGCGCACGGTCATCAACGATAAGGTCGGCGGCTCGCTGGCCTATCCGATCCTGCTGAACAACAGGCAAAGCGTGATCGGCACTGCGTCGGTCTACGCGTCGCACGACGAGGATCGCTACAACAACCATAGCACCGGCGCGCAGATCGGCTTTCGCTCGCAGGTGCGGGTCCTGCAACTGCAGGCCGACTACACCAACGTGGAAACCGGCCAGGTGCGCCGCGCGAGTATCAATGTGGCGAAGGCTTTCGATATTCTGGGCGCGTCGAAAGCCGGCGACTCGAACGTTCCCGGCACGACGGTCACGAACCCGGCATCGATCAATTTCGTGCGCACCGGCGCAAGTTTTTCGCAAACCAACGAGTGGCCGCTGAAGATCGGCACGGCCGTTTCGTTGACCGGTCAGTACAGCGGCGTCTCGCTGCCGACGTCGGAACAGATCTCGTTCGGCGCGCAACGTTTTGCGCAGGGTTATCAACCGGGCGAAGCGTCGGGCGATTCGGGCTGGGGCGCGATGTTCGAAATCAACCGGCCGTTTACGCCGGGTTTCACTTATCTGCGCACCTTCACACCCTATGTTTCGTTCGACATGGCGCGCGTGTATCTGCATGCGGGCACGCCGTCGCCGTCGAAGCTTTCGTCAATTGCGTTCGGCTTCCGGATCTCGGACGCGAAGTACTACAGCCTGGATCTGTCGGTGGCCAAAGCAATCGGCGACGCACCGGTGGAAAGCGCGTCGCGCAGTCCACGCATCAACGCGACGTTCTCGTACCAGCTGAACTGAAATTCGAAAGTGCCGTGTTCTGATTAGAGGTTCCACTATCAAACGGCGCGCGCACTTTCACGTATTCTGCGCTGACGGTGTGCGACCCGCCACACCCGGGTCGCCAGTCGCGCGCCGATGTGGCCAAAGTCGAACCTGAGGGGCAGTATCAGACACACCAGGCATCACGGCGGCCGGCAACGGAAGACCGCCCGAGATGCCAATAACGCCGTGCGACCATGATCGCGCCGTCTTTATTCAAGGAGGAAGACAATGATGCAATTCACCCAACGCGCCCGCGCAATCGCGCTTCGTACAGCCAAACATGCCGCCTTCGCCGGCGTGCTGCTCGCCAGCGCCGTCACGGCAATGGCGCAGGCCGATTCCCCGGTCGGCATGTGGCAGACCATCGACGATCACACCGGCCAGCCCAAGGCACTCGTGCAAATTGCACAGGACAGCAATGGCACGCTGAGCGGCAAGGTGGTCAAGGGACTCAATGCGAACGATCAACCGGATCGGCGCTGCAATGAATGTACGGACGCGCGCAAGGACCAGTTGATCCTCGGCATGACGATCATCAACGATATGAAAAAAGACGGCGACGGCTGGGATCACGGGCAGATTCTCGACCCGGAGAACGGCAAGGTCTACAAGTGCAAGATGCACCTGGAAGACGGTGGGAGCAAGCTGGTGGTGCGTGGCTATATCGGCGTTTCGCTGCTGGGCCGCTCGCAAACCTGGATTCGCCAGCAATAACGAGCAGGTCGTTCAGGCGCCTATGCCTGACGCGCCAAGTAGTGTTCCATCAGGGCCGCACCTGCCGCCAGGATGGAACCGGCAGAAACGGCCGACGATCGCCATCGTCCGGCCGTTTTTTTGTTTGAATCTGGCTGGTTGAAGTTGTCATGCAGCGTGCTTGAACGGCGACACATACGCGAACGGTGACGACGGTAATGGCTTGACCGCTGCCGGGCCATACGCCGGGGAAGCGGACGCCGGAACCTTTGCCGCGTCACTGCTCTTCTGTTCCACGCTCACATGCGTGCGCATGCGGGCTTCCATCAGGAGACAGAGTTCCTCGCTCGCCCCGCCGAACAGCTGATCCATGACGTGCTTGAGCACACCGGATTCGTACCACGCCTTGAAGCGGCGATGGCAGGTTTGATACGACGGATATTTGCGCGGCATGGCGGACCAGGTCGCGCCGCTATACATCACCCACAGTACGCCATTGAGCACCGAGCGCGTGTTGGCGAGCGGCCGGCCACGCAGTTCGGAGCGCGGACGCAGCTCAGGGAGCAACGGTGCGACACGTTGCCATTCTTCATCATTGATATCACGGTACGGATTCATGGTTTCTCCTTTGTCAGAACCATGACAAAGAAGATATCCAGTCACCCGCGAAGGGAATATAAGACCAATCCGAATCTTGAAAATACGCCTTCGGACTCTGCCTGTTCGACAAGCAGGGCGTGATCTATCGCAAAAGCATCCGCGCCCGTGTCACGCAGCGGTTCAGGTCAACGACGTATCGACGATCCGGCGCGGTGTGTCGAGATATTCTTTCGATTGCATTTCGACGATGCGCGAGACCGTGCGCGTGAATTCGTTGGCCATCGGACCGTCAACGTACAGTTGATCGGGCGGCACCGCGGCCGACATCAGCAGCTTGACCTTGTGGTCGTAGAAGACGTCGATCAGCCAGGTGAAGCGACGTGCCTCCGACGCCATGCGCACCGACATCTGCGGCACGCCGGACAGGATCACCGCGTGAAAACGGCTCGCCAGTTCCAGGTAGTCGTTCTGTGAACGCGGACCGCCGCACAGTGTCGAGAAATCGAACCACACGACACCATCGGCTCGCCGCAGCGCTTTCAACTCGCGCTTTTCGATGTGAAGGATAGGACTCTCATCGGGGACCGCCGCGAGGCGTGAAAACGCATCGCGCAACGCTTTATCCGAAGCCGCGCCGAGCGGCGTGTGATACACCTCGACCTGGGCCAGCGTGCGCTGGCGGTAGTCGATACCCGCATCGACATTGATCACGTCGAGCTTCGTCTTGATCAGTTCGATCGCCGGCAGCATGCGGTCGCGATGCAGGCCGTCCGGATACAGCGTGTCCGGATCGTAATTGGACGTCATCACGAATTGCACACCGTTCTCGAACAATTTGTCGAGCAGACGGTACAGGATCATCGCGTCGGCGATATCCGACACGTGGAATTCGTCGAAACAGATCAGCCGGTAGCGTTTGGCAATCTTCCTGGCGAGTTCGTCTAGCGGATCGGCGGTGCCTTTCAGCTCTTCCAGTTCACGATGCACCTCGCGCATGAACTCGTGGAAATGCAGCCTCGTTTTACGCTGCACCGGCACGATCATATAGAAGCTGTCCATCAGGAAGCTCTTGCCGCGCCCTACGCCGCCCCACATGTACACGCCACGCGGCAGATCCGGGTGGATGATCAGTTTCTTGAACGCGTTCGAGCGGCGCGACTTGTATTCGACCCACTCTTCATAGCACCGCTGCAGGCGGTCGACCGCAGCGCGTTGCGCCGGGTCCGATTGATACCCCCGCGTCTGCAGTTCTTTTTCGTAGTATTCGGTGACGTTCATTGTGTTGCTGCAAAAAGAAAGGCGGGAGGGAATGAACCCGCCCGCCTTCGTGGTGATGCCAGAGTTGCGTTCAGTCAGGCGTGCGCGTGATTACATGTTCAGCGCGCGCTTGTCCACGGCCAGAGCCGCTTCGCGCATGACTTCCGACAGCGACGGGTGCGGATGGCAAATGCGGCCGATGTCTTCCGACGCCGCCTTGAATTCCATCGCCACCACGGCTTCCGCGATCAGGTCCGACGCGTTGGCCGAGATGATGTGCACGCCGAGCAGTTCGTCGGTCTTCGCGTCGGCGATCATCTTGACGAAACCATCCGCCTTGTTGATGCCCAGCGCGCGGCCGTTCGCCATGAACGGGAACTGGCCCGTCTTGACTTCGCGGCCTTCGGCCTTCAGTTGCTGCTCGGTCTTGCCGACCCACGCGATTTCCGGTTCGGTGTAGATCACCCACGGAATGCAGTTGTAGTCGATATGCGGCTTCTGACCGTCGATGATTTCGGCGACCAGCACGCCTTCGTCTTCGGCCTTGTGCGCGAGCATCGGGCCACGCACCACGTCGCCGATCGCGTACACGTTCGGCACAGCCGTTGCGCAATGGTCGTCGACGTCGATGAAACCACGCTCGTTCGCCTTCAGGCCAATGGCCTCGAGGCCGAGGTTGTCGGTGTTCGGCACGCGGCCGATCGACACGATCAGGCGGTCGGCTTCGAGCGTTTGCGCGTTGCCGTCCTTGTCCGCGTAATTGATCGTGACACTGTTGTCGGTCGTCTTCACTTCGCCGACCTTCACGCCGACGTGGATGTCCAGACCCTGCTTCTTGAACTGCTTGGCGGCTTCCTTGGCGAGCGCCTGGTCAGCCGCGCCGAGGAATTCCGGCAGCGCTTCGAGCACGGTCACGTCCGCGCCCAGACGGCGCCACACCGAGCCGAGTTCCAGACCGATCACGCCCGCGCCGATCACGGCGAGCTTCTTTGGCACGGAGTCGAACGTCAGCGCGCCTTCGTTGTCGGCGACGATCCTGTTGTCGACCGGAACGTTCGGCAGGTGACGCGCCTTCGAACCCGTTGCGATGATGACGTTCTTCGCCGTCACGACTTCGGTTTCGCCTTCGCCGCTCACTTCGATCTGCACGCCGGCGTCCGTCTTGCCGGTGAACTTGCCATGGCCCTTGAGCCACGTGATCTTGTTCTTGCGGAACAGGAATTCGATACCCTTGGTCATCTTCTCGACGATGCCTTCCTTGCGGGCCAGCATCTTCGCGATATCGACCTGCACGTTTTCCACGCTGATGCCGTGGTCCGCGAGGTGATGCGACGCGTTTTCAAATTCTTCCGACGACGCGAGCAACGCCTTCGACGGAATGCAACCCACGTTCAGGCAGGTGCCGCCGAGCTTCAGCGCGCCGGCCGGGTTCTTCCATTTTTCGATACATGCGACGGTCTTGCCGAGTTGCGCTGCGCGGATAGCGGCGATGTAGCCGCCGGGGCCGGCGCCGATCACGACGACGTCAAATTCTTTGGACATGACAATCCTTTTGATGACGGAGCGACGCGCGGCCGCGCTTCGCGGGGGCGTCGCTCCAGTACTGCGGAATGCTAGAGACGTGCTGCCTGGATGGTGCCGGCTTGCGCGAAGACAAGCCGGCGCCGGGCGAACTGGCGATTACAGGTCGAGCAACAGGCGCGCCGGGTCTTCCAGCGCATCCTTCATTGCAACCAGCGACAGCACTGCTTCGCGGCCGTCGATGATCCGGTGGTCGTACGACAGCGCCAGGTAGTTCATCGGGCGGATCACGATCTGGCCGTTCTCGACCACAGCGCGTTCCTTCGTGGCGTGCACGCCCAGAATGGCGGATTGCGGCGGGTTGATGATCGGGGTCGACAGCATCGAGCCGAACACCCCACCGTTCGAGATCGAGAACGTACCGCCCGTCATTTCTTCGATCGACAGCTTGCCGTCCTTGGCCTTCTGGCCGAACTCGGCAATCTTCTTCTCGATTTCAGCGAGGCTCAGCTGATCTGCGTTGCGCAGGATCGGCACCACCAGGCCACGCGGCGAACCGACCGCGATACCGATGTCGAAGTAGCCGTGATAGACGATGTCGTTGCCGTCGATCGACGCATTCACCAGCGGGAACTTCTTCAGCGCATGAACAGCCGCCTTCACGAAGAACGACATGAAGCCGAGCTTCACGCCATGTTCCTTTTCGAACTTGTCCTTGTACTTGTTGCGCAGGTCCATCACCGGCGCCATGTTCACTTCGTTGAACGTGGTGAGGATGGCATTGGTTTGCTGCGACTCGAGCAGACGCTCGGCGATACGCGCACGCAGACGCGACATCGGCACGCGTTGTTCCGGGCGGTCCTTCAGCCATTGGTCGGCCGATGCCGGCGCCTTGACGTCCGGCAGCGACGGCTTCGCAGCCTTCGGTGCGGCAGCAGCCGGCGCCGGTGCTGCCTTGGCAGCCGGTGCGCCTGCCGTCAGCACGTCACCCTTGGTGATGCGGCCGTCGCGGCCCGTGCCGGCGACGTCGCCCGCGCCCAGACCCTTCTCGGCCATCAGCTTGCCGGCAGCCGGCGAAGCAGCGGTGTTCGCACCCGTTGCGGATGCAGCCTGAGCCGCCGGTGCAGCAGCCGGTGCCGACGTGGCGGCGGGAGCCGGCTTCACTTCGGCTTCGACAGCAGCGGCGCCTGCCGTGCCTTCGGTGTCGATCTTGGCGATCACCTGATCCGCCACGACGATGTCGCCGTCGTTCGAGATCACTTGTGCGAGCACGCCGGCGGAGGGTGCCGGCACTTCGAGCACGACCTTGTCGGTCTCGATTTCGATGAGAATTTCGTCTTGAGCAACAGCCTCGCCGGGCTTCTTCTTCCACTGCAGCATCGTGGCTTCCGAGACCGACTCGGAGAGCTGGGGAACCTTGACTTCAACAATAGCCATTATGAATATCCTGAATACGTATCGGGTGACGGCGCGCGATCTTTGTACTCGACGACCGCCTGCGAACCATGCCTGCCGGGACCAAACCATTACGTGATGGCGGAACGCGGCACGGGAAAGCGCAGCGCGCTTTCCCGGTTCGTCTGTTTTCCTTATTTAGCGATCGACGCGCTCTTGAGGCGGCCGAAAGCGCCTTCGACCAGCGCCTTCTGCTGCTCGTAGTGCTTCGCGTAGTAGCCGACTGCCGGCGAGGCCGAAGCCGGACGTCCGCTGTATGCCAGCTTCTGCCCTTCCTTCATGCCTTCCTTCAGGTGGTGCTCGATGTAGAACCACGGGCCTTGATTCTGCGGCTCGTCCTGCACCCAGACCACTTCGGTCGCGTTGTCGTACTTCTTCATTTCCGCTTCGAACTGCTTATGTGCGAACGGATAGAGCTGTTCGATACGGATGATCGCGACGTCGTTCGACTTCGATTCACGGCGATGCGCCAGCAGGTCGTAGTACACGCGACCCGAGCAGGCCACCACGCGCTTGACCTTCTTCGGCTCGATCGCTTCGTCGATTTCGCCGAGGATCGGCTGGAACGCGCCCTTCGCCAGTTCGGACAGATCCGACACGGCTTCCTTGTGACGCAGCAGCGACTTCGGCGTAGCGACGATCAGCGGCTTCCTGAACAGGCGGATCATCTGACGGCGCAACAGGTGGAAAATCTGCGCCGGCGTGGTCGGCTGAACGACCTGCATGTTGTGATCCGCACACAGTTGCAGGAAACGTTCGATACGTGCCGACGAGTGCTCCGGACCTTGGCCTTCGTAGCCGTGCGGCAGCAGCATCGTGAGACCCGAGACGCGGCCCCACTTCACTTCGCCCGACGAGATGAACTGGTCGATCACGACTTGCGCGCCGTTCACGAAGTCGCCGAACTGCGCTTCCCACGCGACGAACGTGTTCGGTTCAGCGGTCGAGTAACCGTATTCGAAGCCCAGCACCGCTTCTTCCGACAGCACCGAGTCGATCACCGTGAACTTCGCCTGACCTTCGGCGATGTTCTGCAGCGGCACATACGTGCCGTCGTTCCAGCGTTCGCGGTTCTGATCGTGCAGCACTGCGTGACGGTGGGTGAACGTGCCGCGGCCCGAGTCCTGACCGGTCAGGCGCACGGCATAACCGGATGCGACCAGCGATGCGAATGCCAGGTGTTCGCCCATGCCCCAGTCGAGCTTCGCTTCACCACGGCCCATCGCGCGACGGTCGTTGATGACGCGCTCGACCAGCGGGTGAACCTTGAAGTTTTCCGGGATCGTGGTGACGCGCTCAGCGAGGCGCTTCAGTTCAGCCAGCGGCACGGCCGTGTCGGCTGCGTCGGTCCACTTGCGGTTCAGGAACGGAACCCAATCCACCGCGTACTTGCTCTTGTAGTTCGACAGAACCGGGTCGACCGTGTGGTGGCCTTCGTCCATCGCCTTGCGGTAGGCCTTGACGAATTCGTCGCCTTCTGCCGCCGTGATCACGCCTTGCTGGACCAGCTTCTCGGCGTACAGTGCGCGCGTGCCCGGGTGCTTGGCAATCGTCTTGTACATCAGCGGCTGCGTGACAGCCGGCGTATCCTGCTCGTTGTGACCCAGCTTGCGGAAGCAGACGATGTCGACGACGACGTCCTTGTGGAACTGCATCCGGAAGTCGATAGCCAGTTGCGTAGCCAGCACGACCGCTTCAGGATCGTCGCCGTTCACGTGCAGCACCGGCGCCTCGATCATCTTGACGACGTCCGAGCAGTACAACGTGGAGCGCGAGTCGCGCGGGTCCGACGTCGTGAAGCCGATCTGGTTGTTGATGACGATGTGCAGCGTGCCGTGCGTGCCGTAACCGCGCGTTTGCGCGAGGTTCAGCGTTTCCATCACGACGCCCTGGCCCGCGAAAGCCGCGTCGCCGTGGATCTGCACCGGCAGCACTTGCAGGCCGCTGTCGTCGCCGCGGCGATCCATACGAGCCTTCGCCGAACCTTCGACCACCGGGTTGACGATTTCGAGGTGCGACGGGTTGAACGCGAGCGACAGGTGAACCGGGCCGCCTTCGGTCGAAACGTCCGACGAGAAACCCTTGTGGTACTTCACGTCGCCGGCCGGCAGGTCGTCGACGTGCTTGCCTTCGAATTCGGCGAACAGGTCGGCCGGCATCTTGCCGAGCGTATTGACCAGCACGTTCAGGCGGCCACGGTGGGCCATGCCGATGACGATTTCCTGCACGCCGTTGGCGCCGCCGTGACGCACGACTTCGTCCATCGACGCGATGAAGCTTTCGCCGCCTTCGAGCGAGAAGCGCTTCTGACCGACGTACTTGGTGTGCAGGAAGCGCTCGAGGCCTTCAGCAGCCGTCAGGCGATTCAGGATGTGCTTCTTCTTTTCATTGGAGAAGTTCGGCGTCGAACGGATCGACTCGAGCTTCTCTTTCCACCAGCGCTTCTGCTCCGGATCGCTAATGTACATGTACTCGGCGCCGATCGTGCCGCAGTACGTGTCACGCAGGGCCTTGACGATCTCGCGCAGCGACGCACGCTCGAATCCGAAATACAGATTCGTGGCGCTGAACTCCTGGTCCATGTCGGCTTCGGTGAAGTCGTAGAACGCGGGTTCGAGTTCGGGGATAGCGGGACGTTCGCGGCGCTTCAGGGGATCGAGATTGGCCCATTGCGAGCCGAGGAAACGATATGCGCCGATGAGGGACTGCACATAGACTTGCTTGCGGGAGGTAGCCAGATCTTCGCCGCCGGCTGCCGTGCGTGGGATGAAGGCGTTAGCCTTGGCCCGTTGCGCAAACGATTCGACGATCGGGCCGTGAGCCACGTCGTTGGCATTGCTGCCATCCGATGCAGGGACGTTCTGCAACGCGTCGAAATAGCTGCGCCAGTTCTCGGGCACTGACGCCGGATTATCGAGATACGCTTCGTACATTTCTTCTACGTACGGAGCATTGCCGCCGAACAGATAAGAGTTCGACTGGAATTGCTTCATCATTTTTACGCTCACCTTTCTTCGAGTTTCTCGAGAAATAGCGGGTTACAGAACCTTCCGCGACACGGCCTGACCGTTTAGCGGATTGCGCGAATCAAGTCTTGCTTGGAAGGACCTAAAACTTTGCACCCGGGGAGCATATCACAGAACGGATAGTGCAGATAGCAGACGGATTGCCGCTCAAGCCCGTCACGGCGGGCTTTCAGCCACATTACCCGGCTCTCGCAACAGTCTTCTGCGAGAAATGGGGACAAACGGGTACAAACGGAACGCCAACTGCAAACAACTGCATCCAACAGCTGCGGGCGATCCTCGGGACCGGGCGCAAACTACCGGCTACCACTCCGCGAATGCCGCTGGGCCAGAAACGGCAAAAGCCACCCGGAGGTGGCTTTTGCCTGACATCGCGCCCTAACCTGGAACCAAGCAAGGCTAGGGGTCGGCGCCGATTTAGTCCACTGCGCCCTTACGGCTCGCGCTGCGGCGCTCGTGTTCCTTCAGGTAACGCTTGCGCAGACGGATGGATTGCGGCGTGACTTCGACGAGCTCGTCGTCGTCGATGAATTCGACCGCGTATTCCAGCGACATCTGGATCGGCGGCACGAGGCGCACCGCTTCGTCCGTACCCGACGAGCGCACGTTGGTCAACTGCTTACCCTTGATCGGGTTCACGACCAGGTCGTTGTCGCGACTGTGAATGCCGATGATCATGCCTTCGTACAGCGGCTCGCCCGGCGACACGAACATACGGCCGCGATCCTGCAGCTTCCACAGTGCGTACGCAACCGCCGCGCCGTCGTCCTGCGAAATCAGCACGCCGTTGCGACGCTCGCCCACCGCACCTTCCTTGACCGGCTGGTACGAGTCGAACGTGTGGCTCATCAGGCCCGTGCCACGCGTGAGCGTCAGGAATTCCGACTGGAAGCCGATCAGGCCGCGCGCCGAAATACGATACTCGAGACGCGTACGGCCACGGCCGTCCGACGCCATGTCGAGCATTTCGCCCTTGCGGCGGCCCAGCTCTTCCATCACGCCGCCCTGGTGGCCGTCTTCCATGTCGACCGTCAGGTTTTCGTACGGCTCGTGCTTCACGCCGTCGACTTCCGTCATCACCACGCGCGGACGCGACACGGCCAGCTCGTAGCCTTCACGGCGCATGTTTTCGACCAGAATGGTCAGGTGCAGCTCGCCGCGGCCTGCCACTTCGAACGTGGTTTCGTCGCCCGTTTCTTTCACGCGCAGCGCGACGTTGTGGTTCAGTTCCTTCATCAGGCGGTCGCGAATCTGACGGCTCGTGACGAACTTGCCTTCACGGCCGGCCAGCGGCGACGAATTGACGAGGAAGTTCATCGTCAGCGTCGGTTCGTCGACGGTGATCATCGGCAGCGCTTCCGGTTGCTCCGGCGCGCAGATGGTCACGCCGATACCGATTTCTTCGATACCGTTGATCAGCACGATGTCGCCAGCCTCAGCCGAGTCGACCTGCACGCGCTCGAGACCCTTGAACGACAGGACCTGGTTGATCTTGCGGTTCAGGATCGCGCCATCAGGACCCGAACGCACCGCGACCGACATACCCGGCTTGATCGTGCCGCGCGTAATGCGGCCGACGCCGATACGGCCGACGTACGACGAGTAGTCCAGCGACGTGATCTGCAGTTGCAGCGGCGCTGCCGGATCAGCCGGGCGAACCGGCACGTGTTCCAGCACGGCTTCGAACAGCGGACGCATGTCGCCTTCGCGCACGTCCGGCGTCAGGCCGGCGTAGCCGTTCAAACCCGATGCGTAGACGATCGGGAAGTCGAGCTGCTCGTCGGTTGCACCCAGCTTGTCGAACAGGTCGAACGTCTGGTTGATCACCCAGTCGATCCGCGCGCCCGGGCGGTCCACCTTGTTGATCACGACGATCGGCTTGAGGCCGAGCGCCAGCGCTTTCTTCGTCACGAAGCGCGTTTGCGGCATCGGGCCTTCGACTGCATCGACCAGCAGCAGCACCGAGTCGACCATCGACAGCACGCGCTCCACTTCACCGCCGAAGTCGGCGTGGCCCGGGGTGTCGACGATGTTGATGTGCGTGCCTTCGTACTCGACCGCGCAGTTCTTCGAAAGAATCGTGATGCCACGTTCCTTTTCGATATCGTTCGAATCCATCACGCGCTCAGCGATCTGCTGGTTGTCACGGAACGTGGCGGTTTGGCGGAGGAGCTGGTCGACGAGCGTGGTCTTGCCGTGGTCGACGTGGGCAATGATGGCGATGTTGCGTAGGGCGCGAGTCATAGGAACCTGGTGACAGTTGAGTGCGCCAGCAGCAGCATTGTGTACGAAGCCAACAAAGCCCAAAGCGCACTTTTGGGAACCCAACATTATAGCACGCCCAAATGAAGCTTTCTGGTATTCCCTGATAGCCCCACCGTCTTCCATGCAAGGGTGCGTAGGAAACAGACCCGCCCCGTTTCGGCGAAACCCTACGCAAATCCACACGCATTCTGTCTTGAGCCGCAAAAGTTCCTTGCCTAAGCTGTAATAACGCTTGCCGCGTCAATCAACCGTTGCCTATAATCCTGCCTAGTCAACCATTGCATTCGCACGAGAATCATGACGGATCCGTCCTCAACACCCGGCTCAGAGATCAGCGAATATCAGCTGGGCGAAAGCGTCGGCTATCTGGTCTCGCGGGTGAAATCGACCATGTCGAACCTGGTCACGCAGCGCAGCATGGCCGAGCTGGGCATCACCAGCCAGCAGGGCAGCATCCTGTTCATGGTGGCGAGCGGCAAGTGCCTGCTGGCGGCCGAACTGGCGCGCGAGTACGGCATCGACGCAAGCGCCGTCACGCGTCTGGTCGACCGCCTGGAAAAACGCGGCCTGCTGACGAGGGTGCGCAGCAACGAAGACCGGCGGGTCGTGCGACTCGCGCTGACACCGGAAGGCCATGCGATCGCAGCCAAAATGCCCGCGATTTTCACCGGCGTGCTGGACAACCTGCTGGGCGGCTTTACCCCCGAAGAAGTGGGTTTTCTGAAGAGCATGCTGCGCCGCGTGCTGATCAATTCCGGCGAACAAACGGGACTAACCCGTGATGCAGCAAGCAATTTTGACAGCAAATCGTAATAAATTGCTTGCAGTGTCCATCATTACATTTCACTCAAAGAGTCGAGCGATGAAATCCCTTTCCCTGTCCGCGCCCGCGTTTTCGAGCCGGGCCGCTGTCGCCGCCGCGGTGACGGCGCTCGCCCTCACGGGGTGCGCGAACTACTTCGGCATGAAGAGCGACAAGCAGATCTCGTCGCCGGCTCAGTACGAGTCCAGCCAGAGCCTGTCCGGCCAGGGCGGCCAATGGCCGTCGCTCGACTGGGCCAACCAGTTCGGCGACCCGCAACTGCCGAAGCTGATCGCGGAAGCGCTGGAAGGCAGCCCCTCGATCGCGCAGGCGCAGGCACGCCTCGCCAAGGCTTCGTCTTATATTGAGAGCTCGCGCTCGGCGCTGTACCCGAAGGTCAACGGCAGCTACTCTTGGACTCGCGAGCTGTTCTCGGCGAACGCGCTCTACCCGCCTCCGTACGGCGGCACCTGGTATAGCGAAAACAACGTGCTGGCGAGCGCGTCATGGGATCTGGACCTGTGGGGCAAGAACCGCGCGCGTCTGGGCCAGGCCGTGTCGCAGGAAAAGGCTGCGGAAGCCGACATGCAGCAGGCGCGCGTGACGCTCGCCGCCTCCGTGGCGAGCACGTACAACCAGCTTGCCCAGCTGTACGCATTCCGCGACATCGCCGCGCGCGAAATCGCCAATCGTCAGGATATCAGCCGCATCACCAACGGTCGCGTAAGCGCCGGCCTCGATACAAATGTCGAACGGGAAACTGCGAACGGCAACATTGCGACCAGCCAGCAGAACCTGACCGATCTCGACGGCCAGATCACCGTGGCGCGCTATCAGTTGGGCGCGCTGCTCGGCAAGGGTCCGGATCGAGGCCTGCAGATCGCCAAGCCGGTCCTGACCGGCGGCAACACGGTGGCGCTGCCGAACAATCTGCCCGCCGACCTCGTGGCGCGCCGCGCGGATATCGTCGCCGCACGTTGGCAGGTCGAAGCCGCGATGCACGACGTGAAGGAAGCGAAGGCCGAATTCTTCCCGGACGTCAACCTCGCCGCCGGTTTCGGTTTCGATGCGTTCGGCTGGGGCCGTTTCCTCAAGTCGGGCAGCCGTCAGATGCAATTCGGCCCGGCCGTCCACTTGCCGATCTTCGACGCCGGCGCACTGCGCTCCCAGTTGAAGGGGCGCTACGCAGACTTCGACCTGGACGTGGCGAACTACAACCAGACGCTGATCAGCGCCCTCTCGGATGTCGCGACGCAGGTGTCGTCGATCCGTTCGATCGACCAGCAATCGGGCGACGCACAGCGCGCGCTCGACGCGTCGACCAAGGCGTATCAACTGGCGGTGATCCGCTACAAGGCCGGTTTGTCCCCGCAGTTGCAAGTACTGACCGCCGACCAGAACCGCCTTGCCGCCGAACAGACGGTCACGGGCCTGAAGATGCGCCGCCGCGATTTGCAGATCGGCCTCATCAAGGCGCTCGGCGGCGGTTTCGACGCCACACAGACCGGTCTCGTGGTGCCGACCGACGCCCCGGCATCGGCCACCGCCGCAACCGCGGCGGCAAACTGACGCCAGCCCGACGCGACCCACACTCGCACGAACACCCGAACAAACGACGACGCTTGAGAGAACCCGGAGCACATCAATGAGCACCCCCCAGCAGCCCGCTGCCCCCGCACAACCGGCGAACAACGGCAAACGCAAGCGCATGATGACGCTGCTCGTCATCGTGATCCTGATCGCCGCGCTCGCCTACGGCCTTTACTACTTCCTCGACGCACGCTTCCATGAAGACACCGACGACGCGTATGTGAACGGCAACGTCGTCCAGATCACGCCGCAGGTCACCGGCACGGTTGTCGCCGTGAACGCGGACGACACGCAAACCGTGAAGGCCGGCGACCCGCTCGTCGTGCTCGATCCGGCCGACGCGCGCGTCGCGCTCGAACAGGCCGAAGCGAATCTTGCGCAGACCGTGCGCCAGGTGCGCGGCCTGTTCGCCGACGACAACCAGTACCAGGCGCAAGTTGCCCAGCGTCAGTCCGATCTGTCGCGTGCGCAGGACGACCTGAAGCGCCGCCTGACGGTCGCGCAAACCGGCGCCGTGTCGGCGGAAGAAATCTCGCACGCCCGCGACGCAGTGAAGAGCGCGCAAGCCTCCGTCGACGCCGCCCAGCAACAACTGGCGTCGAACCGCGCACTGACCGCCAACACCACGATCGCCAATCACCCGAATGTCCAGGCGGCCGCCGCGAAGGTGCGCGACGCGTATCTCGCCAACGCGCGTAACAACCTGCCGGCGCCGGTCACGGGCTACGTCGCGAAGCGCTCGGTGCAGGTCGGCCAGCGCGTCTCGCCGGGCACCCCGCTGATGGCCATCGTGCCGCTGGGTGGCGTGTGGGTCGACGCGAACTTCAAGGAAGTCCAACTGAAGCACATGCGCATCGGCCAGCCGGTCGAGTTGACGGCCGACGTATACGGCTCGTCGGTGGTGTACCACGGCAAGGTGGTCGGCTTCTCGGCGGGTACGGGTTCGGCGTTCTCGCTGCTGCCCGCGCAGAACGCAACCGGCAACTGGATCAAGGTGGTCCAGCGTCTGCCGGTCCGGATTGCGCTCGACCCGCAGGAACTTGAAAAGCATCCGCTGCGTATCGGCCTGTCGATGCAAGCCGACGTGAGCATCAAGGACGACCAGGGCGGCCAGCTCGGCCAGGCGCCGAACACGGTCTACCAGACCAATGTGTTCGACAAGTACGGCGATGAGGCGGACGCGGAAATCGCCCGCATCATTTCGGAGAATGCAGGTCCGAACGGCGGCTCGCAGAAGTCGGCTCAAGCCGGTGGCGCCGCCAGGCCGGCCGCGAAGCTGATGTAAACGGCGCGACGATTCATAGAAGGCTTTTTTAATGGCTCAGGCTCAGGCGCAAGTCCCTCATCCGCCGCTCGAGGGCGCGCAACTGGTGATCGGCACCATCGCGGTGTCGCTCGCCGTGTTCATGAACGTGCTCGACACGTCGATCGCGAACGTATCGATCCCATCCATTTCGGGCGACCTCGGTGTGTCGTCCGACCAGGGCACGTGGGTCATCACGTCGTTCGCGGTGGCAAACGCGATCTCCGTGCCGCTGACCGGCTGGCTCACCGACCGTATCGGCCAGGTGCGCCTCTTCATGGCGTCGATCATCCTGTTCGTGATCTCGTCGTGGATGTGCGGTCTCGCGCCCAGCCTGCCGTTCCTGCTTGCCTCGCGCGTGCTGCAAGGCGCCGTGGCCGGCCCGATGATTCCGCTGTCGCAAACGCTGCTGCTCGCGAGCTACCCACGCGCCAAGGCGCCGATGGCTCTATCGATGTGGGCGATGACCACGCTGATCGCACCGGTGGCCGGGCCAATTCTGGGCGGCTGGATCTCGGACAACATCTCGTGGCCGTGGATTTTCTACGTCAACATTCCGGTCGGCGCGATCGCCGCCGTGGCAACGTGGACGATCTTCCGCAACCGCGATTCGGTCGTCAAAAAGGCGCCGATCGACGGCGTCGGTCTCGGCCTGCTGATCCTCTGGGTCGGTTCGTTGCAGGTGATGCTCGATAAGGGCAAGGACCTCGACTGGTTCTCGTCGACCACCATCGTCGTGCTGGCGCTGGTCGCGGTGATTTCGCTCGCGTTCTTCATCGTGTGGGAATTGACGGCCGAGCATCCGGTGGTTGATCTGTCGCTCTTCAGCCGACGCAATTTTACGAGCGGCACGATCGCGCTCTCGATCGGCTACGGTCTGTATTTCGGCAATCTCGTGCTGTTGCCGTTGTGGCTGCAAACCGATATCGGTTACACCGCGACGGAAGCCGGTCTGGTGATGGCGCCGGTGGGTCTGTTCGCCGTGCTGCTGTCGCCGATCACCGGCAAGGTGTTGCCGCGCACCGATCCGCGCTATATCGCGACCCTGTCGTTCCTCGTGTTCGCGCTATGTTTCTGGATGCGCTCACGTTATACGACCGGCGTCGATACGTATTCGCTGTTGGTACCCACGTTGATTCAGGGGATCGGCATGGCCGGGTTCTTCATCCCGCTGGTGTCGATCACGCTGTCGGGTTTGCCGGGCAACCGGATTCCGGCTGCGTCGGGCCTGTCGAATTTCGTGCGGATCATGTGCGGCGGTATTGGCACGTCGATTTTCCAGACCGCGTGGGATCACCGCACCATCATGCATCATGCGCAACTGGCCGAACAGGCGAGCGCGTACAACCCGGTGTTCGATCAATCGATCCGGCAGATGGGTGCGGCGGGCTTCAGCCAGCCGCAGGCGTATGGTCTGTTCAATACGATGGCTACGCAGCAAGCGGCGCAGTTGGGCGTGAACGATCTGTTCTTTGTATCGGCGGGGATCTTTGTCGCGCTGATCGCGCTGATCTGGATGGCAAAGCCGGAGCGCGCCGGCGGCGATGCGGGTGCGGCAGCTGCGGCAGCGCATTGAGTGAGGCTTTAGCTCAGTCCGCGGAACGGACTGTAGGTGGAGGTAGAAAAAAGGCGGGACCGCTGTTGAGCGGTCCCGCCTTTTTTCGTTGTTGCCGACGTCTCAATTCGATCCGTTGTTGTGAGGCGGCGGATGCTACAGCTTGCTTGTCGCCGGAATCGACTGTCGCGGTCACGTTGCGGATCTTCGGTCTACCTAGCTAGTGTGACTGCGGTGACAACACTGAACTTCAGTGGCTAGCTCGCAGCCGTCACTACTAACCGTTCCGGCGCCAGCACACCCTCACCTTGCTTCGCCACGCCGAGCAGGCGGCCTTCCGCGGCATACACTCTCACGCGCGACGCATTTATCGCATCACCGGCGATAGTCAAATCGGAAAGCTTCAACCGCTGCCCATGCAGGAAGCGACGGGTCGCGTCTTCGTCCAGTGTGACGAGCGGGAAGGTGGACAGCAATGCATCGACCGGTTGCAACCACGTATCGCGTTCGCTCTCGGTCGCATCGGACAACGCGTCGAGCGTCACCGAATTCTCCAGCGTCAACGCGCCGACACCCGTACGCCGCAGCGCCACCAGATGCGCACCACAACCGAGCGCCTCGCCGATATCCTCGGCGAGCGTGCGCACATACGTGCCTTTGCTGCACGTCACGCGAAACGTCACGTCGGGCAGCGCACAGGCAAGCATGTCGAGCGCGTGAATCGTCACCTGACGCCCTTCCCGTTCCACCGTCTGGCCGGCGCGCGCGTATTCGTATAGCGGCTTGCCGTCGCGCTTGAGCGCCGAATACATCGGCGGGACCTGGACGATGTCGCCGAGAAACTTCTGCATGGCTGCCTCGACCGCGGCCTGATCGCACGTCACGTCGCGCGTGTCGATTGCTTCGCCTTCGGCGTCGCCGGTGGTCGTGCGAATACCGAGGCGCATGGTCGCCTCATAGGTCTTGTCGGCTTCGAGCAGGTCTTGCGAAAACTTGGTCGCTTCGCCGAAACACAACGGCAGGAGACCGGTGGCAAGCGGGTCGAGCGTGCCGGTGTGGCCCGCCTTTTTGGCCAGGTAGAGACGCTTCGCGCGAATCAGCGCATCGTTGCTCGACAGGCCGAGCGGCTTGTCGAGCAGCAGCACGCCGTCGAGCGCGCGACGTGGCACGCGGGGGCGTTGAGGTGCGGTCATGTCAGAAAGACAGGGTCTTCGAAGTGGTCGGAAATAGCGCTAAACGAACTGCAACTGAGTGAACTGCGACCAGGGCCGTGCAACTGAAACCGTGCAGCCCGGAACGCGGATAACAACGTTCAACCCGCGCGCTCAGTCTTCTTTCGCGCGATTGGCGTTCGCCTCGTCGATCAGACGGGACATTTCAACGGCCCGTTCGATCGTCTGGTCGTAGTGGAAATGCAGCGTCGGCACGGTATGGATGTGCAGGCGCTTGAACAGCTGATTGTGCAGATGGCCGGCCGCATGCGTGAGCGCTTCGAGCGTCTGTTGCGGGTCGCCGGTCAACGTCGTGAAGTAGACCTTCGCGTGCGCGTAGTCGGGCGTCAGCTCGACGCTTTGAATCGTGACAAGGCCGATGCGCGGATCCTTGACCTCGCGCAGCAACTCGGACAGATCGCGCTGGATCTGATCGGCGATCTGCACGTTGCGATTGGGAGAAGAACGTTTTTTAGGCATGGTGTTTGTGTGATCCGTTCTGACGGATGCAAAAAAGTGGTTCGCGCGCGCCGTGCCGGTTCTTGCCCGGACGGCAATGAAGCGGCTTGATGAAGACTGCAAACCGCCGCCGCAGGGCGCAATTCGCGACAAAATGCGTGGGCCCAAAAACAACGGGCGGGGCGGGCGCTTAAGCCCGCTCCGCCCGTTGAGCCAATGCCGCGTGAATTACAGCGTACGCGCGACTTCAGTCACCTCGAAGACTTCGAACTGATCGCCTTCGACGATATCGTTGAAGTTCTTGATCGACATACCGCACTCGAAGCCCTGACGGACTTCCTTGACGTCGTCCTTGAAGCGCTTGAGCGAATCGAGTTCGCCCGTGAAGATGACGACGTTGTTGCGCAGCACGCGCACCGACGACGAGCGCTTGACGAAACCGTCCGTGACCATGCAGCCGGCCACCGCGCCGATCTTCGGTACCTTGAAGACCTGACGCACTTCGACCGTACCCGTCACGACTTCGCGCTTCTCCGGTGCCAGCATGCCGGACATCGCAGCCTTCACTTCATCCACTGCGTCATAGATGATGTTGTAGTAGCGAATATCGACGCCGTTGGTTTCCGCCAGCTTGCGCGCCTGTGCATCCGCACGGGTGTTGAAGCCGATGATGACCGCCTTCGAAGCCGTAGCCAGGTTGACGTCCGACTCGCTGATGCCGCCGACTGCACCGTGCACGATCTGCACGCGGACTTCGTCGGTCGACAGCTTGAGCAGCGATTGCACCAGTGCTTCCTGCGAACCTTGCACGTCGGCCTTGACGATAAGCGGCATGTACGCCACTTCGCCTTCGCCCATCTGTTCCAGCATGTTCTCGAGCTTCGCAGCCTGTTGCTTGGCCAGCTTGACGTCGCGGAACTTGCCTTGACGGAACAACGCGACTTCACGCGCCTTGCGGTCGTCCGGCATGACGATCATCTCTTCGCCTGCTTGCGGCACTTCCGACAGACCTTGAATCTCGACCGGGATCGACGGGCCTGCCGACTTGGTCGGCTTGCCGGTTTCGTCGAGCATGGCTCGCACGCGACCGTAAGCGCTACCTGCCAGCACCACGTCGCCGCGGTTCAGCGTACCCGACTGGACCAGGATCGTTGCGACCGGACCCTTACCCTTATCGAGCTTCGCTTCAATGACGAGACCCTTGGCCGGCGCTTCGACCGGTGCCTTCAGTTCCAGCACTTCGGCTTGCAACAGCACGTTTTCGAGCAGGTCGTCGATGCCCGCGCCGGTTTTGGCCGACACCGACACGAACGGCGAATCGCCACCGTATTCTTCCGGCACGACGCCTTCCGCGACGAGTTCCTGCTTGACGCGCTCCGGATTCGCATCCGGCTTGTCGATCTTGTTGATCGCGACGACGAGGGGCACGCCGCCTGCCTTCGCGTGGGCAATGGCTTCCTTCGTTTGCGGCATCACGCCGTCGTCGGCTGCGACCACCAGAATCACGATGTCGGTTGCCTTCGCGCCGCGAGCACGCATGGCCGTAAATGCTTCGTGGCCCGGCGTATCGAGGAACGTGATGACGCCGCGCGGCGTTTCGACGTGATAAGCGCCGATGTGCTGCGTAATCCCGCCCGCTTCACCCGCTGCAACCTTGGCGCGGCGGATGTAGTCGAGCAGCGAGGTCTTGCCGTGGTCGACGTGACCCATGACCGTGACGACCGGCGGACGCGGCAGTGCTTCTGCGTCCGTGATTTCGCCTTCGACCAGCATCGCTTCCGGATCGTCCAGCTTGGCCGCGACCGCGTGGTGGCCCAGTTCCTCGACGATGATCATCGCCGTTTCCTGGTCCAGCATCTGGTTGATCGTGACCATCTGGCCGAGCTTCATCATCGACTTGATGACTTCCGACGCCTTCACCGCCATCTTGTGCGCCAGATCGGCGACCGTGATGGTTTCCGGCACATGCACTTCACGCACGATCGGTTCGGTCGGCGCCTGGAACGTGGTGTTCTGATCCTGATGCTTGCCGCGACCCTTCGGGCCGCCGCGCCAGCCGCGATCGACGCCGCCGCTCGTGTCGCCACGCGTCTTGATACCGCGGCGCTTCGCGGCGTCGTCCTGCCAGCCGCCCTTGCCACCACCCGGCTTCTTCTTGTCGCCGGCCGACGGCGTGGTCGTTGCAGCCGGAGCCGCTGCAGCCGGCTTCTTGGCGGCCGGACGTGCCGGTGCTTCACCTGCCGGGCGCGCCGGCTTGTGCAGCGTGCCCTTGGCTTCCACGGGCTTGGCCGGCTCAGCGGGCTTCGGTGCCGGTTCCGGCGCCTTGACCTGCGCCTTGCGCGGCGTGTTCATCATTTCGCGAATCGCACGTGCTTCGGCTTCTGCCTTTGCGCGGCGCTTGCTGACCTCTTCCTGCTCGGCGCGCGTTTTCTCGGCGGCCTGACGCGCTGCGTCTTCCGCTTTCTTCGCTGCTTCGCGTTGTGCCGCGCGTTCTGCCGCTGCACGCTCGTCGTCCTGCTCGCTTTCTTTGGCGACCGCCGGTTCCGCAGCCTTGGCCGCGACCGGTTCGGCTTTCGCCGCCGGCTGGGCAGCCTGCGCCGGCTTCGCAGCCTGAGCCTGTTCGCGAGCAGCCGCCTCGGCCGCAGCCGCCGCGCGCTTTTTCGCCGCTTCTTCTTCCGCACGACGGCGCTCGGCTTCGGCAGCCTGTTCGCGCGCCTGACGTTCGGCTTCTTCGCGTTCGAGTTGTTCCTGACGCGCCTTCAACTCCTGAGCCTGCTTCTCGAGCAGCTCGGCTTCATGACGCGCTTCCTCTTCACGGCGCTGGAGTTCCAGATCGTCGACGTCGGCCTCGGCCACATGATTCGATGCATCGCCGCCTTCTGCGGCGGATTCGTCGCGGCGGACGAAAGTGCGCTTCTTGCGCACCTCGACCTGAATGGTGCGAGCTTTGCCCGTCGCGTCGGATTGCTTGATCTCCGACGTATGCCGTTTCGTCAGCGTGATCTTGCGCTTGTCCGCATCAGTCGAGCCGTGAGACTTGCGCAAGTGGTCGAGCAGACGCGCCTTGTCCGTTTCGGACAAGCTGTCGTCTTCGCTCGCTTTGGTGACGCCCGCCGCCTGCAGCTGCTCGAGCAGCACGCCTGCAGGCATTTTCAGTTCCGCGGCAAATTGGGCTACGTTGTTACTCGCCATTCATTCCTCTTAATGCAAGGACCGATTCCTTGCGGTTAGCATCGGGTCATGCGGCCTGACGGCCGCGTTCAATTTAGTGCGCCATGGTCATTTCTCACTGGAACCAGTGTTCACGTGCTTTCATGATCAACGCCTTAGCGGCATCCTCTTCCATTCCGGTCATCTCGACCAGTTCATCCACAGCCAGCTCGGCGAGTTCGTCGCGCGTCTGGATCTGATGTTCGGCAAGCTTGGCGAGCAGGTCGGCATCCATGCCGTCCAGGCTCTTCAGGTCGAGGGCAACATTCTCGACCTTTTCTTCATTCGCGATCGCCAACGTCAACAACGCATCGCGCGAGCGATTACGCAGTTCGTGAACGGTGTCTTCGTCGAATGCTTCGATCTCGAGCATCTCGTTGAGCGGCACATAGGCAATCTCTTCGAGGCTCGTAAAGCCTTCGTCGATCAGGATGTCGGCCACTTCCTCGTCGACATCGAGACGCGCCATGAACAGGTCGCGCAGTACACCGCGTTCCTGATTCTGCTTTTGCGCAGATTCGTCCGGCGTCATGATGTTGATCTGCCAGCCGGTGAGTTCGCTGGCAAGACGCACGTTCTGGCCGCTGCGGCCGATCGCGACCGCCAGTTCGTTTTCGTCTACGACGACGTCCATCGAATGCTTTTCTTCATCGACGACGATCGACTGGACGGCTGCCGGCGCGAGCGCGCCGATCACAAACTGTGCGGGATCTTCCGACCATAGCACGATGTCGACGTTTTCGCCACCGAGCTCGTTGCGCACTGCCTGTACCCGCGAACCACGGATCCCGACGCAGGTGCCGATCGGGTCGATGCGCTTGTCGTAAGCGACCACGCCGATCTTGGCGCGCACGCCCGGGTCGCGGGCGGCCGCCTTGATTTCCAGCAGGCCCTGTTCGATTTCCGGCACTTCCATTTCGAACAGCTTCATCAGGAATTCGGGCGCCGTACGCGACAGTTCGATCTGCGGACCGCGAGCGGTGCGATCGACCTTGGCGATATAGGCGCGCACGCGGTCACCCACGCGCAGGTTTTCCTTCGGAATCAGCTGGTCGCGACGCAGCAGCGCCTCGACACGGCCGGTTTCGACGATGAAGTTGCCCTTGTCCAGGCGCTTCACCGAGCCGGTCATGATGTGCTCGCCGCGCTCGAGGAAATCGTTCAGGATCTGCTCGCGTTCCGCGTCGCGCACCTTCTGCAGGATCACCTGCTTGGCAGCCTGCGCGCCGATACGGCCGAATTCGATCGACGGCACCGGTTCTTCGATGTATTCGTCGAGTTGAATCTCCGGCTTCTGTTCGCGTGCCTCGAACAGCAGGATTTCCTGGTCCGGCTCCTGCAGGCCGGCTTCGTCCGGCACCACTTTCCAGCGGCGAAACGTTTCGTGCTCGCCGCTTTCACGGTCGATCTGGACGCGGATGTCCGCGTCTTCTTCGAAGAGTTTCTTGGAGGCCGAAGCGAGGGCCGCCTCGAGCGCGGCAAATACCACGTCTTTATCGACGTTCTTCTCGCGTGCCAGCGCATCCACCAGCATCAACACTTCGCGACTCATTGTTTGCGGCTCCTAAAGTCAACTTTCGGAATGAGGCGTGCCTTATCGATATCCGCGACGGTGAAATCGAGCATCGCGGCGCCTTCCTTCCCTTCAAATTCCAGACCGATCGTCTCGCCTTGCGGAGCATGCAGAATGCCCCGGTACGATTTCCGTCCGTCCAATGGCTTTTTCAATGTGATTACCACTTCGCTGCCTGCGAAGCGTTCAAAATCCGCCAGTTTTTTCAGCGGGCGGTCGAGACCCGGCGACGACACTTCAAGCCGCTCGTAATCGATATTTTCGACCGTCAGAACGTGCTGGAGCTGACGCGTGACTTTCTCGCAGTCTTCGATCGCGATGCCGGCCGGCTGGTCGATATAAATACACAACATGCCGCGCCCGGTGCGCTCGAGATCGACGAGCTCGTAGCCGAGTCCCACGACCGTGGTTTCAATCAGTTCCGTCAGTTGCACAGTGCCCTCTAAGATGTTCGCGCGGCGAGACCTGCCGGGTTTGTCTGCAAACACCAATGCGGGCCGCGCGCCAAGCCGGCGCACGTTCGTGCTACCCGAGATGCCGAACCACTTAGAACTGAGCGGCAAAAAAAAATGGGCTAAACGCCCATCATCTTATTACCGGTGGTCGCACCTGAGCCGCACATGAAAAGCCGCACGCCCAGCGACTTCGCGATTGTAGCCATTTTTCGGGACAAACGCAAACCGCAGAACGCCGCGCGAAGCGCATTTCCGCTTGATTTCATGGGAATCTTTCAACGATATGGCGCCGCTCCGGGTCTTTTGCAAGGCGGCTCGCGCCGTCCCGGACCCGCGTCGGACAAGCAGGGCCAGGAAACTCTGCCCCTACTTATGCGCACGCCGCGATTTTATGCGTTACACGAAACCCACAGCGCTCGTCGATTGATTCTGACGGTGGCGAGGCCAGATCGTTGAGGAACGATCAGCGGCCAACCGTCTTGCTTAGGTCGCTTGCCGCTTAACGGCCACGCGAACGACCGCGCGGCGCGCCGCCGCCACGATTGGCGCCGCCCGCGTTGGCGTTGCCGCCGCCGGCGCGGTTGGCGTTGCCGCCGCGATTGCCGGCCGGCCCGCGGCCGCCGCCCGGATTGCCGCCCGGGCCGCCGGCGCGCTTACCACCGCCAGCCGCACGATTGCCGTTGCCCGAGGGCGCGCGATTGCCGTCGACGTCACGGCCACCGCGCGGACCAGCCGCACCGCCGCCCATCGGACCGCTGAAGCCGCCGGCACTGCGGCCAGCGCCGCGGTTGCCATAGCCGCCCCCGAAACCAGACCCAGCACCACCGCCCGCACCACCGCCGAAGCCACCACCCGCCGCGCCGCGCCGACCTTGACCGCGCGGCTGCTGCTGGTCGAAACGGCCATGCGACATCAGCACCGGTTCGCGGCTAATGAAACCCATCGACGTTTGCATCGGATCCGGCTGCTTGCGCTCCGGCGCCTCTCTGCGGCCGCCCTTTTCTTCCGTCGGCGCCTTCAGGCCGACCGACGCCATCAGCGCGCGCACCTGATTGTCTTCGAGTTCTTCCCAGCGACCGCGCTTCAGGCCCTTCGGCAGCGAGATCGGGCCATGACGCGTGCGGATCAGGCGGCTGACCATCAGGCCGGCTGCCTCGAACATGCGGCGCACTTCCCGATTGCGCCCTTCGGCGAGCGCGACGTGATACCAATGATTAGTGCCCTCGCCGCCGCCATCGCGGATGCGCAGGAAATTCGCCGGGCCGTCTTCCAGCTCGACGCCGTGCAACAGCTTCTGACGCATGCCTTCCGCCAGCTCGCCGACCACGCGCACCGCATATTCACGCTCGACGCTGTAACGCGGATGCATGAAACGGTTTGCCAGATCGCCCGAAGTGGTCAGCATCAGCAGACCTTCGGTGTTGAAGTCGAGGCGGCCAACCGCGAGCCACTTAGCGGTCTTCATGGGCGGCAGCTTGTCGAACACCGACGGGCGGCCTTCCGGATCGGCGTGACTGACGATTTCGCCGGTCGGTTTGTGATACAGCAGCACGCGCGGCGGCTTGCTGGCCAGCTTGCGCTTGACCGGCTTGCCGTTGATGCGAACCTGGTCGGTCGGCATGATGCGCTGGCCGATGTGGGCCGGCTCGCCGTTCACCGACACGCGACCGGCGACGATCAGTTCTTCCATGTCGCGGCGCGAGCCCATGCCGGCTTCGGCCAGCACTTTGTGCAGCTTGGGCGCGTCGTCGTCCGCGGCGAGGACACGCTTGGGCGCGGCCGGCTTGCCACGGCGCAGCATCGGGGCGCGCACGCCGCCGGTGGCGCTGTTGTCCGCATCGAATGCGGGCGAAGTGACGTACGAGAACAGGTCGTCCGGGCTTGCTTCAGTTGCGGCTGCCGCCGGTGCTGCTCCACCACGGCGATTCTGACGTTGACTGCCTTCGCGCGGCTGACGCTCGCCGCGCCCTCCTTCACGCTGCCCTTCGCGAGGTCCGCCCTCGCGGGGCGCGCCTTCGCGTTGACCACCCTCCCGCTTCGCACCGCCCGCATTGCGGCGCGGGCCCTGGCCCTTGGCGCCGCCTTCCTTGCGCGGCATGCGCACCTGCGCGACCACCTCGCCGTCCGGCGGCGTCTCGGTGACGACCGGCGCGGCTTGCGCGGGGGTGCCTTCGGTGCCCTTCGCCTTCGCTCCAGCGCGGCGCCGCGCGATCAGGCTGCGCGGTCCGCGGCGCAGGCCGCGGCGCGGACGGTCTTCACCGTCTGCTTCCGAAGCTTGCGCCGGGCGCTCGCCCTCGCCTGCCGACGCTTGCGTGGTGCGCGCTTCGTCGGCGCGCGCCGACGGCACGGCGCGCTCGGATTCGGACGAATCGGTGTCGTGGGTATGTGTCAAAACAACCTCAAAATGTCAGGTCGCGCGCGCCCATTGCGGGCGCGGCAAAAAAGTTCGGTTACGTCAGGCGCTGCGCGACTCGGGTTCGTCGTCGGTCAGAATGCCTGCGTCCTGTGCGGCATCGCGGCAATCATCAGGATCGCCGTGCGCCGCCGTGGTCGGGTTCGGCTCGGCGGCGTGCCCCGTATCGCGGAGTCCGCCCGAGTCGTGCGCGGGTATTGCCGGATCGGTCCGGATGACCGGATCGTGATTCAGTGCGGGCTCGGCGCCGCCGGCCTGCGTTTCAACGTTTGCCGCTTCGGCATGTTCCTGCCCGGCCGGGACTTCGACAGCGCCCTGATGCGACTCGGGTGCCGGTGCGATATCCACCATGCCCACCATGCCATGCGCCGCCCCGGCAGGCTCAACAGCCCCGCTTGCCTCAGCCGGATCAGCATGCTGCGCCTGAGCGACCGGCGTTTGATGCGCTTCAGCGTGCTCGCCGGCGATTTCCGATCCCGCTGCCTCACCGGCTTCTTCAACGTGACCGCGATCGGCCATCTCGCCGAGGGATTCGCCCGCTGCAGCGCCTGCCTCGTCTGCGGTAGATTCCGACGGCGCGGCGAGCGCACCCTCTTCACCCGAAGCCAGCGCCTGTGCGGCCTCGACCTCGGAAAATTCGATCGCATGCTGACCGAGCAGATCCGCGTTCAGCTGCGCCGACGGATCGGCGAGCGGCGGCAATTCGTCGAGCGCCTTCAAACCGAGGTCGTCGAGAAATTGCCGCGTGGTCGCGTACAGCGCCGGTCGGCCTGGCACATCACGATGGCCGATCACTTCGATCCAGCCGCGATCCTCGAGTTGCTTGACGACCTGCGTATTCACCGTGACGCCGCGAATTTCTTCGATATCGCCACGCGTGACCGGTTGCCGGTACGCAATGATCGCGAGCGTCTCGAGCACCGCACGCGAATATTTCGGCGGTTTCTCAGGATGCAGGCGATCCAGGTACGAACGCATCGCGGGCTTGCTTTGAAATCGCCAGCCCGACGCCAGCCCGACCAACTCCACACCGCGCCCGGACCAATCCTGCTTGAGGTCTTCGAGCAAATTCCGAACAGTGTCTGCCGACACGCCGTCGGCAAAGAGCTTGCGCAAATCGCCGAGCTTTAACGGCTCCTGCGCGCAGATCAAGGCAGTCTCGAGGACGATCTTCGCCTCTTGGGTATTCATGCAGCTAGGTCAGACCCTGTGGTCAAAGAACCGGATCAAACAGACGATGTGGAACTGAAGACGCGCTCGCCCGATTCTGATCGGTCATATTGATGGGAGCACGCACCGGGGGGAGGCGAAACAGGCAATCGAGCCAAACCCAGCCGGACGGAGCAGCGATATTCCTGAAAGGAATCGCGTGACTGAGCGCCATATTACGCAAAAACAACCAGTGCGTAAAGACGAAATCCCCGGCGCATTTTTCAGCGATGCCCTCGCCTGCGCGCTTTCGCGGAAAAGTGGGCGGATATGCACGAGAATCGGACTGAAATCGCCCTTGAACCTCGCAGACCGCCCTTTTGCCGCGATTCAATGCGTGCCGGGTTGCGCCAGGAATCGCTTCAGACGCTCGACACCCGCGTCCAGACGCGCCGTGTCACAGGCATAGCACCAGCGCACGAAGCCTTCGCCTTGCGGGCCAAACGCGCTGCCGGGCGCCACGCCAAGGCCCACGTCGCGCACCATGGCCTTGCATAGCTCGAGGCTGCGCGACGCACCCGGCATCGAGAAAAACAGATACATCGCCCCGGGCGGCGCCTTGACATCCACGCCCGGCACCGTGGACAGCGCCCGCACCAGATGGTCGCGCGATGCCCTCAGATCGAGCACCAGTTCCTGAGTGAAGCGCTCGCCCTGCTGGACGGCCGCGATGCCCGCCTGCTGGACGAACGCCGGCGCGCACGACGTGTTGTATTCGACGAGCTTGCCCAGATCGTCCATCAGCGACGTCGGCGCGACGATCCAGCCGAGCCGCCAGCCGGTCATCAGCCACGCCTTGGAAAACGAATTCACGCAGATCACGCGCTCGTCGCGCGTGGCCAGATCGAGAAACGACGGCGCCGTGCGCGAATGAGCGTGGCCGGCGCCGGGCTCGGCGTCAGCATAATAAAGACGCTCGTAGACTTCGTCGGCGACGATCCAGATGCCGTGGCGGCGGCAATGCGCCAGCACGGCGCGCTGCTCGTCGCGGCTCATCACCCAGCCAGTCGGATTGTTCGGCGAATTGACCAGCAGCATCTTCGTGTCCGGCGTCAGCGCTGCCAGCAACTGCTCGAGATTGAGTTGCCAGCCACGTTCACCGTAGCCCAACGCGACGGTTTCCACATGCGCGCCCAGAATCTTGGGAATCTCAACCAGATTCGGCCACAGCGGCGTGACCGCGACGACGCGGTCACCCGCGCCCACGACCAGCTGCGCGGCCAGCATCAGCGCGTTGACGCCGGCGCTCGTCACGGCGATGTGATCGGGCAACGTCGCCCCATGCAACGCGCTGACGTAATCCGCGAGCGCCACGCGCAGCGGCGCAATGCCAAGGTTGTGCGTATAGAAGGTGGCGCCGGCAGCCAACGCAGCGCTCGCGGCGTCGCGGATGAAGGCCGGGGTCACCCGGTCGGACTCGCCGAACCAGAACGGCAGCACATCCGCGACGCCGAAACCGGCATTCGCGACTTCACGGATCTGCGAAGGACGCAGTGCGCGCACCGCATCGCGCGCGTTGGGGACAGAGGGCACAGGCAGATCCGATTCGCTCATCGAGACTTCCAGACAGAGATGGACGGGCAGTGGGTAATGGGTAATGAGTCAGGCCTGACGCCTGAGGAGGCGACAGTTTAGCGCGGCGCCTGTTTTTGGGGCGGCGAGCTCACCGGGTGGCGAGGCGCGCCCACAATCATCACGTCAGATCCTCAGCCCGCGCCGGCAATTGACGAATCAGGCTCCACACCGCTTCCGCCGCGGGCGACAGCGAGCGGTCGCGCCGCCGGACCAGTTCGACGGTGCGCTCGGCGCGCGGCACGAGCGGCCGCGCCACCAGCGAGGCGCCTGCCGGCAGCGGCAATGCCAGCCAGGGCAGCACGCTCACGCCCACGCCCGCCTCGACCAACCCAAAAACGGTCGCGGAATGCCCCAGCTCCTGCACCACGGTCGCGCTCACTCCGTGCTCCTGCATCACGGCGTCGATGATCGGCCGGCTGCCTGACGCGTAATCGAGCATGACGAGCTGCTCGCCTTCGAGCTCCGTCCATGCCACCTGCTTCCGCGCCGCCAAAGGGTGATCGTCGCGCGAAACGACGCAAAAGGAATCGGTCATCAGCGACTCGCTCAGCAGGTCGTCGGCGGAAAACGGGCCGATGACTACGCCGAAATCGACTTCGCCCGACTTCACCTTGCGCACCACGTCGCTCTGCACGTCGTCGCGCAGACCCAATGCGATGTAGGGAAACTGGCGTCCGCAGGCCGCTACCACGCCGGGCATCAAGCGGCAGGCCACCGTCGGGCTCGCGGCCACCACCACCCGTCCGCGGCGCTGCTCGCCGATTTCGCGGATCTCGCGCAAGGCGTCGTCCAGATCCGTCAGCAGGCGCGACACGCTCGATACCAGGTTGCCGCCGACATCCGTGAGCTGCACCTCGCGCGTGGTCCGATCGATCAGCTTCAGACCGATCTCCCCCTCCAGTTCGCGTACGCAACGACTCACCGCCGATTGCGTCAGGCCGATTTCATCGCCGGCCCGGCTGAAGCTCTGCAAACGGGCGACCTCAATGAAAACCCTTAGCTGACGCAGCGTCACATTCATTTACCAACCTCATCAATAGCCCGGTTTGATGCGCATTGTATGGCGAAACGTCGCACCACAACCGTATTTAGTGCAATCGCTGCAGCGCAGCAATAAGGCGCAAACGCACGCTGGACGGGCCTGATTGCACAAGATTGGTGATTGTCCCGATTTGCGAGATGGGTTTTTTGGATTCTTATACGGCCCTAGCTAGCGCCCGCGCTGGCCCGCTGTCACAGGGCTTTCAGGTAGTTGGATTCAGCTTGGCACACTTCCTGCATTTACATGCACACAGGGTCGGCGCCATGACTTCTGACTGAATAGCAGATCGTGGCAAGCCCGACCCCCCTTGGCACTCGCCTATCGAGTGCATGGAGAGTGCGCGGCGCGGGGCAGCGCACCGGAGTTAGCTTCGCTGAGGTGAAACATGATGCTGTTCGACGATTTGAGAGACAACGAGTGGGCGCTGGTCGAGGCGTTGTTCTGTGCGGAGCCAGCACGGAGCGAACGTCGTGGTCGACCACGCGTGGAAGCGCGTGCAGTCGTCAATGCCGTGCTTTGGGTGCTGTCGACGGGCGAGGGCTGGTCCAAGCTGCCGGGCCGCTATCCGTCGCCGCCGACTTGCCGCCGTCGCTTCGACGAATGGCAAGCCGATGGTACGCTCGCCGAAATAGTTAAGCGACTCGGCACGAGCGGCCGTGAAATTTCGCTGCGCGGCCGCATTGGCGCGACTGCGGCGAAGCCACCGGCACCGCCGAGCCGCGACCGCCTGCGCGGCGCATTCTGGACCAATCCGGAATCGTGGCGCGCGCCGGTCAAGATGGCCTGACGCGAATCGTTTTGCCGCCGGGCGCCTGTGGGCGCCCGGCGTCTATCCGGGGCCGCCGCGCGCCGTCTGTCGACGCCCGCCCGACCAGCAATGGGCACCGCTCCTCGGCGCGCCCAACTCAGTCGTCCCTTCCCGCCTCTTCCGGTTCATCCCTTCGATTTCATCGTCAACTCGCTTTAGTCGCCTGAAGCGGTTCAATGGCTGCAGGTGAAACATCCATTTACTATTGCTTACAGCGTGCTTTCGCCACTCGGCATACCTTATCGGTATGCAAACAGGCCATGAGTCGATCGGCTTGACGGGAGCTCAGCATGAAACCAATGTCACTGCTTCTGTGCGGCATTGTCGTTTCATCAATGGCCGCACCGGCGCTCGCACAGCAGCGCCCCCAAGGCTGGAACTGGCGGCCGGATCACACGGCCAGCGTCGAAGCCTGGCAGCAAAGCGGAACGCGCAACCGCGACTTCCAGCCGCCGGCGCCGCGGGGCGATTTGCGCGGCGATATCGCGAGCAATGTACGCACGCGGCCTGAACCGCCACGCGAAGATCCGGCGCGCCGCCGCTAGGCATGCGCCGATGCGCTTGCGAATGGGTCGGCGTGTGTCGAATCGTCTGTGTTGGGGCGCCGCTGTTGTGCGCTGCCGTTGTGCGCCATAGCCAGCGCACATGGTGACTGCGAGACAACGCGCCGTATGGCGAATTGAACGATCGGGGAACCACCAACGGCTGCACGCAGTCTGATTCAACGCCATTAGCACAGCGTGGCAGTAGTAATTCCGGTACGCCCGTATCCTTGCGATACGGGCTTTTTTTGTGTCAACAGACGGGCGGCGCGCACTGCGGCAGGCGCATCAGCTGAGCAATAAAGCGGGAGCAATAAAACCACCGCCTGCCGCTGGAGCGGCCGGGAAAACAGCGCCAGCCCGCCCGCCGCCACTAGGACCGGGCTTCGAGAGCGGCAGTAGGCCGCGTTTCGGCTGTCGCGACGACATAGTCGTTCATTCGCTGTGCGGTCCAGCTCAACAGGCGTTCGTCGTGCGCAAGCCTCGCGAACTCGGCCCTGCCCCTGTCGGTGAGCACCGCAATATCGACCGGCGCGTGAAAACCCGGTGCCGGCGCGACAGTGCGCTGCCGAACAGTGTCCATCAGGCCTAGCGCGCGAAGATATTGGAAGACACCCGGCCGTCTGGCCCACGGGACCTGGCGATATTGCGCCCGCCGCAGCGCTTCAAGTACTGCTTCGTTGGAATACGTGGTCATCTCACTTCTTTCTTAAAGTGCAGCTATGACACATCTATGCCCAACACGTCACCGCGCCACCAGTAACGCGCATAGCACCCGCCCTTGGCTGGAAGCATGATCGCTGTCATGCGGTCGAATTCCGCCAGGTGCTGCCTTGGTCTCATTTTCGGAACCCCCGTCCGAACGCCATGTTAGCGTTCTGTCTATGGGCCGACGATGCAACCGCTGCGGCGCGATAGCAAGCCCGTAGATTTGTCCCGAAAGTCATACGTTACCCCATTTAAATTGATTCTATTCACTTTATTAGCGCTTTTTTTTGCAGCAATCGTGCTATGGAAACGCGCCCGCCGGCCTCTCGTCATGGGCGCGATCGCCCTGTTCTGGCTGCTCGCCGCCGGCTGGCTCACGGCTCCATTGCTGGAATTGGCGCAGCCGCGTCGGCAAACCGACACGCCCGCCCGCTTTGCACCACGTACCGCGATCATCATGCTCGGCGGCGGCACCATTTACGACGATGACGACGTGCTCGTGCCACCGCGCGACGTACTCGCGCGCATCGCGGTGAGCGCCGAAAACTACGCGGCCTGCAAGCGTACCGCCGCCACGTGTCAGATCATCGTGAGCGGCGGCAATCCGCAGCGGCATAGCGCAACCGAAGCGGATACCTATCTGCCCTACCTGCTGCGCAAACAGGTGCCGCGTGCGGACATCGTGCTGGAAAACCGCAGCCGCACGACGTACGAAAACGCCCGCAACGTCTCGGCGATTCTCGAGCAGTCACGTTACGATTCCCTGATACTCGTCACCTCCGCCTATCAGATGCCGCGCGCGTTGCTCGACTTCCATCATTTCGGCCTCGCGCCGCAACCGTTGATTTCGAGCGCGCTGCGCGTAGATCCCGGTGTACTGCCGCGCTATGACAATCTGGTGAACGCGGAGACTGCGCTGCACGAACTGATTGGAATCGCGCAATTTCACGTCTATCGTGCAATCGGATGGTTCTGAATCTCACTCGCGGCAACGAAGTAATTTACTTAGCGATGCGAATATTCTTTGCGTCGGCAACGCGTTATCGAGCTTGACGCGAAATCGTCATCGACGGCAACGGCGGATTGAAGGTAACAAGATGTAACTAATTGTCATTGCCGTTACAAAACGTCCGCTGGAGCGGATATTGCTGGCTAGAATGCATTGTCTTTCCGATTGGACAGGCAAATACTCGGGTCCATTACCACTCTACGGAGGTAACAATGAAGAAAGTGTCCCTGGCGATCCTGGTTTCCCTCAGTGCCGTGACAGGCGCGGCCTATGCGCAGGACAACGGCGTCATGATGAGCACCGATCCGGCCAAGGCCGCCGACGTCGAGCAGCGCGCGCAAGAATTGCAAAATCGCCAGCAAGCAATGGAAAGCGCGCCTATGCCGGAGAAACATCACAAGATGGCCCCGCACCATCACAAGAAAGCCGCCAAGGCCGAAGCCGCCAGTTCGTGAGCCCGGTTTGACCGCATCACCCGCGGCCTCGCCGCGAACGTAAAAGGCCGAAGCCGGCACCGCAGGCTTCGGCTTTTTTGTTGTCTCTTTTTTGTTGTCTAATGGACTCGCTGCAGGCGCGTTGCGCCCGGCTAACGTTATGCTAAAGTCGCGCACCAACCGGCGCCCGGCGACCGTCGCCCGGCCGGAATCCCCCTAACCTGTGCGCACCTTGGTGCGGAGGACAGCATGAGCAACATCCAGCTAGATATCGAATGGACTGAAGCAGCATCTCGCAAAATCGAAAAACTGATGCCGCGCGGCGGTCAGGAAGCGTTCCTCGCGCTGCCGCCCGTCGAGTGCCTGCCGATGGAAGGCGACGTGCTGTTTCTCGGCCCGGACGGCAAGCAGCAACCGTTCATCGTTGCGGAACGCCAGTATCACCACGACGGCGATGCCGACTGGACGATCATCCTGATCCTCGACGTCCCCCAAGCCACGCACTAAAGATAAACGGCGAGTGAGCCGCGCAGGCCGGATCAGGCCGCGCGCCTCACTCGCCGTTGTTCGGGCTTCGGAGGTCGTGCTTCGGAGTTCGCTCGCCGAAGCACGACCTCGCAGTTCGACCTCGCAGTTCGACCTCGCAGTTCGACCTCGTAGTTCGATCCCGTAGTTCGCCCCCGCGGTACGCCCCCCGTCGTCCGTCCCTTAAACGCTTACGCGATCTTCGACACGACGCGAATTTCCGCGTGCTCGACCCAATCCGCCACCGCCTTCTTATAGGCCGCGATGTGCGCGGATTTTGCATGCGCCGCCAGCGCTTCCTGGCTTTCCCAACGCTCGACAAACACGAACCGGCGCGGCTCCTGCACGTCACGATGCAGATCGTATTGAAGCGCACCCAGCTCTTTGCGCGTCGGCCTGACGATGCCTTCGAGCGCTTCGCGCAGTTGTTCTTCATAACCCGGCTTCGCCACCGAGATTGCGACCACTGCGATTTCCGCCATGCCTGTACTCCGTTTGTTCAGGAAAAGCAGCAGCATACCCGCCGCCCGCCAAACCTGCAGGCGCTCATGCCCGCCCGCGGGCTCCCGCGGCCACGGCTGGATCAGCCTCGCGCGAAGCCTTCGGCCGGCGCGAAACGTCTGAGCACCGTCCTTGCCTGGAGTTTGGCGGGCGGCCACTCACCGCCCTGCTACCCTCGGCTTCATACGCACGATCGATTTCGTTTAAAACGATCGATTTCGCGCGCGGCAAGCGAGTGCGAAGCTCACACGAAACGCCCGCGACGCCAGCGCCGGCAACCGCGCCAAGGCTGGTTTGCCGGGCGCCCGGCCATGTTCCGCGTCTGTGATAACCCGCACATTCATGCGAACCTCGAACTGCTAGACTGGTTTTGACTAATCCCGCCGGAGTCCAGCATGGCTGGCTTTGCTCTCCGCGTTCCCGGGCTGTACTTGCCTTACCCTGCCGGCGCCTGGGCTGTGCATCCGTTGCGTGCCAGATCTGTTTGCGCGCCCCGTCACCAGCTTGCCGCGATGTCACCATGCCCGCACTCATGCCCGCTCTTATGCCGACCGTCCGCGAATTAACCCTTAGCGGCCTGCTCCCGCATCTGGTCCGGGACGAGTCCGGCTGGACCGCGACATGGCGCGCGCTGACCCTGCACAGCGTGTTCCAGCCGGTGCTGTCCGTCACGCATCAGCGAGTGGTCGGCTATGAGGGCTTGCTGCGCGCGTTCGATCCGGTCGGCTTGCCGGTATCGCCGGAAGTGCTTTTCTCCGGCACGCGTTCGGCCGCGGACGCCCGCGAACTCGACCGCATCGCACGCTGCCTGCATGTCGCGAATTTCATGGAACAGGGCATCAGCACCGGCTGGCTGTTTCTGAATACGCGTCCACAGGTGTTCGAAACCGGCTGGCCGCAGCGCACCTTCATCGATGAACTCTCGGCGCACTTCGGCCTGCCGCAGGAGCGCATCGTCATCGAAGTACTCGAACAGCCCGCCGACGATGAATCCGCGGTCGCCAGCATGCTCGCGGCGTCGCAGCCACGCGACTTCCTGATTGCGATCGACGACTTCGGCACCGGTTTTTCGAACTTCGACCGTGTGTGGCGCTTTCGCCCCGACATCGTGAAACTCGACCGCTCGCTGGTCGCGCGGGCGGGCAAGCGCGAGGGCGACGATTCGCTGATCAGCCACCTGATCGCAATGCTCCATCAGTCCGGTACGCTGGTGCTGGCCGAAGGCGTCGAAACCGACGAAGAGCTGATGATTCTGATGCAGGCCGACGTCGATTTCGTGCAGGGTTTCTGGCTCGGCCAGCCGAAGGGTTCGGTGCAGGCCGCGTGCGCCAGGGTACCGGCGCTGATCGAGTCGATGTGGAGCAAGTTCGCCGCCTATGAGCGCGCTCATGCCGGCCATCAGCGGCTTGGTTTCGAAGGATTCGCCGAGGCCGTGCTCGCCGCGGCCGACACCTTCAAGGCCACCGGCGACCTGCGGCAGGCGGCGCAAAAGATGTGGCATCTGCCCGAAGCCCGCCGCGTGTTCGTCACCGACGGTCAAGGCGAACAGACCCAGGCGTCGGTCACCGCTGCCTCGGTGCCGCCACCTCCGCTGCGGCTCGCGCCGCTCTACACGGATACGCGCAGCAACTGGTCGCGGCGCGCGTACTTCAAGCATGCGCTCGCCGCGCCGGGGCGCGTCGCCATGATGGGGCCGCACTACTCGCTCGCGGACGGCCAGGACTGCTATACCGCGGCAATCGCATTCGACCGCGACGGCATGCATGTGCTTTGCGTCGACTTTGTACCGACGACGTCCCCGGCCGATACGCGTTCTGGTGGACGCGGGGGCAAGCGCTGAACCTGACTGGCTCTTGCCGGTGGTTCTATGGCGAGACTCCCCGGGTGCCGTCTAAAGCGCCTTCGGGGGCGTTCTGATCGCCCTTCCGGGTGTCGGCGTCCCGTCCCGGATCAGCTCTTAGTCCTCTACCCGCCCACGGCCGGATTTGATCTCGCTGCGCCGGGCCTTGCTGTCGAGGCGACGCCGATTCGAAGCACGCGTCGGCCGGGTGGCGACGCGTGGCTTGCGCGTCACGCTGACGCTTTCGATCAGTTCGTCGAGCCGCGCCAGCGCCGCCGCGCGGTTCATCTCCTGAGTGCGATGCTCCTGCGCCTTGATGATCACCACGCCGTCGCGCGTGAGCCGGTGATCGGACAGCGCGAGCAGGCGCATCTTCAGCACCTCCGGCAGCGACGACGCCTGCACGTCGAAACGCAGATGGATGGCGCTCGAAACCTTGTTGACGTTCTGGCCGCCCGCTCCTTGCGCGCGGACTGCGGTCAATTCGATTTCGTTCGGCGGGATCGGATAACGGGATGTCATGACGGGATTGAGTTAGAGACGCAAGTGTACACAGGGCGCAACCGATTACCGACTACGGACTATCGGCCACGGCCGCCGATGCGAAAAACTATTTGCATCGGCACGCCCGGTTCACCGATACTGCGGTTTTCGCTTACAGCGTAAATTAATATGAAACTCCGTCCGGGTTTTGTACTGGAACTGGCCGTCAATTTTCTGCTGCCGTGGCTTGCTTACCGTTTCACGCTGCCGCACCTGGGCGAGACCGGCGCGCTGATCGCGTCCGCCGTACCGCCGATCATCTGGAGCCTGATCGAACTGGTGCGCTTTCGACGCGTCGACGCGCTCAGCGTGATGGTCGTGGCGGGCATCGTGCTGTCGGTCGCGGCGATGGCGCTGGGCGGCAGTCCGCGCATGTTGTTGCTGCGCGAATCGCTGGTGTCCGGCGCGGTGGGCGTGGTGTTTCTGCTGTCGCTGCCGATGCGCCGTCCGTTGATCTTCTATCTTGCGCGCGCCACCGTCGCCCGTGAAATGGAAGGCGGCGCCGAGCGCTTCGAAGCGTTGTGGCGCGAGCGGCCGGCCCTCGTCACTGCAATGCGGCTCATGACGCTCGTTTGGGGCGTCGGCCTGACCGGCGAAACGGCGCTGCGCGCCTGGATGGCGCTCACCTGGCCGATCGAACGCTTTCTGGTGGTCTCGCCGTTCATCGGCTACGGCATTTACGGCGCCTTGACGTTGTGGACGCTGTGGTATCGCAAGACCATGCCCAGCCGGGTCGAGGCGCGCGCGCAGCCGGGCGGGATCGCGAGCTGAGGGGCCGGGCTATTCGGCTATTCGGCTGCCTTGATGCCCAGCGGCCCGGCTGTTCAATCTCCCTGAGTCGCCTCGCCTGCTTGCGCCACCCGGACTGTCCGAATTGCCCAAACGCCTCGTTGAACCCACGAACAAACCCACGTTGCCCACGCCCCCTGCTAGACGAGGCGCCACACCTCCGCGATTCGCGCGGCCAGGCCCGAGTCACGCTGTGTCGGCGTGGCGATGGCCTGCGCCAGCACCGCGCGTGCGCCAATCACGTCCACTCGCTCGCGCGCACGGGTAATTGCCGTGTACACGAGCTCGCGCGACAACACCCGGCTGAACACCGACGGCAACATCAGCACCGCATGCTGGAACTCCGAGCCTTGCGACTTATGAACCGTGAGCGCGAATGCCGTGTCGTGCGGCGGCAGTGCCGCGGGCGATACGGCACGCAGACCGCCGTCGCCGCTACGGAAATACACACGCAACGCACCGCCCGCCCCCGGCAGCGCAATGCCGATGTCGCCGTTGAACAGACCGAGCGCGTAATCGTTGCGCGTGACCATGACGGGGCGCCCGGCGAACCACTGCGCACCGACGGCCAGCGTCACACCCGCCGAACGCCGCACCTGCGCGGCCATCGCGGCATTCACCTGATCGACGCCGCGCGGCCCCGCACGGGTCGCGCACAGAATTCGAAAACGGTTCAGTGCGTCGAAGAGAGGGAGCGGGTCCGGCGTATCGGCGGCCAGCGCTTCGGCAAGCGCATCAGCATACGCTGCAAAACCTGCGGCAAGCCGCGCGACGGTGCGATCGGCAAGCGTCGCATGCGCATCTTCGTACAGCGCCGCCGCGCACGGTTCGGCGGGATCGATGCGCAGGACGTCGAGCGCCGCGCCGGCCGCGCCGTTGCGAATCGCGAGCGACAAACGCCCGATGGGCGATTCGAGACCGAATCGATAGTTACGCTCGAGCCAGACGACGCAGTCCGCGAGCGGGTTTTGAGCCGGCGAAGGGAAAGGCGGCGTATCCGAATCGTCCGACGAACCCGTATCTGCGAAAAGATCGTCGGGGCCTTCGTCGAAGCCGCTCGACACGCCGGGCAATGCTTGCGACAACCGCGCCGCGTCAATGCCAAGCGCCTCGGCGATCCCCTGCAGTCCATTCTGCGTGAAAGCAGGTCGCGCGCTGAGTTCGGCGAACACCGCACCCGCCTCGACGGCCGCGAGCTGATCCTTGTCACCCAGCATCACCAGACGCGTCTGCGGTGCGATGGCATCGAGCAGACGCGCTGCCATCGCCACGTCGATCATCGACGCCTCGTCGATCACGACGACGTCATAAGGCAGCGGATTGTCGCGATGATGCCGGAAGCGCCCGCCCGGCCCGGACCCGAGCAGCCGGTGCAAGGTGTAAGACGTCTGCGGCAGGCGCGCGGCGAGCTCCGGCGGCAGATCGCCGGCACGGGCGAGCAAGGCCTCCTGCATGCGCTGCGCGGCTTTGCCGGTAGGCGCCGCCAGTGCAATTAGCAGATCGGCCCGCGCGTCCAGCAAACAGGCAAGCACACCGACCACCGTAGTCGTCTTGCCGGTACCCGGGCCGCCGCTGACGATGGTCAGGCGGCCAGACAGCGCCATGACCGCCGCGACACGTTGCCAGTCGACCTCGTCGTCCTGCGGCGGGCCGAAGTAGCGCAACAGACGCTCGTGCAGCGTTTGGGCAGTCGCGTCCGCGTTTGCGCCTGCATCTGCGCCGGCACCTGCATTTTGACCCGCGCGTGAAGCCACACGGGTGTTGGCGTTGCCACTTTCACCGGCAGCTGTCTGTGTATCTGGCGTGCCACTTGCGCCGGAACTCGCACTCGCACGAGCGTCGACATCCGCCGCAGCCCGCGCATGCTCACGAGCCCTCACACCTTCCACCTGCCCCCCGCCTGCGTGCGCAACCAGCGAGCGTGCGAGACGCCGTTCGTAGTCGTAGTAGCGCGCCAGATAAAGTCGCCCTTGCCCGTCGACCACCAGCGGCCGCAACGCCGCCGCGCTCGGCGACCCGTCGCTGGCCATGCCGCTTGCGAACAGCGCCGCCCGCACTTCCGCGCTCGACGCATCGAAGCGTCGCGCCAGTACGGCAAGCGGCAGGCACACGTGCCCTTCGGCGGTCGCGCGGCTCGCGGCGAAGGCAGCCCGCGCCGCCCACTTCACCGCCTCGCCCGGCGCGCCGCCACGCCGCGCCAGCATGCCGATGCGGCGCGCGAATCCTTCGGCAAGCGCGGTGCTGAAATCGGCCGGCGCGGGTAAATTCACCCCGATATCGTCGAGCTCCGGCGGCAAGGAAGAGATCCGCTCGAACGTGCTCATGCGACACCTCCGATCATCGCCGCATCGAGCAACGCGACCAGTTCGAAGGCGGGCCGCCGCATGTGCACGCCGGCCGCTCCATCGGCGTCCCGCCACTGCGGACGAACGCCGCGCACGAACAGATAGAGATAGCCGCCGATGTGCGTGTCATACGCATAGTCGCGCACCCGGGTTTTCAGATAGCGATGCAGCGCCACGGTATAAAGCAGCGCCTGCAGGTGATATGCGTGGATCGCCATGGCCGCTTCGAGCGGTCTCGCGGCGTAGTCGGCGGCGGTGTCGCCCAGATGATTCGACTTCCAGTCGACGATCCAGAAACGGCCGTCGTGCTCGACGATCATGTCGATAAATCCTTTGACGAAACCGCGCAACACGCCGGGCTCCAGCGCAACGTCGGGATAGCCGTGTTCGATCAGCAGCTCGCGCAACGCCGGAAAATCGAGCGAAGGCGCGGCAAACAGAAACTCAAGCTCGTTCAGGCGCCGCCGCGGATTCAAGCTGCCGAGCGCCATGCCGGGCACGAGCTCGGTGCTCACCACGTCGGCGATCAGGTTATGCATCATGGCGGGCAAGCGTGCCGCGAGCTCAGGCGCGGCCGGCGCCGGGCGCTCGCGCAACGCGCCCCGGATGGCATCCGGCCATGTATGCGGATCGGTGAAATCCGCAAGTTCGAACATGCGGTGCAGACAGTCGCCCGCCGCCGCGCCGCGCGGAAACGCGAGAATGTCGTCCTCCGCATACGACGGCGTTTGCGGCACCGGCAACGGCGTCGGCGCGAGCGCATCGGCAATCTCGTCGTGATCGGGCCGCACCTCTTCCGCCGGCGTAGGCGCCTCCTCGGCTTTGCTGCGGGCGGCGATCAAGCCGCTGAAGCTCGCCATGCGCCACTGGTCGCGCAACGGCCGCCGATTGGCGCGCGCCTGCATTCGCGCACCGCGGTCCTGAAGGCTTTCCAACGGTACCCGGCGCTCCACTTTTGGCAACGCCTGCAACGTGATCGGT